>CALKAK010000181.1 GCA_937983015.1 uncultured Bacillaceae bacterium | reverse complement strand
CATGGACCGGACAGATGGCAAAAACCCTCGCGAAGCCGACGCGAACCTATATGCACGATTTTGTCCGGGAAAAAGGTTTTGACAGACGATAATTTGCTATAGATAAAAATGGTGCCGGTAATAAAACCGGCACCATTTTTATTAAAAAGGGGAACAGTTGATCGTCATGTTTAAAGCAAAGAGGCAAGCAAGATTGCGATACAAAACTGAGGCGATTTTTAGTCAACGTTTATATGTACGCGGTTTATCTTCATAACCTGATGTGAAATAGGCGATCAAAAAGGCAATAGCCACTCCTAATATAACCAGTGTCCGCCACATCATGAATTCCTCCCTTATCCCCTTGTCCACTTAACTCACTTGGAGTTGCATTTATTATAACTTACTTTTCTGAAAAGATAAAATAATTTACCGCAAAGCTTTTGCGGTTATTTTTCCCGGTGCATGTTCATATAAGTTATCTTATAGAAACCATTCCTGAACCTGGTTTGACTAACAAAGAATGGGGTGGAGGCTTACATGTCGTTATTAGACAAAATCGTGAAATATAGAGAAGAAGAAGAAAAACTGCACTGGGAAGGAACGTTCGCGGAGTATCTGGAAATTGTGAAAGAGAAACCCTGGGTCGCACAACCGGCGCATGCACGGATCTACAATATGATCGTGGATGCAGGGGTTGAAGAAATAGATGGTCGGAAAATCTATAAATTTTTCAGCAACGAATTGTACGGACTGGAAGAAGCGCTCGAACGATTGGTCGAAGAATATTTCCATCCGGCGGCCAAGCGCCTCGATGTGCGTAAACGCATCTTACTACTCATGGGGCCGGTCGGTGGCGGAAAATCGACATTAGTTACCCTGCTGAAGCGGGGGCTGGAAGCGTATTCCCGTACGGAGCGCGGTGCGGTGTATGCGATTAAGGGCTGTCCGATGCACGAGGACCCACTACATTTGATCCCGCCGGAGTTACGGGATGATTTTTACAAAGAGTACGGGATTCGCATCGAAGGCAGTCTTTCGCCACTGAATATGATGCGACTGGAAAAGGAATATGGTGGGCGTATTGAAGATGTCCTCGTTGAACGGATCTTCTTCTCCGAAGATCGCCGGATCGGTATCGGCACCTTCAGTCCCTCCGATCCGAAAAGTCAAGATATTGCGGATTTAACCGGGAGCATTGATTTCTCCACGATCGCCAAATACGGTTCTGAATCGGATCCGCGCGCTTATCGTTTTGACGGAGAGCTTAACAAGGCGAATCGGGGAATCATGGAATTTCAGGAGATGTTGAAATTAGATGAGAAATTCCTCTGGCACTTGCTGTCCCTAACCCAGGAGGGGAATTTTAAAGCGGGACGGTTCGCTTTGATCAGCGCGGACGAACTGATCGTCGCTCATACGAACGAGGCAGAGTACCGTTCCTTTATTAGCAATAAGAAAAATGAGGCTCTCCATTCAAGGATCATCGTTATGCCGATCCCCTATAATTTGAAAGTATCCGCGGAAGAAAAAATTTATGAGAAAATGGTCCGGGAAAGTGATGTAAGGGACGTTCATATAGCCCCGCACACTCTCAGAATCGCCGCGATGTTCACGATCTTAACCCGCTTGAAAGAACCGAAACGCAAAGATATCGATCTGATCACAAAAATGCGCCTTTATGACGGTGAAATGGTGGAAGGGTTTAGTGATGTTGACGTGGAGGAATTGAAGAAGGAGTACCCGGATGAAGGCATGGAGGGCATCGATCCCCGTTACGTTTTCAACCGGATTTCCTCGGCGATCATAAAGAAAGAGACGAAATCGATCAATGCGCTCGATGTCCTCCGCTCTTTGAAAGACGGGCTTGATTCCCACCCGTCCATTACCCAGGAACAGAAAGAAAAGTATTTGAATTTTATCTCGATGGCACGAAAAGAATACGATGAACTGGCGAAAAAAGAGGTGCAAAAGGCATTCGTATATTCCTATGAAGAATCGGCGAAAACACTATTGGAAAACTATCTCGATAATGTGGAAGCGTACTGCAATAAAACGAAGCTGCGCGATCCCTTGACCGGGGAAGAGATCACCCCGGATGAAAAACTCATGCGTTCAATCGAAGAACAGATCGGCATTTCGGAAAACGCCAAGAAAGCGTTCCGGGAGGAAATCTTGATCCGCATTTCCGCTTTTGCCCGCAAAGGGAAAAAATTCGATTACAATTCTCATGACCGGCTCCGCGAAGCGATTCAGAAAAAGTTATTTGCCGATTTAAAGGATGTCGTCAAGATCACGACTTCAACTACGACACCGGATGAACAGCAACTGAAGAAGATCAATGAAGTGATCGCCCGTCTGATCGATGAATACGGGTATAATTCGACTTCAGCCAATGAATTGCTGCGCTATGTCGGTAGTCTTTTGAACCGGTGAGCGAAGGTTATGAAGTAGGAAAATTACAATATCGATTTTCAATGACTTTTTACAAGAGCTGCATGGTTATAAAAACCATGCGGCTTTTTTTGAACGATTTTACCTGGCCTGTCCATTGGCTTTGCGAATTTTAAGTGAATTTTTGTGGAAGGTCTGCATAATATAAAATAATTCAAGGGGAGTAGCACTGCGTGTCCCGAGGCGTTGGTTTTCAGGCAAAAGGTCGCGGGCCGATGAAAAGGCAGACGGTAATATTGTATGCAGAAAAGCGGTAAATCGTGCCATCTTCGATAAAGATATTGGGAGGGAAGTGCATGAAACCTTTAGAACAGCATCGATTTACGCTTTCCCAGGAAGATTGGTCCCTCCATCGTAAAGGCTATGAAGATCAATTGCGGCATAAAGAAAAAGTGCAGGAAGCGATCAAGAAGAACCTGCCGGATTTAATTACGGAAGAGAGTATTATCTTATCGAATGGTAAAGAGGTTATTAAAATTCCCATTCGTTCACTGGATGAATATAAAATTCGATACAATTTCGATAAAAATAAACATGTTGGCCAGGGCGATGGGGACAGTAACGTTGGTGACGTGATCTTCCGTGAGGGAGATCGGCCGATCGGTCCTGGGAAAGGACAGGGAGCGGGTGATATGCCCGGTGAGGATTATTATGAAGCGGAAGTAACGCTGGAAGAAGTGGAAGAAGCCCTGTTTCAGGAATTAGAATTGCCCAATCTTCAACAAAAGGATGACCACGAATTTCATGTGGAAGATATCGAATTTAATGATATTCGAAAGACGGGTTTGATGGGCAATATCGATAAGAAACGCACGTTACTTGCGGCTTTTAAACGGAACGCATTGCAGGGGAACCCGAGTTTTTACCCGATCTACCCGGAAGACCTCAAATTCAAAACGTGGACGGAAGTGAGAAAGCCCGAATCAAGAGCCGTTGTCCTGGCGATGATGGACACTAGCGGGTCCATGGGACAGTGGGAGAAGTATATGGCGCGCAGTTTCTTCTTCTGGATGACGCGTTTTTTACGGACGAAATACGAGCATGTGGAAATCGAATTCATCGCCCATCATACCGAAGCTCGGGTCGTCACGGAAGAAGAATTTTTCCGGAAAGGAGAAAGCGGCGGGACGATTTGCTCTTCGGCTTACCGCAAGGCGCTGGAGTTGATCGATGAAAAATACCATCCCGATCGGTACAATATTTACCCCGTGCATTTTTCCGATGGAGATAACCTCTCCTCAGATAATATTCGCTGCCTCCAGCTCGTCAAAACTTTGATGGATCGCTCCAATATGTTCGGCTATGGCGAAGTCAATCAGTACAATCGCCACTCCACATTGATGTCCGCCTACCGGTCGATCAAAGATCAACGTTTTCGCTATTATATTCTCCGGCAAAAAGCCGATGTTTACCATGCGATGAAAACCTTTTTTAAGAAAGAAGCAGAGAGTGTAAAGGTTTAAAATTTTTACAAATGGCCGTCTAAGTGTATCACACTTGATGGCCATTTTATTTATCATGAATTTAACATTCGTAAAAAATGAATGCTCGTTGCAGAAAACAAATGTTCACAAAATAGTAAAATATCATGTAAGAAAACCGTTATAGAAAATTTTAATGACGTATACGTTTACGTAAACAGTAGGAAGTGGTTAAATGAAAATAACAATACAAGATAAAGCTGAAAAAGCAAAAGTTTCCGTTGCTACTGTATCAAGAGTCATTAAAATCAGGGGGGCTATTCAGAAAAAAACTAAAAAACGGGTTTTGCCGGTTATTAAAGAATTTTACCATCACCCAAATGCGCTTACCAGAGAGGTCGTTGGTAGAAGAACAAAAATATATGACTACTGGCTCTGATTTGACAAGTCCATTACCAATCGAATGATTAAAAGGTGTAGAAAAGGCTGCTTATACAATGGGACATAGTGTGATCTTATGCAATACCGAACTTGAAAGTAGAAAAGCTTTAGATTATCTCGTAAATTGCAATATTAAATGCAATAGATGTTCCGCTCGTTCTTCTTACTACACTTTCAAACCATCTCCCGTCCCTTTCGTAAAGGTGAACGATAAACTTGCTGTTTTCTCGGCAATTAAATATTTAACGGAAAAGGGACATCGGAAAATTGCGATTGTTAGTGGTGGGGAGACGTAAATTTTCGGGATTCAGGGTTGGCAAAGATTGTTTTATTATTGCTCGAGGCAATTGCTCTTGTAGCGCTAATGATGCTGGTGGGAATCAAGATGGTAATGAAACAGGAACAGTTACTCCAGAATTTTTAGCAAACATATATGTTTTTGCAGAACCTATGATCTTTATAAAGTGCTTTGGGATTCTATTTATTTTTAGTTTTATTAAAAAATTCAGCTTCGATTTCAGTCTTTTTAGGGGGTGCGGTACCGTCAAGAATTTTGTGTAATATAAGATAGATAGGGTATCTCTGAAATGGATTTAGAATAGAGGGGGGATATTTCC
>CALKAK010000180.1 GCA_937983015.1 uncultured Bacillaceae bacterium | reverse complement strand
GGCAACATCTGGATTTTCCGCATTAACCGGAATCGCCCATACACTTGGATCCCCCCGGCGATGGATAATGTTGCCGTCCGGACCGACAGCACCGGCAATCCCTTTGGCGCGGAATTCGGTATTCGGATCTTCCGTCAGCTTGATATTATTAAACAATCCGACCCACATATCCCAATAGGTGACCATACCGACTTTATCAGCGAGGAATTTCTCGCGCATCTGTGTGGTGTCATTCGTGGCAAAATCCGGATCCAGTAACCCTTCTTCATAAAGTTTATTCAGCCATTCTAAAACCGGAACGGCCGCTTCCGTTGCAATCGGGATCGTTCGGTTTCCTTCATCATCGATCACATAACGGTACTTTACGCCCGTTGCACTTAAGAAGGGCTGGATATCGTATAACTTGGATATGGATAATCCGTAAGTATCATCTTTGCCGTTACCATCCGGATCCTGCTCTTTAAAGGCTTTAAAGATTTTATAAAAGTCGTCTAAGGTTTTCGGCTCTTCAAGACCTAATTTTTCCATCCAGTCCTGGCGGACGATCGGCATTGTTCCGCCTTCGAACTTGTTGAATACAGAATAGATTTTTCCATCCTCATAGGTGATCAATTCCCATTCTTCTGGTGGAATGACGGTTGGGTCAGATAAAATCTCCGATTCCTGAATTTTTTCCGTCAAGTCCATGAGTGCACCTTGATCGACGAGGATATCCATCGTTGGTTTGGTCATCAAGATTAAATCGTACGTTTCACCGGATGATAAAGCAGTCAATAATTTTTGGTCATAATCGGATGGGGGTTTTGTCATCTCCACTTTAATACCCGTTAATCGTTCGATCTCTTCAATGAATAAATCATTTTCTTCCGGTGTTTTACCGCCAACGATATTCGTAAACATTTTGATCGTTTTATCGCCTCGCTCCGCTCCATCTCCCGCATCAGAAGTAGAAGAACAGGCAGCGGTTAGGAGCACGAGGAAAATTGTTGCCAATACAAATAAAGTAAGGCGCCAGAGTTTTTTCATAAACGATGACCTCCTTACTTAAATGATGAATGTGTGAAACAAAACACATATCTAAACATGCACAATAACAAAGTTAACCTTGCTAATTGAATGCCGAAAAGTGAAATCAGGAAACGGTAGTCTTCTATCGTTTGTAATAACTGGGGAAAGTTAAAAAGTAAAATAGGGTATTTGAGCGGATAGGGGATTACCAGAAAATTTTTTGAAAAT
>CALKAK010000179.1 GCA_937983015.1 uncultured Bacillaceae bacterium | reverse complement strand
AAACATATTTCGCTTAAAGTATTGCCAACTAAATTTGTTGACATCTTTCAACCCCATTGTTGAAATTTGCTACAATATGAATATACAGCGTGTGGTTTGAGGTGAAAAGATGAAATTGCAAAAAGGCAAAAAAAATTCTCTTACCGACGTTCCCGGCGTGCGTGTGGGACATGTAACGCTTTATGAAAAATTAAGCGAGGATGATACGATCTGTACGGGGGTTACGGCGATCCTACCCCATGGCGGGAATCTTTTTCAAGAAAAGCTGCCTGCCGGATGCCACGTGTTCAACGGATTCGGTAAAACCGTCGGACTCATCCAGCTGGAAGAACTAGGCTTGATCGAATCGCCCATCATGCTCACGAACACGTTCAGTGTCGCTCCTGTATTACAAGGGACCCTTCAGTATATGCTCGAACAAAACGCGACAATCGGTGACACAACAAGCACGATCAATATTGTTGTTGCCGAATGTAATGATGGCTACTTGAACTCGATTAGAATCCCTGCCGTAAAACCGGAACATGCGATTCAGGCAATCGAAAATGCCACGGAAGCTCCAGTGGAGCAAGGAGCGGTCGGTGCGGGTAAAGGGATGGTATGCTTTGGTTACAAAGGCGGAATCGGTAGTTCATCCCGAGTTTTGGCCTACGAAGATTATCAATATACGGTGGCCAGCCTCGTCCTCAGTAATTTTGGGAAGAAAGATGAGGCGAAATTTTTCAACGTATCCAAAGACTCCCCGGTCAATACTCCGGACGGTTCGATTATCATAGTCGTTGCCACAGATGCACCGTTATACGACAGACAATTGAAACGGTTAGCAAAAAGAGCCGGCTTAGGGCTCGGTCGTGTCGGGAGTATCATGGCAAACGGAAGTGGTGATATCGCCATAGCTTTCTCCACGGCCTGGCGTTATAAACATAACGATCAAAACATGACCGAAGCGATTCAATTTTTACGTGATGATCACCCAATTATGAATCGGCTCTTTCAGGCAGCAATAGAATCAACAGAGGAAGCGATCATCAATTCATTAAAATATGCAGAAACTACAATTGGCAGGAAAGGTCGCATTATAAAAAAAGCACCATTATAGAAATGAGGGATTTTATTGAAAATCGAAGTAATCGCTTTAAACGAAACAGATGTACTTCAAGCACAACAATTGGGTGCCGACCGTGTAGAACTCGTCAGTGCCATGAGTGAAGGTGGCATTACTCCTAGTTACGGTACTATTAAAAGGGTATTGGAAAAAGCAACCATTCCTGTGCAGATCATGGTCCGTCCCCACAATTTCGGTTTCGTATATAGCAAAACCGATTGGCTCACGATGAAAGAAGATATTTCCATCATCCGCGAACTCGGGGGGAACCGGATCGTAATTGGTGCGATCACGGAAAACGGAGACATTGACGAACGGTTTTTGGATAAAGTGATTGAACACGCACCCGATTTTAACATCACCTTTCATCGGGCATTTGACCGTGTTCGCTCCCCCCTATCCGCATATCGAATATTGAGTAAATACAAAGCGCACATCAAGCGAGTCCTCACCTCGGGCGGTGCTCCGACTGCATTAGAAGGAGTTGAAACTCTGAAAAAGCTCGTCGAATTATCCCGGGAATTGGAAGGACCAAAAATACTCGTCGGTAGTGGCGTAAACCCGGACAATTTAGCAAATCTCCATGAAACAATAGGTGCATCTGAATATCATTTTGGGAGCGGTTGCCGAAAAAATGGAGACTTCAGTCAACCTATTGATGAAGTGAAAATGGCAAAGATTAGTTCGATCTTAAAGAATTAAAAAAACAATCAGCGGGTCCCTATTTTGAGAAATAATTCACAATTGGTGTCGAATGATTGGCAGTCCCGCTGATTATCATTTGCTAAATTTGGCTGTAGAATAAAACTTATTCAAATCACCTAATGTGAAAAAAATTCCATCCATGAAAACAGCTACTCGATCGTTAATGTACCTTCTTCAGCACCCTCCCGCCACTCGAGTTCAAACTCCAAGCTGTACTGACCATTTTTTTCTTCCAGTTTCACTTCCAAAACGACTGATTCTGGAAGTTGAACCGTGTGCTCTTCCTGCCCCAATTTTAACGTTAACGTGCCATCTTGTTTTAATTTGGTAGCAATCGTTTCTAAAAGAGTGGCCACCTGATCTCTAAGTACTCTATTCTCGTAATCAACCAAAATATTTTTAATATTTTGGCTTTGTTGTGTCACGAAATCCCTCCTTGTCTGATTCTATTCTTATTATACCCTGTTTACATTTGTTCTACTATAAAGGCTAGGATAAATTCATGAATTATTTAAAAATACCGATTTGTTAGTAACATCTTACTAAGGTAATACATAGTCGAAGATCTTTTCTCTAAAATCCCATCATATTTTACGAACTATTAACAAATTAAATACGGAAATGGTGAATTTCTATGAAAAATTTGCTTTTTCCTCATACTCCGCCTTCAACATGCAAGGGATGATGTTTTTTCTTATACTGTAAGGAGCGAATGATAGCAAGTGCCGTAGTGAGATTTTCTTCATGTTTTTCGCAAAACGCACCGGCTTATTCCATTTTTAATAGTAAAGTCTGGTTTTTCGAAAGCGATCTCAAAAGAAAATGGCATGTTGATATAAATATCGGACTTTTGAATTTTTTATATCGATTATGTTGAAAAACTGATCGCTCTAATCGAATCGATCATCAAGCCTTATTCCGGTCTTTTTAAAGCGAATACTTCACCAATTTTCGTATAATTATGCCCTGCTAAACGACTAACCGGACTTAACTTTTCATGATAAATACGGCCATTTTTTAGATATATCTCTTCATCAATAATAAATTGTACAATCTTCCCAATAATAAGGTCTGTCCCAATGTTTCCTTCCTCACCTAATTCAATTGCATCAACTAAAACACATTCGAACCGAACCTTTGCTTCTTTAATTCCAGGAACGGAAACGATTTCACTATCTACACGGGTTAAGTTTACTTTTTCAATTTCACTTTCATCCGGTGGAAGTGACGCAGCAGTTCTATTTATTTTTTCTATATTACTGTCATCAACAATGTGCACGACAAACTCTCCTGAACGCTTGATGTTTCTTGCCGTATCTTTAAGAAAACCATTTTTCCGCTGAATGGCAACCGAGATCATCGGGGGATTTGCTGACACGATATTGAAATAACTAAAAGGCGCACCATTGACCGTCCCATTTTCACCAATACTCGTGATAAAAGCGATCGGTCTCGGGATGATCGTCCCGATTAAAAATTTATAATTTTGCCGTTCGGTGAGTTCCTGTGGATCAAATTTCAGCAAAAGACTTCCTCCTAGACATAAAATTATATTTAATATCGTGTGAAGAATGTAATGTTCTTTCTGTATCCACCACTATAATTCCCGAAAACAAGGTATGAAATTGACCGTATTAAAAAAAGTGCAACATGAACACTTTATTACCCATGCTGCACTTTTAAGAAGATGTCTGCTTAGCGAATTGTTTTTAACGCCTTTGCCCATGGAATGAGCTGGTCAAGCATTTCATTTACAGAATCCGCTTGAACCGGTTGAGGTTTGAATTCTGTAAAGTTTTCAAAATCTGTAAATAAAGATAATGCGGGATGAACACGGACGTCGGCAACTAATAATTCACCTAAAATACCTCGTAAATGTTCCGCAGCACGAGCGCCCCCGACCGAACCGTAAGATACGATACCGGCCGCTTTATTATTCCACTCTTCACGCAAGTAATCCAGCGCGTTTTTTAGTGCACCGGTAATGGAATGATTGTATTCTTGAACGATGAATATAAATCCATCCTGACTAGCAATCGCTTTCGACTAGGCTTCTGCACCCGAAGCATCGGCTCCAGCTTCACCTAACAACGGTAATTTGAAGTCGGCGATGTCGATGATTTCATATTCCGCATCACCACGTTGATCCGCTAATTGTTTTACCCAGACTGCGACTTGTGGGCTCACTCTTCCTTCACGTGTCGATCCCATAATAATACCAATTTTTAATTGTTCCATAGTTTTATCCTCCTGAAATTGTTTATTTCCACCCAGAAATATATCGAAAAATCCCACTTACAAAACTTTCCTTTTATAAATTTTTTTGATGGTAGAGTGTAATGACATAAGTTACTTTACTTCCGTTTTATTTACCATTACGTGTGTTGGGCATATTTTATCAGTGCTTTTGTGTTGCATTCTTCATTCATTCGTATAAAAAATTCTCCTGTGTTTGGTTAAAAAAAATCTCTTGACTACTGCCACCCCCTTTAAGGTATTGAATGGATAGAATTCAATTTGCACCGAAACGATCGGACACGGGGCTCAGATTCTCCGAAGAGATAAAGAAGCCACGGAGCAAATCTTTACAAAACATCCTTTGTTATTTCGTATACAAACTCAAAATGGATATTAAGTAACCCTAGCTGGGAAAGACTTGATGCTTGACATCATGTATTGATTGATATTTGACTGTTCTTCACTAAAGACCATTTTCCTCCTGAAAAAAGATAAACGAATTAATATATTCCTGTTTCGAGGTATATAGCTAAAAAAAGGGAACATGTTTTTATAGTTTTTAAAACAAAAAACACTGTCCTGAATCATTCAATCAAAAACAGGAGGAATGTTGGTACTCGTTTCATACGATTTTTAAAGTATACTAGAACACATTAATATCGTCAACAATAACTACCCGGTTTTATAAAAATCATTTTATCGAGCAAATTCAATTGTGAATATCGCAATAACAACGTGGCTTGTTCAATGAAACGCAGTCATTATGGCAAAGGGATTACATTTTTATAAATCTTTTTTAAAACAAACAATCCGGTTGACTTCTTTAAAGCCTAATCGGAGATGGACCTGGTAACTTTCCTCATTATCTAATTCACAATCACTGGCAAATTCCTGACAACCTCTAGCCCTGGCCCACCGTTCACAGGCCTCGACTAACTTTCGTGCAACCCCTTGTTTTCTGTAAGGTTTCTTCACAAAAATCCCCTCTAGATAACCTACGGGAGATGTGCTCGTTCCCTCCACATAATCATAACGCAATTGGCACTGTGCAAAACCAATCGGATCATGATCCTCGTATGCCAAAAACACGACTGCATCCTCTTGGCTTATAAGCGCTTTCATTTCTTCGACTAATTCAGGCAACGTGTGCTCCGGCCAAAGTAGTAAAGCCAGTTGAGCCACATCCTGAATTTCTTCTATACTTGCTTCCTTGATCATCTCGTTTTCCCCCGGTTCTTTGTAAACTTTAGAATTTCTCATAACTAATTTATCAAAAACATTCTCTTTCAGCATCTTTTTTCGGATAGCGATCATCCAGGATTTTACCTCAATAGAACACCGGTCTTGAACTCGATCATCCAAATTTAAAAAACCCGATAGTCCCGCCACCTGGTGCGCCCTATTGGGATAAGTCATTTAGCTAACGGTGTTTGTAAATTAACAATGATTGTTTCGTACGCAGCTGTTATGCAATTGTAGTTCCATTCTCACCTCAGCCTTACAATTACGCTACTACTTTTTCTAATCGTCTGGCAAATTCCTCCCAGCTCGATTTTGCTCCTGATAAGGCTCCAGGATATGCCTTGGTTTCCTCACTAAATCCGGATTGTTCAAAATGAAGATGGGTTTTTCCATCAAACTCTCCATGCAAAGTCCAGGTAATGGTTGTCGATTCGCTCTGACTCGCCCAAGTATATTTCAAGTGATTTGGTTCGTTTACTGCTAATACTTCCCCATCGGCAATACCATCCCACCATTCATTGGGTTCCGCACGAAACTGAAATTTCTGTCCGACAATCGGTTTAAAATCATTATCCCAGATCCATTTCGCAACAATATTCGCATCGATCAACGCTTGCCAGACTTATTTTTAACGGACCGTTCAATTGCATATCAAGTTCCACATCTGCCATCCATTATTCCTCCTATGAATGCTATTGAAATCCAGTTTCTACTCATCTGTAAAATGGTTAATATCCCAAAAAATAAATGAAATATTCTATGAATGATTCTATAGCCCTTCACTCTAATTAGGAAATGCATGTGGAATGTGGCCGTCCAAAAAGTAAATTTATTTAATCATGATAATTATGAGTTGATCAAGAAATTAATTTACCAAAGTTAATTAACGCGAAAAGGGGCATCCAAAAATTGTAAATATAACTTATTGGATAGCCTCAACTCATAAAAATTTGTTATCCTCAAAAAGCGCATCGTCGTAACACGAGTTTTACATTCGGCAAAAGTCAAAATCGATTCAACCGCTTTTTTGTCCTGATATTCGATGGTAACTATGTATGTTCTGTTCCGAAATAACCAAAGATCGATAAAGCCGTTCTTCATAGTCAACATTAATTGATTCACAATTACATTTCCTTCATCATCCTCGATATGTGCATGAAACGCTTCTTCCACCATCTCACCTTGACATCCGGTAAAAAATACTATTATAAAAAACCTAATAAAACCAACATTCTCTTATTCATAAAATCTACAATCCTTCTTTAATCTATAGAAGGATTATTGTAAATAAAAAGGATGAAAAAGCAGAAATCATATATACTAGTACACTTTACTATTTTTTCACAATATCTTCATAGAATTGTGATAGATTCAAAAATTTTATCCATTAATTGTATGGTATAATAAATTCAAATATTTAAAATGAAAGGGGTTTCATAATGAAGGGCTGGGAGTATTATGGACCGAATAAACCGTTAAAAATGGTAGAAAAACCTGATCCAGTGGCAACCGAAGGTCGCGTCGTCATTGATGTAAAAGCCGCTGGTCTGTGCCATTCGGATGTAGGTGCGTTACGTGATGAAGGATGGTTGGAACTCATCGAATATACTCCGATCATCATGGGACATGAAATTGCTGGGGTAATTACCGAAGTTGGTGAAGGTGTCACCGATTTTAAAGTAGGTGACCGTGTCGGGGTTTGCCCGGTAAGTAAAGTAGGTATGGGTCCAGGATATGGATATGATGGCGGCTATGCGACAAAAGTTTCCGCTCCAGCAGTGGATTTAGTCCGGATTCCTGATAATGTCCCCTTCGAATATGCCGCGGTCGCAACGGATGCTGGAATGACTTCGTATCATGCAATGTTCGTAACCGGTGGCGCAAAGCCGGGTATGAAGGTTGGTGTAATTGGAGTTGGCGGCCTCGGACAAATCGCAGCACGGGCAGCCGTTGTAAAAGGATGCGAAGTTTATGCGGTTGATATCAGTCCGCAAGCCCGAGAATTGGCAAAAAGCCTGGGAGTCAAGGAAGTATTTGAAAACGTCACAGACTTGAAAGATTTAGGCCTGGAATTAATCGTAGACTACGCTGGATTTGGAGTAACAACTGCACAGGCTATAGAAGCGGTTGCCCCGGGTGGAAAAGTCGTTTTAGTTGGTATGGGTAAATTAGAATCGACGATCAACACCCGTGATTTGATTGTCAAAAGTGTCACATTGGCCGGAAGCGTCGGCGGTACGGTAGAAGATATTGCTGCGGTCTACGAATTGATGGCGTCAGGTGACATCAAACCACACGTCACGAAAATTGGTTTCGATGAAATTTACGATGGCCTGTTACGCTTAGAACGTCATGAAGTAAAAGGAAGACTCGTGGCAATGATTGACGAAGAATAAAGCGGGTTTGCTTTACAATACTTCCCCTGAAGGAATCGCGCATAGAAAAATCGTCGACCTTCAGGGGAAGTTTTTTATACAAAAACAATTAGGAATTCCGCTCCTGGAGCTTCCGGATCACCGAATCGAGAGAATCGCTTCTACAAGCATCATAACCTACGGAAATTTGTTCATAATAAATCTTCCCGAATAACGGAAGTTCGGCTTCCCCCGTTGAATGACTAACGATATCTTCTGCTTCCAGCAATTGATTCCCCCTATAAAAATTCGCCCGGTGAAATCCTGAATGACCTTTCCCTTCCCAACCGAAATCTTGCGGCGATGAAGTTAAAAGAATCCCGTGATCATCAAAATAGTAGTTGATCATCTTATCATTTATTTCCAGCGTTGGTGCATCCGGAACATTATAAATAACGATCGCGCAGCCTTGATAATCTTCTGAAAAATGATAATTAATTACTTCAAACTTCTCACTTCTTGGAAAATACCAATGCTTCGGTATGATTATAACAATTAGAATGAAAAGGCCCATTATGACCGCTAAACCTAGCACAAAGGAATATTTTTTCATATGTCCACTCCTAAAAATCCCAACCCTCGTAAAAAGTTAATGTTTTTGCAATTCACGTAAAAAAGCGGGATTCATATATTTCCAATAAATAGTCCTCCACGTACATCTATACACAACTTTTCTTATCTTTTATATTCGAGTCACTTCCCCTTTTTTCCTATCGGCTTTCACCAAAACATCTTATAAAGGATTTTTCCGGAACCACGAAGCCCTGGAAAAGGTGAATGTTTTGATCGTGTGAACTGGATCACCAGATATTTATTAATGACAATTTTTCTACAGTTTCACATTAAACCGATATCCGGAAACGGAGCATGCTCCTATTCAGGATTTTTCACAAAAATAGTTTAAAAGTTACTGAGCCAGGCGCCAACAGCAGATCCGATATAGTTGCCGATAATGTATCCTAAAGTACCGACAAGCATGATCGGTCCGACTAATTTGACCCAGCCCTTCGATATAGCCATAGCAGCTGCTGTTGTCGGGCCACCTATATTGGCGTTGCTAGCGAGAATAATTTCTTCTAATGAAAATTTAAACACTTTTCCAATCCCGAAGGATATGATCATATTGATAATAACCATCAAGGCACAGAATACAAAGATTAACGGTGCGTTTTGTAAAATGATTGAAATCGATGCCGGAACACCGATGACGACAAAGAAAATGTAAATCAAAAACGTACCAATTTCTTGTGTTCCGTGGATATTTTCAAAATACCTGGGAAAAAGTGTAACGGCAAGAAGGGTGATTGTCGTCAACATCAAATATTTATCGCCGAAAACACCGTTCAGGATATTGAAGAATACATTTACATCCTCACCAGATGGAATCCATGCATCGAAGTAACCGGCAATCGTGAAGGAGATTGCAACAATGACGAACGTCGTTCCGACCGCTTTACCAATATCCAGCAATGAAATGTCTTTTCTTTTCCAATAGGAAGCAGCCAGGTTTTCATCACCTCGCACATTACTTTCCAGCTCATTTATGTAGGGAGTGGTAAAGTGTTTCCGGAAAAACTTTAATGTCGGAATCAAAATTAATACCAGGAAATAGAGTGCCATGACCATATTATCCGCAACTACAGTTGCGGAAACGAGATCGCCGGGTGTCTCGAATTTCGCGGACATGGCTACAAAGTTAACCCCGCCACCGATATAAGAACCGGTCATCATCGCGGAAATTTTATACAATAACGGGATATAATCTTTAAGTAAGAAGAAGGCGATGATGGCACCTGCCACTGTTCCAACAGAACTGATCAGGAAAATTATGACCAATCTACCACTTTCCCGCCAAATCCTTAAAATATTGGATTGATAGAGAAGTAAAGGAATGGCTAATGGAATAACATACGACCAAACAGTATCATATACAGGTGATTCAGTAGGAATTATATTTAAATTGGCTAACACCATTGCCCCGATGAGGGCTATGATCGCACCTGAAATTTTGGCTGCCCACTGATATTTTTGTTCTAAATAAATACTTACCGCTGCCCAACCAACAAGAATCGCCCATAGAATCCATGTATCATCCGGTTGAATCAATGTATTCGGCATCTCCCATCCCCCATTCTTTTATTAAAATATTTCCATCACCGATGATCGAATTGAAGAGAACACATATCGCGGTCTACCTCGATGGACGGGTTGTTCTTCTCCTGTAATCGCTACCAACCCCGCTTGTTCTAGTTTATGTAAAATTCTTCGGGCACTCATCGGGGAAATCCCCAAACCTATTGCTAGCTCATTAGCAGTTACGGAATTTTTTCATGAACATTGAAAAAAGCGAGAATCCTGTTGTTCGTGGAGATACTGATATTTGCTTTTTTTGCCAAACGTAAAATCTTTTCATTTTTATTTCGCAGCGAATAACTGATAAATCCCGAATCATCAGCTGGTTCATAAACTCTTCCATCCCCATCGATTTATCTTTCCCTGACTTTACATTCTAGTTCCTCTAAACTTTCTTCTACTTCATATTTTTGCAAATGATCGACACTGATCCCCAAAGTTCTATTTTGCAAATCGTGATCGCCTGTTAATGCTAATTGAAATAAAGCTTGATATAAAGAAGTGCCTTCAAAGGGAATGTAAAATTTTGCTTGTGGAAGCTTTAAATTCCTCGTAGCAATGTTATATGGTAAAGATCCTGCGAATAAAAGTAGGTCAAACTCCGTTACACGATCTTTAAAAATTTCAACATCATCTTCTTCATTAAGATATGTGGCATAATGAATCTTTAGTTCCGGGAATTCCATTCCCACATTTTGTACGAGTTTTTCAATATCTT
>CALKAK010000178.1 GCA_937983015.1 uncultured Bacillaceae bacterium | reverse complement strand
GTGTTCTGGGGGTTCATCGGTCTTGTCTGTTATTATTTTAATTTTACGGAATTAAGTCCTTTAATGATTTTGGATCCGTGGATCGATGGAGGATGGAAAGGGTCGTGGCTTGGTGTTGTGTTCAGTTTATTATTATTAGGGATTTTCGGGATAGTCTCTGCTTTCTTATACCAATGGGTGCTGAGTAATTTTCTATCCATCTGGGTCCCGATCCTGTACGGGGCACTATTGTTTTTTTTCGTTTTTTATATTTTGAATCCACTGTTTCCAAATTTAAATCCTCTTAGAGAACTGCAAAGGAATACGATCATCACAACGTTTTGTCTCTATGTGTTATTCGGTGTGTTTGTCGGTTATTCGATAAGCTATGATAAGCGAGAAAGAAAAATGCTTAGCGGCAAACAAAATCAGGAGAAAAATGCATGATTTCTGATAAGTTCACTATACCGAATCGCGATTTGTGTGGTAGAATAAGTGTAGTTTCTGGACTGGACCTGGGCACGATACATAAAAATCCGGATGTTAAAAAACCCGGAATTTTTTAGCTTGCGCTGAATTAAAGGATCAAGGAGAGGATTCAATGAATAAGCTCGAACGATTGCGCGAATCTTTTCACGATAAGGGAATTGATGCCCTCTTCGTCACCAATGTACATAACGTACGCTACATTACCGATTTTACAGGGGATGATTCCGCTGCCCTTATCACGGAAAATGAGGCCCTGTTTATTACCGATTCCCGTTATACCGAACAGGCGAAAATGGAGTGTCCGGGATACACGATCGTCGAAAGAAAGGAAACGATTATTCAAGAAGTGGCCCGGTTGTGTGAACAACATGGGGTAAAGAACCTCGGCTTTGAAAAGCATCATGTGACCTATGCCCAGTTTCAACAGCTTGAGGAGAACGTAAAGAGTGAGTTGGTTCCAGTAGCCGATCTCATCGAAACATTACGGTTGGTGAAAACTCCGGAAGAAATCGCCTTGATTAAGGTTGCCGCGGATATTGCTGATGCGGCGTTTCATCATATACTGCAATTTATCAAACCCGGTGTGACCGAACTGGATGTGGCTAATGAGTTAGAATTTTTCATGAGGAAAGCGGGAGCGACCTCATCATCCTTCCCGACAATCGTCGCATCAGGTGCCCGCTCGGCTCTTCCGCATGGTGTGGCAACGGATAAAGTGATTGAAAAGGGAGATATGGTGACTCTTGATTATGGAGCGGTGTACAAAGGATATGTATCCGACATGACCCGGACGATCGCCGTTGGTGACCCGGGAGAACAAATGAAAGAAATTTATGATGTCGTACTCGGTGCCCAGTTAAAAGGCGTCGGGGGCATCCGCGCCGGCATAACCGGAAAAGAAGCAGATGCACTTTGCCGTGATTACATCGAAGAACACGGATACGGAAAATACTTTGGCCATTCGACCGGCCACGGAATCGGATTAGAAGTTCATGAGGGTCCGGCTCTATCTTACCGTTCCGATCTGGTTTTACAACCAGGAATGGTTGTCACCTGTGAACCGGGAATTTATTTAGAAGGAGTTGGCGGTGTCCGTATCGAAGACGATTTGATCATTACGGACGATGGAAATGAAGTGATCATCCATTCACCTAAAGAATTGATTATTTTGTGATGACTAGGAGGATTGGACAAGATGATTTCTGTTAACGACTTTAAGACAGGATTAACGATTGAAGTTGATGGAGATATCTGGCGTGTCCTTGAGTTTCAACATGTAAAACCGGGAAAGGGAGCTGCTTTTGTACGCTCTAAATTAAAAAATCTACGGACCGGGGTCATTCAAGAAAAAACATTTCGTGCCGGGGAGAAAGTCGGACGGGCACAAATCGATAATAAAGAAATGCAGTATTTGTATTCAACGGGTGATACTTTCGTATTTATGGATACTTCCACTTATGAACAAGTAGAATTAAGCCGCGCCCAAATCGAATACGAGCTCAATTTCCTGAAAGAAAACATGGAAGTGCATATCATCATGTACAAAGGTGAAGTGATCGGGATCGATTTACCGAACACCGTTGAACTTAAAGTTGTCGAAACTGAACCTGGTATCAGAGGCGATACGGCATCCGGAGGTTCTAAACCGGCCAAACTGGAAACAGGACTCGTTGTCCAAGTACCGTTCTTCGTCAATGTGGGGGACACCATCGTTGTCAACACGGACGACGGTTCCTACGTATCCCGGGTTTAATGGAGTGGTGAATAATGCTCTAAAGGCGTCCAAGCGTATGCTTGGGCGTCTTTTTTTTTTTTGCGAATCCCATCATTCAAAATCGCGATTTTTTAATACCGGAAATTCGTGAATTTTCCGCTTCAGCACCAGAGCCTGTCATACTTTGTCCCGCTTGTTAATACATTTAAGAATGAACAGAAGAAGGAAAGAAAGAGGTTATGTCCGTGCAGAAGATATTCGCATATTTACCCAAAACCATCCAGGACCATTTGCAACAGGTGTCAAGCTATTTTCCTTTAAATAATATTGAGGAAATTCGTTTTCGTATCGGTCGCCCCATAGAAGTCACCGCCAATCGAAAAACCGTATTTCTACCTTATTCCCTTTCCCGGGAAGAAGCGGAACAGATTATGGAGAAGTTAAGCAATCATTCATTTTATACTCTCGATGAGGAGTTGAGACGGGGTTACATCACGATCGACGGTGGACACCGGGTGGGGCTAGCCGGTCGTGTCATTCTTGATGGCGGAAAAGTAAAAGGTATTCGAGAAGTTTCATCGTTCAATATTCGTATCGCTCGGGAAAAAATCGGTGTTGCGGAAGAATATATTCAATTTTTATTTGATTCAGGATGGCATCATACGATGATCATTGGTCCGCCTCAGTCGGGAAAAACGACCTTTTTACGGGACTTAGCCCGGATCATATCGACGGGGGTAAAACAGCACAATATCCCCCCCTTTAAGGTGGGGATCGTCGATGAACGTTCGGAAATTGCCGGGTCGGTCAATGGTGTACCACAATTAACTTTCGGACCGCGTATCGATGTGCTCGATGGTTGTCCAAAAGCGGAAGGAATGATGATGATGATTCGATCGATGAGTCCAGATGTTTTGATCGTGGATGAGATCGGCCGCAAAGAAGATACCGAAGCGATTCTAGAAGCGGTCCATGCTGGGGTTCGGCTGATGATGACGACCCACGGTGAATCTCTTGAAGAAATTAAACAACGCCCCAGTTTACAACCGATCGTTCGGCAAGAGATCTTCACCCGATTTATCGAATTGTCGCGTAGGAATGGAACACATATGATTGTGACGATAAAAAACCAACAAGGGGAAGAAATTTTGAGAAAAGTGAGTGTTCCGTGAATGAAAATCATCGGCGCACTTTTCATAATAGGAACATCCTTTTTTATCGGATTTGATCAAGCCAGGCGACTAACCGAACGAACAAGACAAATTCGTCATGTAAAGAATGCCTTACTCCATCTAGAAGCGGAGATCATGTTCGGTCACGCCCCTCTTCACGAGGCCTCCCGGCGCATAGCCGGTCGCTTTAGCGGACCGATCGGTGAACTATTCCAGGTGTTTGCCGCAAGTTTAATCCGGAAAGAAATCCTGGCACAGGAGGCATGGGAGTTAAGCATTGAACAGATTTGGAAAAAAACGGCCTTAAAGCAGACGGAACGGGATATTTTGCTGCAATTTGGTAAAACCCTCGGGAAGCATGATTTGGAACACCAGCAAAAGCAAATTCGTCTTGCGCTCAGTCATCTAGAAAGGGTGGAAAAAGAGGCGGAGGAAAACCAGAGGGTTTACGGAAATATGTACCGCAGCTTGGGGTTGTTGACGGGACTTTTAATAACCTTGCTCCTGATTTAATACTTAATCCGAAAGGTCGCGTGGTTCATTATCACAGACGTTGTATAGTGACCCGCGCGTTTAGGAGGAGAGAGAAATGGGCATCGATGTGGAGATCATTTTTAAGATCGCGGGTGTGGGTATCATTGTGGCTTTCTTGCACACGATCCTTGATCAGATCGGCAAAAAGGAATATGCCCAATGGGTAACGTTATTCGGCTTTATTTATATTTTGTTCCAGGTAGCCTCCATCGTTGACGATCTGTTCCAGAAGATCAAATCGGTCTTTTTATTTAACGGGTAAAGGGGGGCTTTCCCATTGAGGTTTTACAGATTGTTGGCATCGGTTTGATCGCGACATTTTTAGCGATCACCATAAAAGAGATCAAACCTTCGTTCGCTTTTTTGATTACCGTATTCGTCGGGACCGCGATTTTCGTTTTTTTAATCGATCGTATTTACACGATTATCGAGATGATCCAAAAAGTAGCCATCAATGCCAATGTCAACACCGTGTATTTAAAAACGATTTTAAAAATTATCGGTATCGCCTATATTATCGAGTTCGCTTCAGGAATCGCCAAGGATGCGGGACAAGGCTCGATCGCTTCCCGGATCGAGTTGGCCGGGAAAATTTTAATCCTGTCGATGGCCGTACCGATTTTAACCGTATTGATCGATATGATTATTAAAATGATCCCGTTGTGACGGGGATAGTCCTTTGATCCGGAGGGTAAATATGGAGCAAAAAATCAAGCAATATACGCTGGGGCTTTCCTCAGAATTTCAGCCAGGGATTTCAACGAATAAATGGTCAGATGAAAACCGTGAAAAGGAATTGATGGAAGAAGAGCTGAACACGTTGGACGTGACGGAAATTGAACGGTTCTGGGAAGGATTGATCAACGAATATGGTGGTTTTCTACCGGAACTGGAACGCGGGAACTGGCAAGATTTTCTCCAGCAGTTCGGAGAATTTTCTTTAAGTCAAATTTTTCAAGGTTTCGCGGCCTTTGCCTTTCATGAACTGTCCGTAAATGGACGACTAGTTGGACTTTTGATCATGCTGACCATATTCAGCATGTTCCTGCAAAGCTTGCAAAACGCCTTTGAAAAAAGTACGGTGACCAAAATCGCCTATGCCGTTGTATTCATGGTGTTAATCATAATCGCCCTTAATAGTTTTCAAGTTGTCATCACTTATGCAACGGAAACGGTTCAAAAAATTATCGATTTTACCCTAGCTATCGTTCCTTTATTATTAGCGCTAGTGGCGACGAGCGGTGGCGTAGTATCAGCCTCCTTTTTTCATCCGGTGATCGTATTTTTAGCAAATACGAGCGGGATCTTTGTAAAAACGATCATCCTGCCCATGCTATTTTTGTCCACCCTCCTGAGTATTATCAGCACATTAACCGAACACTATAAATTAACCCAATTAGCCGGTCTCTTACGGAACTGGAGTATTGGATTACTAGGCATATTTATGACGGTCTTTCTAAGTGTGGTGTCTCTTCAGGGGACAATGACGGCGGTGGCGGATGGAGTGGCGATCCGGACCGCTAAATTTGTCACCGGGAACTTCATTCCTGTTGTGGGGCGGATGTTCACCGATGCAACGGATACGGTAATCAGCGCATCGATCGTGTTGAAAAATTCGATCGGGATCGCCGGAGTGATTCTTTTGTTGTTGATTACACTTTTTCCCGTGATCAAAATTCTCGTGATCGCATTCATCTATAAATTTTCCGCTGCGATTTTACAACCGCTCGGTGGAGGGCCAATCATCACCTGTCTAGATGTTATTTCCAAATGCATCTTTTATTTATTCGCGGCGGTCGGCATTGTGGCGATCATGTTCTTCCTGAGTTTAACGATCATTATATTGGCGGGGAATTTAACGATGATGGTTCGCTAGGTTGGTGGCGGTTATGGCGTTTTTTTCGGAATGGATCACAGATATCATATTATTTGTCCTGCTTGCGATGCTCGTTGAGCTTCTCTTACCCCGGAGCACGATGCAAAAGTATGTCAAGATGGTGCTCGGGCTTTTATTAATTTTTATCATGTTAAACCCCATCATGAAACTATTGGCGATGGATCCGCAAGAATGGCTTGATTCGTTTGCGAAAATAGGCTTACATGACGAAGGATTCAAAAAGTCACTGGAAAAACAGAAATTAGATATACAAGCCAGACAACATGCATATATTTTAAAAGAACTGGCAGACAGGCTTAAAGAACAAACGGAAAAGGAGTTGATGGAGCAATATCGATTAGAAATCGCTGATATTCATTTCAATATGCGGGATGGACGTTTTACGGTGAACGACCAAGGCGAAGGTTTTCTGGAAAACATACGATCGATCCAGGTTACCTTGAGGGAAGGACAAACGGGTGTCGTTGAACCGGTTCAAGAAGTAGTCATCGCTATTGACGGAGAGGGAATTCGTAAGGAAACCGAATTCGACTATAGAGTCCGTGACTTTTTGGCAAGAAAATGGGGGGTAGAAGCAGAAATGATCGAGATTTTCGTTGACGGGAGGGATCCATGACGATGAGTAGCGATAAACCGAACGAATCACTTTTGAAATGGTTCGAGAAATTGACAAAAAGCGGGAACGACAAACTGAACAAGACTCACTATTTGATCATTCTCGGGATCTTGGGTATCGCCCTCATGCTTTTCAGCAATGTATTCAAAAATGATGGGGAACATCATGAATCCATTCCCGTTGTCGCTGAGGAGGAAGATGCGAAATTAGCTAGCCAACCAACAACCAGCTCACCCTCCACGATGATCGAATACGAACGATATTATGAAGAACAGTTAAAGGAAGTATTGGAAACGATCGCCGGAGTGGAAGACGTTTCGATCATCGTCAATGTTGAATCGGCAGAAAAAGTGATCTACGAGAAAAACGTCGTCAATCGCCGGCAAATTACCAATGAAACCGATGCGAACGGGGGAAAACGGACCGTCGAAGATATTTCGGTCGACGAACAAATGGTTTTCACGAGGGACGGCGACCGCGACGTCCCCATTATATATACGACGGAAAAACCGGATATTAAAGGTGTACTCATCGTGGCTAAAGGGGCCGATGACATCCACGTGAAAAAAAATATCGTGGAAGCCGTCATGCGCACTCTGGATGTACCGAGCCATCGTGTGTCGGTACAAGCGAAAAAATAAGATGAAGGGGGAATTTTATCATGTTAAAAAAACAGACGGTATGGTTGCTGACGATGATCGCCCTTGTTGTAGTTCTTGCCGTCTACTATATCAACTATGATGCGATCAATAATATGGCGCAAAATGAAAAGAGCGGGGAAATGGAATCAAGTAATGTTGAGGGAGAAAAAAAGGAAGGAACCGATGAACAACAAGTTCATGTAGAAACAGAAGAGTTCACCCGGGATGATCTGTTTGAAGCGATTCGCCTGCAATTAATGGAAGAACGTTCGCGGAAAAAAGAAGAACTGGAAACGGTTACCGGCTCGCCAGAACGGTCTGCTGAAGAAATCAGTGCCGCTCTCGATGAAATGGAGAAATTGAATGAACTGGCTGAGAAGGAACGAATGTTAGAAATGCTCATCATCTCTTCCCTCGGCTATGAAGATGCTCTCGTGCGGGCCAATGATAAAGAGGTGCACATCACGGTAAAAGGACAGGAACCATCCCGTTCCAATGCGAATGAAATTATCCGTATGGTTCAACAAGAATTAAACACTACGAATGTCACAGTATCATTCCAAACCGACGAACCTGAAAAATAAATGACTCACCCGAGGTGTCCTGTTCGGTTCAGGACACTTTTTTATTGCAAAAAACCGTCGGGAAAAACCGATTTTCCCGGAATCGCTTAAAAATGGCGAAAATTAATTCAGGTCTGTAAAATAATAGTATCCGTTGATTTTATTTTAAAAATTATTGTATAGTATTAGTATCTAGTCATAATAGGGGGTTCTTAAATGTTTACTATTGAGGATATAACCCGTTTGATGAAACAAATGGACGAAACGAACCTGACCGAATTTCGATATGAAACGGAAGGCTTTAAAATAGTATTGAAAAAAGATCTTACAAGCGCAAAATCACAGGAACCGGTTCAAACCGTAGTTAAAGAAGTAGAACAAAAGGTAGTACCGAATGAGGAACCATCACCTGTAGAGGAAAAGCAAGAGATCGAACCGGAACCTGGTGAGGGATACCATTACATTACCTCGCCAATGGTCGGTACTTTCTATGCGGCACCGGCGCCCGATGCCGAACCATATGTGAAGGTTGGTTCCAAAGTTAAGAAAGATACAATTGTCTGCATCGTGGAAGCGATGAAATTGTTCAATGAAATCGAAGCCGAAGTGGAAGGCGAAATCGCAGAAATCCTCGTAACCAATGGGCAACTGGTTGAATACGGACAGCCACTCTTCCTGGTGAAACTGGATTAGGGGGGGTAGCATGTTCAAAAAGATTTTGGTTGCCAATCGTGGCGAGATTGCCGTAAGGATTATCAGAGCATGTAAAGAATTGGGGATTTCTACGGTCGCGATTTACTCTGAAGCTGATCACGATGCCCTTCACGTTCAGCTGGCGGATGAAGCGTATTGTATTGGCCCCAAACGATCACAGGAGAGTTATTTAAATATCCCGAATATCTTGAGCATTGCCAAATTAACCGGTTGTGATGCCATCCACCCGGGATATGGTTTTTTAGCTGAAAATGAAGATTTTGCAGCACTCGCTGCGGAATGCCAGCTCACGTTTATCGGACCTTCACCTGAAGCGATCGCCGCAATGGGCGAAAAAGCACGAGCCCGGGAAACGATGCGCAAAGCCGGTGTCCCGGTCGTTCCGGGTTCAAACGGAATCGTGGAAACGAAAGAAGATGCACTGGCGATTGCCAGGGATATCGGATATCCTGTGATCATTAAAGCGACAGCTGGTGGCGGTGGTCGGGGGATCCGCGTTGCCCGTGATGAAGAAGATTTGCTGAAAGGATTTGAGATCACGAGCCGGGAGGCGGAAAGTTCCTTCGGAAATCCCGGCCTGTATCTGGAAAAATATATTGAAGATTTCCGCCATGTAGAGGTACAGATTCTGGCAGATCGATACGGAAACGTCATCCATCTTGGTGAAAGAGATTGCACGATCCAGCGCCGTTTGCAAAAACTTGTGGAAGAAGCGCCATCGCCGGTGATCGATGATGAAATTCGTGAAAAGATGGGGGAAGCGGCGGTAAAAGCTGCAAAAGCTGTTGATTATTCCGGGGCAGGTACGGTAGAATTTATATATGATTACCGGAACAAAAAATTCTATTTTATGGAGATGAATACCCGGATTCAAGTGGAACATCCGGTTACCGAATTAGTGACCGGTGTCGATCTGATCAAGGAGCAAATCTTAATCGCTGCGGGCGAAAAGCTCACCCTCACCCAGGACGATATTATCTTGAATGGGTGGTCTATCGAGTGCAGGATCAATGCCGAAGATCCCGGGAAAAACTTCCTGCCATCACCCGGGAGGGTTTCGATGTACCTGCCGCCGGGAGGATTTGGTGTTCGGGTTGATTCCGCCGTTTATCCTGGTTACACGATCCCGCCGTATTATGACTCCATGGTGGCGAAACTAATCGTCCACGCACCGACACGGCAGGAAGCGATCCAGAAAATGAAACGTGCCCTGGATGAGTTTGTGATTGATGGTGTAAAAACCACGATACCCTTTTATCAAAAACTTTTCCAGCATCCAGATTTTATCCGGGGGAACTATAACACGAAGTTTCTGGAAACTCATGATGTAATGAACGACGTTTAAAGGAGGTGTGGCTGATGGCCGAAAACAATGCGTTGGAAATGACGCAAAACGGACTCGGTTCTATTGAAATCGCGCCGGAAGTAATCGAAGTGATCGCCGGGATTGCCGCATCGGAAGTTGAGGGAGTCGCCTCGATGCGAGGGGATTTTGCTTCTGGTGTCGTGGAAATGTTCGGAAGAAAATCCCATAGTAAAGGTGTTAAGGTGGATTTAAGCGACCAGCAAGTAAAGGTCGATGTGTACTGTGTCCTCAATTTCGGTGTTTCCATCCCGAAAGTCGCGAAACAAATTCAAGAAAACATCCACCAAGCAATATTAAATATGACGGGATTAGAAACGGATGAAATTAACGTCCATATCGTGAACGTTCAGTTCGAAAGCCCGAAAGAAGAAGAGGATCACGAGGAATAATGAGGTTTTCTAAGCAGGAGAAATCCTGCTTATTTTTGTGCAAAAATATCTGTAAAATCTTTGACTTTGCTATTCGTTCATGAGGTCAATCTGGCGAAGATTTCTCCCTTCCAACTGTTTTTCTTTTCCAGTAAATTATGCTATCATGTGGTTTAGAAAAGAATCTGTACACAAAAACCTTTTTATTAATAAATAATTCTTTGATTCTTAGTTGCGATTTTGCAAAGGAAGTC
The DNA here is from genome assembly GCA_937983015.1 of uncultured Bacillaceae bacterium. GTDB lineage: Bacteria > Bacillota > Bacilli > Bacillales > Caldibacillaceae > CALGAD01. The sequence goes on along the minus strand of CALKAK010000178.1, from coordinate 245 downwards.
AGGTGTTCATATGAAAAGACGAGAAGCAAGGGAAAAAGCCTTACAAATCTTGTTCCAAGCAGATGTGGGTAAAAACCCCATCGATGAAGTATACAGTGATACCGTAAAAGAAAAGGAACATGATGAGTTTGTCAGGCAGATTGTCTTCGGTACGGTCGAACATCTAGAGGAATTGGATCGTTTAATCGAGGATCACTTAATTAACTGGACACTTTCTCGCCTGGCCAATGTCGATAAAAATATTT
>CALKAK010000177.1 GCA_937983015.1 uncultured Bacillaceae bacterium | reverse complement strand
ATCGGCCGCTTCCAGGCGATCGACTAGTTTTTGATCTGGAATGATTCCGGTTTTATAAGCACGGATGGGACCGCCTTGTTTCGGAACAAAAGTTATTTGCGTATCTTCCAACATGACTTCTGCAATTTCGCCCGCTTCTAACATATCGATAAAGGTACCGTAATCCACTTCTTTGACAAACTGTTCCGTTATATAAGGAACAATTAATGTATTGAGCAATAATAATACGATAGCGGCGATGATGATATTAAAAATCCACGGTCTTTTCGGTGTATTAATTTGCTTCATATGTTTCCTCCACGCAATCATTTTTTCTGTTCTTCGACAATACGTTCCAGTAAAGCATTGAATTTCAACAGACCCTCAACGATAATTTTTTGGCTTTCGACGGATTCACGAGCAAGGGCGTTCATAATCACCCGATCAATCATTTCGTTTATTTCTTCCATTAATAAATTTCCCTTTTCCGTCAGTTCAATTCTAACGATTCGCTCATCGGACGAGTCCCGTGTTCTCTTAACAAATCCACGTTGTTCCATTTTCTTGCAAGTTGTTGAAATATTCGCGCCGGCTATTTGCAGCCTGCTGGCAAGGCTTCCCATCGTATGCGTATTATTATGATACAGCTCCATTAAAATCCGGATTTGCATCATCGTTAAATTGTACCTCGTACCGATTCCTTGAAAGAAAGCATTCGCATTTTCACCGATATTCCTTGTGTAATCAATCAATATTTTTTTGAAAAGTTGATCATCCATCCACATTCACCTGATTAAATATTTATATCGCATAAATAATATTTTTAATAAATAATATGCAATCTAATTTTAAATTATTGTGAAATAATGTTCAATAACTTTTTTACAGATATTCTAAATTTTTCCATCTTCATAAAAAAATTATAGAGACCCGAATGGTCTCCTACTTCTTCAAAACTTTATAATGTTTGTGATTGACTACTGTTTTAATCGGTTCATTTGTCTTTTTATTAATCCCCAGCTCGACGATCACCGAATTTTCCCGTACCAAAACGACCTTGCCTTTTTTTCCCTTTTCCAGACCTTTTGTTATTTGGATCGTATCTCCTACCTCTGCCTTCTTCGACCTGGATTTCCCTTCTTTTTCAGCCATAATAATACTCCCTTCACAGATCGTACCTTCTCTATTTTAATATTATGGACAGATTTTTTGTCAATACAAGGTATAATTTTTGAACGATCAAGTATTAAGGGATTTACTCGATAATGGCTTTTTTAATTCCGTTGCTTTTCCAGATGCATCATATTCATCCGGATAGGCACGTTTCATAAAGAAGGCAAAGATGAGCGCCAATAACGCAAACAATGCCGATACGAAAAAGGCTGCATTAATTCCCTCTACCATAGCTTGAATCGTCAGCCTTTCCTGGAGTTCCGGGGAAAGGGTGGAAAAGTTTCCATACCGTTCGCTAAAACTTTGTAACGAACTTTTCTCTTTCATGCGCATGATGGTGATCATCAAGCCTGTCCCAAGGGCGGCTGTAACCTGGATTAATGTATTATTCATGGCGGTACCATGAGGGTACAGTTTGCGTGGCAGTTGATTCAACCCATTAGTTTGCACAGGCATCATGACCATCGACATACCGAACATACGGATCGTATGCAGAATCATTACCGCATATGGATGACTGTTCACCGTTAATTGGCTGAAATAAAAAGTGGAAAGGGTGATCACGGTCAAACCGATTACCGCTAATATTCTACCCCCGAATCGATCAAATAACTTACCATTGATCGGCGACATAACAGCATTCACAAGTGCCCCGGGGAGCATCAATAAACCGGCTTGCATGGGCATAACCCCGAGCACCATTTGTACGTAAATGGGTATCAGTAATACACCACTGAACATGGCAATTTGCACAACCATGATGATAAATAAAGACAAATTATACATCGGATATTGGAATACCGCGAAATTTAACATCGGTTTTTCCAGCTTTACTTGACGGATACTGAAAAGCAATAGAACAAAAACACCAAGTACGATGGGGAAAAAAACGAAGGGATTGAACCAGCCGAATTCCCCGGCCATGCTGAAACCAAACAGTAAACTACCAAAGCCAATACTGGATAATAACAACGAAAGTTTATCCAGCCGTAGATCCGGACGGTGCTTGTGATCTTTCAATAAGAAAAATCCACTGATAAAAACGATTACCGCGACCGGTGCGATGAGGAAAAACAGTGCCCGCCAGTGAAATTGTTCGATGATAAAACCGGATAATGTCGGTCCGATTGCAGGCGCAAACATTAAAATGAAGCCAAAAATTCCCATTACCGTTCCCCTTTTTTCAATCGGGAAACTGACAAGTAACACATTCATTAACAATGGCATCATAATCGCGCCACCGATCGCTTGCACCATGCGCGCGATGATTAACAGTGAGAAAAATGGGGTAACTCCTGCCAGCATCGTTCCGATACTGAATATTCCGGTGGCAACAAGAAAAAGTCGCCTGACCGAATATTTTTCAATTAAAAATGCCGTCGTCGGAATCATGATCCCGTTTACCAGCATATAACCGGTAGTCACCCATTGGGCGGCCGAAGGACCTACCTTCATCTCTGTCATAATAGGTGGGAGGGCAATATTTAATAACGTGTTATTCAAAAAAGTAATAAAAGCCCCCACCATCAAGATAGCGATGATACCATACGGGGGGCGTTTTATATCGCTAAAGGATGTAACCATTACTTAACCATCCTCCAGATTTCAAATTAGACTTACCTTATTATATTGCTAATAATTTCATTCGCAGTTATGGAGCATGAATAAAAGGAAAAAGATTTTAAATCCTAAAAAGGAACATATGATTCGCATAAGATTCATACAAGTAATTGATATAATAGCGGATTATACCATTTTTTTCAATTGTTTGACTTCGCAAAAAACTATTTAAGTACGCTAGCGTTAACGATAAAAATCACTTAATTTATAATTTCGCCGATTAAAAAATGAAATTCAATCGTTCCCCTCATACTTAGTAAGAAATGGAAAATCTTATAGCACAGGAATAGTTTTTTTTGTATAATATATATGTTTTGCATCAGGAATTTTAGAATAAGGAGTAATCATACATGTGGTTTATTTTTGCAGTACTTTGTGCATTATCCTGGGGTGGAGCCGATTTATTTTATAAAAAAGGTTCCGATAGCGAGGACAAACTGAGCCACTGGAAAATTGTCGTTATGGTCGGTCTCGTCATGGGGGCTCACGCCTTCACATATATGGCAATCAAGGGGGTCCATTTCAATCCCTTTGATATGGTCCGTTATTTGCCCGTCTCCTTCATGTATATTTTATCGATGACGATCGGCTATATCGGTCTCCGCTACTTGGAACTTTCCATCGCATCACCGGTGCAAAATTCATCAGGGGCGATTACGGCGATTTTACTGGCGATTTTTTTTCAACAAAATTTAAATATCTTCGATATATCTGGGATTACACTCGTTTCCCTTGGAGTTATCGGTTTAGGAATCTTAGAAAGGAAACAACAGGTTGAAGCATTGCGTTCCCGGCAGGAGAATATTCCGAAAAAGTATCAGCTCAGTGTATTGGCGATTACCTTCCCGCTCCTATACGCCTTTTTCGATAGTTTAGGAACATTTTTCGACGGGATTTATCTAGATGAAATGAAGTTAATCAGTGAAGATGCCGCTCTACTCGCCTATGAATTCACATTTTTACTCACCGGAGTGGTCGCCTATATTTATATAAAATGGATTAAAAAAGAAGATTTTCGAGTTCTACAGCAAAAAGATCGCGGCACAGCGGCTATTTTAGAAACAACCGGACAATTCTTTTACGTTTACGCAATGGCCGGTAAAGCGATCATCACCGCTCCACTCGTGGCCTCATATAGTATCTTTTCTGTCATCCTTTCTCGCATATTCTTAAAAGAAAAACTTTCGAAAGACCAATATTTTGTGATCGGCCTCGTCATGTTAGGAATTGTATTATTAGGAATCTCCGATGCATTATAAGAGATTTTAAACAGCAAGCACCATCGCTTGCTGTTTTCTTTTATAATAGAAATATCGACCCCATTCATTGAAGGTGTTTTTATGGAATTACAAGAAAAAATCAAAACATTTCCGCAAACGCCCGGTGTTTATTTAATGAAAGATTCCGCTGAAAATATTATTTATATCGGGAAATCGAAACATTTACGTTCTCGTGTGCAAAGTTATTTTCGCCCATCAGGACAGGGAAGCCGTAAGATCGAAAATCTCGTCTTTCATGTAAAAGACGTGGAATACATCGAAACGGACACGGAATTCGAAGCTTTACTGTTAGAATGTCAACTCATTCAACAACTGAAACCATCATTTAATTCACTAATGAAAAACCCGGAACGGTATTGTTATATCGTGTTTTCGGAAGAACACAAATTGCCCTGGATGAAAATCGCCAACACCATTTCTGAACAAGACTATTTATATTTCGGGCCTTTTTCCAATAAAAATACGGTCGAAGTCGCTATCCAGGGACTGAAAGAACATTTTAAAATTGCCTGCCTTTCTTTTCCCCGGCATAAAAGCAACTGTCTAAACTATTCCCTTGGCCAATGTATCGGAATTTGCACCGGCAAGAATCTGGCACAATACCACAAGATCATCGAAAACATTATCGATCTTTTCAATGGTCAGAACGATACCCTCTTGCAGGAGTTGGAAATGACCATGGAAAACTTTGCTAATACTTACGCCTTTGAAAAAGCGGCCAAATACCGCAATTATCTCCTTGCCCTCCGGTCTATATTAAATCAGATCAAAGGAATCCGCTTTATTGATGAAGCGGGGGCGATCGTTCTTTTTGAAAAATTAGATGAAAAGACAGTGAAATTTTTCTTAATCAAGGGAAACCGAATCCTCTATCGAAAGAAATATACGCTTTCCCAAAGTATGGAAGTGGCCCATATGGTTGATGAGTGGATCAATCATATCAAAAAGGCCAAATATACACCGTCACTCCGATTGACAAAAGAAGAAATGGATACGGCAAGAATTATTTATCACTATTTGGAAAAAGATGAATGTTACTATTTGCAAATCCCCGAAAGCTCGCTGCAAAAGGGAAAGTTCCCAAATCTGGAACGGAAACTAGCAGAAATGATCGATTCATTTATTCCAACGTAAAACCGGGCCATTAGCGGTAAAAAAGCGAGAATGGCCCTTACTTATGTGAACCAGACCGTCTTCTCTTCCGCTGGTGTGCGGACTCCTTTCACTTGTAAATCTTTCTTCGCATACCCGAGATACACAAAACCTATAATTTTATCTTCCTCAGCTAACTGTAAATATTGATTCAGTTCTTTTTCAAATGCTATTTCTCCAGTCCGAACCATTGCGGCAAGACCAAGTTCAGCTGCCATAAGGAGAATATTTTGCAATGCACAACCACAGGCGACGATTTCCTCAATTTCTGGAACAATTCCGGTCGGTCGGCACGCAACTACAATTATAACCGGCGCCCGCAATGGCCCTTTTCGCATCTTTTCGATCTTTTTCTTCGCTTCCGCTTCATCCAAACTAGCTGTTTTTTTCGCGATTATCTCCGCCATCGCTTCCCCAAGCTTCTTACGTGCGTCACCTTTGACCACACGAAATTGCCAAGGTTCCGTGTGCCTGTGGGTTGGTGCCCAGATCGCCGCATCTAGCAACTGATGAATGATCGCATCAGGTACTTCTTTCTCACTGACAACACCGATTGAACGCCTATTTTTTATCAAATCAAAAACCGCCATACTCCTCATCCCCCCTAATTTTATCATTGCAGCAGTTTCGCAATACAAACGATACTTTTTAATATTCATTTTATTGTGAAAAACCATTATCATTCTAACATGTTCCTTGATGTTTGCCCACACGAATTTTGAATATAATTTATAATAATAACTACCATGACCATGTAAAGGCAAAGGAAGGATATTATGGAGGATGCGTATATTAAAAAAGGACCGTTTCAAAATTTAAGTCACAAGAACATGACTTTTGATGACGTTTTTCAACATATCGTACAGTTCATGAGAAAGGATCCGACAGGTAGTTTTCGTCTCATGTTCGGGACCGACTCCCAGGTGCATAAAGATTGTACAAAATTCATCACCGGCATTGTGATCCAGCAAGAAACGAAGGGTGCCTGGGCCTGCATTCGTAAAACGATCGTCCCCCGGAAAATGATGAATCTCCATGAACGAATTTCTTTTGAAACGTCCTTAACCGAAGAAGTAGCATCCTTATTTACTGAAGAGCGTAAAGAACAATTAATCGATATCATCCTTCCCCATATTTATAAGGGGGCAAATTTTACCATCGAGGGACATATTGATATCGGTGCCGGACGGAGAAATAAAACGCGACGTTTTGTTCAAGAAATGGTCGCACGTATGGAAGCGATCGGTATCGAACCTAAAATCAAACCGGAAGCTTTCGTGGCCAGTTGTTATGCCAATCGATATACAAAATAAATCGCCACAACGGTCGCCATATAGAGACTAAGAAGAAACACCGAATAACCTGTTTAATTGTTAATATCTTTACTAACGAATATTGCGATACGATCGTAAACACCGTACAATAACAGTGAATGAAAACGCATATACATAGGAGGTATTCGCTTTGCACGTAACAAAAGATATTCTCGAGGCTAAAGCATTCATTGAAGCAAAAACCGACCAAAAACCGACCGTCGGGCTCGTTCTCGGTTCAGGCCTTGGTGTGATGGCCGATCAAATCGAAAATGCGGTCATCATTCCTTACGATGAAATCCCCTATTTTGCCCGATCAAAAGCAGAAGGCCACGCCAACCAACTCGTGATCGGTCAGCTCTCAGGTGTCACTGTTGCAGCGATGAAGGGACGCTTTCATTTTTATGAAGGATTTACCCTGGATGAAGTGACATTCCCGATCCGCGTAATGAAAGCTCTTGGAATTGAAACGGTGATCTTGACGAATGCCGCCGGTGCGGTAAACACCGATTTTTCCCCCGGGGATTTGATGTTGATTTCTGACCATATTAATTTGACTGGGAGAAACCCGTTAATCGGACCGAATAATGATGAGCTCGGCCCTCGTTTCCCGGATTCCACGAACATCTATACTAAAGAATTGCAAGAACTCGCTTTGGATGTCGCAAAATCTTTGAATATCCCTCTAAAACGGGGCGTCTACGCCTGGTGGACCGGGCCATCCTATGATCTACTGTGGCTGCACGGATTCCCACCCGGGACATATAACCGGAAAACCCAGAC
>CALKAK010000176.1 GCA_937983015.1 uncultured Bacillaceae bacterium | reverse complement strand
AATTTACGGTCAAACTTTTGTAAGGGGGTATAATGGGTTGGATTGGTCTATAGAAACACTAATCATATTGATGCAAGTAATTGCCATCGATATCGTTCTTTCAGGTGATAATGCGGTCGTTATCGCGATGGCTACGCGCCGCCTGCCGAAAGAAAAAAGAAATCAAGCGATTTATTGGGGAACATTTTTTGCCATCGCATTAAGGATTATGTTTGCGATTTTCATCGCTTTTCTCCTAAAAATCCCGCTCGTCCATTTCCTGGGAGGTTTGCTTCTTGTCTACATCGCCTATAAAGTTTTGATACAAGATGATGGTCAAGCGAAAAACGTTTCCGTGAAAGATTCAATGGCTGGGGCAATCTGGACGATTATTTCCGCCGATATCGTCATGAGCATGGATAATGTCGTGGCCGTCGCCGGAGCATCTGCTGGAAACTACCTCATCTTAGCCCTCGGTGTATTGATCAGTATCCCGATCATGATCTTCGGTTCCAAGATTATTCTTAGCTATATGGAACGTTATCCCTGGATCGCCTACATTGGCTCGGGGATCCTTGCCTGGACGGCGGGTGGAATGATCATCGGTGATGAATTGATCCGTACCTGGTTCAATTTACACGAGATGAATATTAACATTCCGTTTACGATCATCGTGACAGCTCTCGTTCTTCTCGTGGGGTACTGGCAAAATAAGAGAATCGAACAAAATTCCATCATTGTCAAAAAATGATGCCCGTGCTCGGTATTAAAAATACGAATAGGGAGAATCAGATCCATTTACTTGCAAAAAAGCACGGGCACGTATAAGCAAATATCTTGCACGATAATAAAAAATATATTAATGTTATGCTGAAAATATTTGCTGACAAGTTCATAAATTGATTCGAACATTCAAAGGGGAGTAGCATGCGGGTCGCAAAAGACCCGTAACAAAGTCGTCACTTCGTGGAGCATCTCCACCGGCTTTGTTGGCTCACGAATCTGGCCATGCAAGACCTTTGCTGAACGTAGGGGATTTTATACGTTTAGCAAAGGTCTTTTGTTTTGTTAAATATCTTTAAAAATAGGGGGATCGTATGGAACTAACATTAGTCTTTGAATATATTTGGGTTTTACTGATCATCGTTGGCTTAGAGGGAATTCTCGCAGCCGATAATGCAGTGGTCCTGGCGGTTATGGTAAAACATCTGCCGGGTCATCAACAGAAAAAAGCGCTCTTTTACGGGCTGATCGGGGCCTTTATCATGCGTTTTGGCGCATTGTTTTTAATCTCGTTTCTCGTGAATGTATGGCAGATTCAAGCGCTCGGAGCATTCTATTTATTAGCGATAGCCATTCACAATCTACAAAAACGCTGGAAAAACGAACGGGTTCAAGGGAAAAGGCGGTTTTCGATCGTTCCAAAAGGAAATGGTTTTTGGATGACGGTGTTAAAAGTGGAACTGGCCGATCTTGCTTTTGCCGTGGACTCGATGCTAGCAGCCGTAGCTATCGCCATCACCTTGCCGGAATGGGGAGCATTCACGATCGGTGGTATTGATGGTGGACAGTATCTCGTCATGTTCCTCGGTGGCTTTGTCGGCTTGGTCATCATGCGTTTTGCCGCAACCTGGTTTGTCACCTTATTAAATCGATATCCAGCCTTAGAAACAACCGCATTTCTCATTGTTGGCTGGGTTGGTGTAAAACTTTTGGTGACGACGTTATCCCACAGTCAGATCGGGATTTTACCGGCAAGTTTTCCAGGATCGGTTTTCTGGAAGATGATTTTCTGGGGTGTACTTTTAATACTTGCCCTTGGTGGTTTTATCTACTCGCGGAAAAAAGCGCACCAAGAGGCCGCGATTGCTCGAGTGCCCGTCGAAATGAAAAAAGCCAATTCCAATTAATATACATGACCGTTTCGATAACTTATTGTATCCATATGAAAATAGAAGGCCTTTTGCCACAGGCAAAAGGCCTTTTCTCGTTTTAATTCCTTTTTGTTGTAAAGGGTGGTTGTAAAGTGAGAAGACTTTATCGAGCTAATTATTTTCATGAGCGCTATCCCTTTTGCCATCTCCCAGGGCCAGAGTGGATTAGTATATGGGAAATTCTAAGATCGATCGGAATTTTGGATTATTTGCCGCTGTGCCTGCTGGACGAGCCGCCTTGTAATTTCTCCACCAACAGAACCATTGGCCCGGGCTTCTGTATTCGCCCCTAGCTGGACGCCAAATTCCTGTGCAATTTCATATTTAACCTGTTCCAAGAATTGTTCGACTCCTGGTACAAGTAACGGGTTGCGGGAAACCATTTCCTCACCACCTTTTCTTTTGGTACTATAATTATGTTGAACGAAACAAGGCCAATTATGTTGCGGGGATCATTACTAATTTTAGGAATTGGATTACTTCAGGAAAGGATTATTTGTATGTGGAAAAAAACGAAGCGAATTTTTCAGCGGATGTCTCCATTTAAAATGATCGCAACTTACTATTTATTAACGGTTATTATCGCAACAATTTTGTTAAGTCTCCCGTTCGCAAGACAACCGGGTGTTCCTTATTCTTTTATGGATACGTTATTCCTTGCTTTTAGTGCCGTCAGTGTAACAGGATTAACGACGGTGAATATTGGTGAAACTTTTTCTCTCGCGGGGATCGCCATCATCCTGTTCATCTTGCAAATCGGCGGTATCGGTATAATGGCGCTTGCCACGTTTTTATGGATCTTAACTAAAAAACGGATCGGCTTAAGACAGCGCCAGTTGATCATGACAGACCATAATCAATTGAGTCTTGCCGGTTTGGTGCGCATGTTAAAGCAAATCGTTATCATATTTTTGCTGATTGAAGTGATTGGCGCGCTCGTCCTCGGTTTTTATTTTTTGGCATATTATCCGACCTGGCAGGAAGCCTTTCTCAATGGATTGTTCATTTCCGTTAGCGCAACGACGAATGCAGGATTTGATTTAACCGGAAACTCTCTGCAAGTGTTTCATCGCAATTACTTTGTGCAAATCATCATCATGATTTTGATCTTCCTCGGGGCGATCGGTTTTCCTGTGTTAATTGAAGTGAAAGATTTTATCAAAAAGCGAATTCGTAAACAAAAGCCGCGATTCAGTCTCTTCGCGAAAATCACAACTTCAACGTACATCATCCTGTTCCTTGTTGGTGCATTGATTTTTATTGCGATCGAATCCCGAAATTATTTAATCGGCACCTCCTGGCATGAAAGTATGTTTTACGGGCTCTTTCAATCGATCTCCACAAGAAGTGCCGGATTGACAACCCTGGAACTTTCGCAGTTGAGCATGCCCACATTATTGATTTTTGCTTTATTGATGTTTATCGGCGCTTCCCCCAGCTCGGTCGGCGGTGGTATTCGCACGACAACCTTCGCTCTCAATATTTTGTTTCTGTACAATTTTTCGCGGGGAAGAAGGTCTGTACAATTATTTAATCGGGAAATTCATGAAGAAGATTTATTGAAATCATTTGTGGTGACGTTATTCGCCATTATTATATGCTTTCTGGCTGTCCTAATTCTGGCGATCACCGAAGATCAACCATTATTGGTACTCCTTTTTGAAGTTTGTTCCGCATTCGGTACTTCTGGTATGTCCCTAGGAGTTACTGAGGAGTTTTCAACGATCGGAAAAATCGTGTTAATGCTTCTGATGTTCATCGGTCGGGTGGGAATTTTATCCTTTATTTTCATCATCGGCGGTAATGACAAAAAACGAACATTCCACTATCCGAAAGAGCGCATTATAATCGGCTGATCGTTTTTGCATGAAGACATTTTTCGAGAAAAACGAATTGGAAAAGGGGATCGTGTAAGATTAGAAGGAATTTTCGGAATTGTTGTCGAATGTCTTTTTATTAGTAAATAAAATGGGGGACTGAAACAGTACATGAATGTTCGTTCGAATCGATCCATTGAAGGACAATTAACAGAACGAATACGGGAGCTGGAGATAGAGAAAGACCGCTTGGAGAGAACTTTGAATGAGTTACAACAACAATTAATCCATTTATGGTTACCGGTGATCGCCTTAAACGACGATTCGGAAATATTATTTGTCAATGAGGCGGCCTGTCGTTTTTTCGATATGAATGATGGAACATTAATCGGAAAAAGCTTGTTTGAGTTCATCCCCGACTGCTCTGGTTTTTTGCGACAAAAAACGTGCGACGATACTCCGATTATCACCGTATCCACTTTCTTGGAGTTTTCGAAAGATGCAGCACCGACACTGACGTTCTAATGGATTACCGAAAAAACTCATGCAGTAGAGCAATGATCTACTGTAAATATTTTGGTGGAAAATATACCTAGGGGGGTAAAGGGAAGTATGACAGTAAACAAATGGACAGCAGCAAAAGTTGCTCGAAAGGTAATTGACCAGGAAGAACTTTTTATCTTAGATGTGCGTAACACCGATGCATTTGAAGATTGGAAAATAGAAGGACAAAACTTTGAGTATGTAAACATTCCTTATTTTGAATTGCTGGATGGCGTCGATGAGGTTCTCACGAAAATTCCAGCAGACAAAGAAGTGTTGGTCGTATGTGCCAAAGAAGGATCTTCCATTATGGTGGCAGAAATGCTGTCGGAAGCTGGGCGTGAAGTAGGCTATCTGGAAGGTGGAATGCGAGCTTGGAGCAGCTATTTGGAACCTATTAAAGTTGCGGATTTAAAAAATGGCGGAGAACTTTATCAATTTGTTCGCCTTGGGAAAGGCTGTTTATCCTACATGATTATTTCTGATGGAGAGGCTGCCATTATAGATGCGGTGCGTTTCACCGATGTATTCCTAGATTTTGCAAAAGAAAAAGGTGTGGATATTAAGCATGTGTTTGACACCCACCTGCATGCCGATCATATTTCAGGAGGGCGTCATATTGCCGCTGAAACAGGTGCAACGTATTATTTGCCGCCTAAGGATGCGACAGAAGTCGTGTTTCCGTACACACCACTAACAGAGCGTTTAAACGTGAAGGTAGGGGCTTCACAAATCAATGTAGAAGCCTTTTATTCACCTGGGCATAC
>CALKAK010000175.1 GCA_937983015.1 uncultured Bacillaceae bacterium | reverse complement strand
AATCGATTGTTTCATTTTCAATAATTTGCTTGAGAGCCCTTCGATAATCCTTAAATTCTGAGCTTCCCTTTTCAGTCAATGTATACCAAGTGCAGGGACGCTTGCCAACATATCCTTTGATGACCTCTACGAATCCTGCAGACTCCAATGTGCTGATATGCTTAGATAAAAGGGAGTCACTGACCTCAATCGTATCACGCAGAAAATGAAAGTCCGTTTCGCCTCCTGATGCGAGTGCTGCCATAATTGACAATCGAACTGGGGAATGAATCGTGCTGTTCAGATCGTGTTCCTGTTCTGGGTACGGGAGTAAAATCCTTGATCCATTTATAAAGATATGATAAAGATTAATAAAATTGCTGAAAAGATCGGGGCAAAAGCTGATGTAAAGTGGTTGACAGGACAAACAGCAAAAGAGCGCATCGGTGTTATGATTGCTGGCGGCGAATATCCGGATTTTGTCGATGCGTCAGACGGTACTCCTGAAATGGTAGAAGCTGGTGCATTTGTACCGCTAGATGATTACATCGATGATTACCCAAATATCAAGAATTTATTCACTGAACAGGAATGGAACTTGATCAGAAGTGCGCACGGTAAAATTTATTATATACCACAATTCGGCGTAGTTAAAGGTGAATACATGAGAACCCAGCACAATGGGGAAGCATTCTGGATTCAGAAACGTGTATTAAAATGGGCTGGGTATCCAGAAATTACAACATTAGACGAATACTTCGATCTAATCGAAGCGTATCTTGAAGCAAACCCTGAATCCGAAGACGGACAAAAGAATATTGGCTTTGCCATTATCACAGATGACTGGCGTTACTTTGCGTTAGAAAACCCGCCGCAGTTCCTTGCCGGTTATCCGAACGATGGTAAAGCTATCGTTGATCCGGAAACTCTCGAAGCCAAAGTGTATGATACGATTCCCGAAGCGAAGATTTATTTCAAAAAGTTAAACGAAATGTATAATAAAGGCATCATTGACCCTGAGACCTTCACGATGAACTATGACCAGTATCTTGCAAAAATTTCCTCCGGTCGCGTTCTCGGAATGGTCGACCAGTACTGGCAATTCTCTGACGCAGAAAACTCTTTACGGTCCCAAGGAATGGATGATAGAACTTACGTACCTTTAGATCTGGTTATCGATCCGAATGTAACTCCGCAGTACTTAGACAAACCGCACGTCAACCCGGCAAGAGGTCTTGGTATTACAGTAAGCTGTGAAGACGTTGAAGGGGCACTTCAATTCTTGAATGATCTCTTAGATCCTGAAGTCATGATTATGAGATACTGGGGCGAAGAAGGCGTCGACTATGAAGTTGACGAAAACGGACGCTTCTACCGCACGGAAGAACAGCGTGCTAACCACCGTGATACAAACTGGGTAACACAAAACAAAGCTGACTACAACTATTTCCCGACCTATGAAGGGTTGATCGAAGGTACACAGAACGCTGTACATCCTAGTGAGCAACCAGAAGAGTTCTGGGATTCGTTAACAGACATTGATAGAGAAGTTCTTGAAGCATACGGTTATGAAAAGTGGACCGACTTCTTAACTCCTGTTGAGGAAAACAAACCGTGGTATCCGATTTACTCGGCAGTTGATAGCTGGACAGCTGACACACCGGAAGGTATTGCAGCTGTTAAGATGGATGAAGTGAAAAAACAATGGCTGCCGAAAGTAATTATGGCTCCTACCAATGAATTTGAACGAGAATGGGAGGAGTACATGACAGTCTATCATAATGAAGTTGACATTGAAGCTTATGAAAAGGCTTTAACGGAAGAAGTGCGCCGCAGAGTTGAAGCTGCCCTAGGAAACTAGTTTTCTAAAAAAGAAAGCTTGGTTGTTTCTGAAGGAAATGGTTCTTCAACCATTTCCTTCAGAAATTCTATAGACTGAAAGGTGTGAAAAGATGCAACTGGAAAAATCTGAGACGATGGAAAAAATTCCTGAACAAACTGCTCCTAACAGTCGTCTAGCCGTATGGCGAAGAAAATTAAAGGGACAAAAGGAATTAATTTTATTATCGCTCCCTTTTGTAATCTATATCATCGTCTTTAACTATATGCCATTAATTGGCTGGACGATGGCATTTCAAAAGTACCGTCCCGCATTGGGGTTTTTTGAACAGGAATGGGTAGGACTGGAAAACTTTAAATTTTTGTTCGCTGATTCGAACTTCTTACGCGTCATCCGAAATACTTTGGCGATGAGTACAATCAATCTCGTACTTACGTTCACTTTCTCGATTGCTTTTGCGCTACTTTTAAATGAGGTAAGAAACAAATATGTAAAACGAACAATGCAAACAATCTCCTATTTACCTCACTTCCTGTCGTGGATTATTGTCACAGGAATTGTGATGGATGTTTTATCACCGGAGACCGGGATCGTAAATGAAATTTTATTAGCGCTCGGAATAATTGACCAACCGATTAACTTCTTTGCTGATCCAAAGTATTTCTGGTGGATTGTAGGCTTTGCTAATGTTTGGAAATCGACAGGTTGGGGAAGTATTATTTATTTGGCAGCTATAACATCGATCAATAAGGAATTATATGAAGCAGCATCAATTGATGGTGCTGGTCGGTTCAGAAAAATGTGGCATATTACACTTCCAGGAATAAAACCGACTATTTTCATACTTTTATTGATTAACATCGGTTGGATTCTAGACGCAGGATTTGAAGTACAATACTTACTTGGTAACGGTTTAATTCAAAGTGTATCAGAAACGATTGATATCTTTGTCTTAAAATACGGTATCAGTCTTAATAACTACTCTTTAGCAACAGCAGCGGGTATATTTAAAGGTATAATAAGTGTTATTTTAATCTTCACAGCAAACAAATTAGCCAAGATGGCTGGCGAAGAGAGACTATTCTAAAAAGAGGGGATTGCAAGTGAAGAAAATAAGTATTTCAGATGTTGTATTTGATCTAATAAAATGGACTTTCTTAATTTTTATGACCCTCGCCACGTTATATCCAATTTTAAATACTTTAGCAGTCTCCTTTAATGATGGAATGGATACACTTCGTGGCGGAATTCACCTTGTCCCGAGAGAATTCACCCTTGAGAATTACCGAACGGTATTACAAAAGGATAACCTGATCCAGGGAGCAATCGTTACGGTTTCAAGAACGGTTTTCGGTACAGTTACACAGCTTTTTGTGACGGCGCTGCTTGCCTACATCTTGAGCAGGAAGGAATTTATATTTAGAAAACCGATCACTTTACTATATATATTCACAATGTATTTCAACGCCGGTATTATTCCTAACTATTTGTGGCTGCAAAAGTTAGGTCTGATCAATACTTTCTGGGTTTATGTCATACCTGGTGCAGTTAGTGCTTTTAATGTTCTTGTAATCCGTACCTACATCAATGGACTGCCGGACAGTCTCGTCGAGTCTGCCAAAATAGATGGAGCTTCACATTTTAGAATCTTTATCAATATTATCCTCCCGCTATGTAAACCGGTATTGGCTACCGTTGCTATATTTATCGCTGTATATCACTGGAACTCCTGGTTCGATGCGATGTTGTATAATGGATTTAATGATCGCCTGACCACACTCCAATATGAGTTGATGAAACTCTTGTCTTCAGTTACGAGTCAGGGTGGCGACGTTGAGTCGATGAAACACACGAAATCAATGGTTACACCAGCATCTGTTCGTGCTGCTACCACCATCGTAACAGCATTACCGATCGTATTAATATATCCTTTCCTACAAAAGTACTTTGTTAGTGGTTTAACAATTGGTGGTGTTAAAGAATAATCGGGAGTTCCAATCTAAATTTTTACTGTATGAACGCAGAACGGCTTTTCTGCACTAGTAGAGGACAATCTTGGCAAAAATTCAGGACCCGATTTTTCTAAATCTGCTTTTTACTGGAGTTTAAGCGTATGAATAAATTATTTAATAATCGAAAGTTAGTCAGATTAGCTGACTTTCTGTATTTGAGCGTTCTCTGGGCAGTCTTTTCATTGCCTGTCATTACTATAGGCGCATCCACCTCCGCATTATACTATACTATTTATTATTCTGTAAAAAATGAAGAGGGGTATATTTTTTCGGAATATTGGAAGGCATTCAAAAGGACGTTTAAAAAAGCAACTCTTAACTGGATATTGTTTTTAATTACAGCAAGCGCGTTTTATTTAGATAGTGTAATCATACTGCAAAAAACAAACGGAAGTCTCATCGGCATCGTTGGTCAGATGTTTTTCTTGTTATTGATTCCGCTTGAATGTTTTCTGATTATTTATATCATCCCGTATATTTCAAGATTTAATTCTCCGTTAAAACTCGTCTGGAAAAATTCCGCTATCCTGGCTTTTGCCAATCTCTTTGATACCGTTACGATGTTTATTCTTCTGATTATTTCAATTATGATTATCTGGTTAATTCCGATTATAGTTGTTATATTACCGGCGTTTGTAACATATATCATTTCCAATAAAATGGAAAAAATATTTGCGAAATATATAAGAGAGTATGAACATGAAAATCATTTACCCATGTAAATAGGAAAGAGAAAACACTCACAGGTTTTAACGAGATGCTTGAATTGAAAACATCCTGTAAGTGTTTTCTTTATCAACTAGTCCTGGAAAAATTATACATATCTTCTGAACAATGGTTTTTCCTTTCGGAACACCATGCTGTTAATCGGAGGTATATTTAATGACAAAAAAACAGGGGTTTAACCCATACCTTCCATCGTGGGAATATATCCCCGATGCAGAACCGTATGTATTTGGTGACAGAGTGTATATCTTCGGTTCCCACGATCGATTTAACGGACATGTTTACTGTTTGAATGACTACGTCTGCTGGTCAGCTCCTGTTGACGACCTGTCAGACTGGCGCTATGAAGGAGTCATTTACAGAAAAACAGACGATCCGCTGAATAGGGACGGGCGGATGTGCCTATATGCGCCGGATGTAACTGTCGGCCCTGATGGACGCTACTATTTATATTATGTGCTTGATAAAGTTCCCGTCGTTTCAGTAGCTGTTAGTGATACACCGGCTGGAAAGTACGAATTTTATGGATATGTACAATATCCGGATGGCGTCCGGTTAGGAGAGCGGGAAGGCGACGAGCCGCAATTTGATCCGGCAGTATTGACGGAAGGAGATATAACGTATCTTTATACCGGTTTCTGTCCAAAAGGGGACAAATCGAGAAGTGGCTGTATGGCCACGGTACTGGGACCCGATATGCTTACTGTGGTTGAAGAACCGGTTATTGTTCTTCCCAGTGAACCCTACAGTGAAGGAACCGGCTTTGAAGGTCATGAATATTTTGAGGCTCCGTCCATACGAAAAATCGGTGATACGTATTACCTCATCTACTCCTCGATCGTCATGCACGAACTATGTTACGCAACGAGCAAGCATCCTCGTAAGGGGTTTAAATATGGGGGCGTGATTGTCAGCAATAATGATCTCCATATTGATACGTATAAACCTGCCAATAAACCGATGTATTACGGTGGCAATAATCACGGCGGTATTGTGAATGTGAAAGGTCAATGGTACGTATTTTATCATCGCCATACTAATGGTTCCAACTTTAGCCGACAGGGGTGTATGGAGCCGATTGAAATCCTTGAAGATGGTTCCATCCCTCAGGTAGAAATGACATCCTGTGGTTCCAACGGCGGTCCATTAATCGGAAAAGGGGAATATCCAGCCTATATTGCCTGCAACTTATTCCATCGCGATGAAGCCATGTATACAGGGGATTTATGGATGGATACGCAATTCCCCAAAATTACCCAGGATGGAAAAGATGGCGACAAAGAAATTGGATATATTGCGAATATGACGGATTCAGCCACTGCCGGATTTAAGTATTTCGATTGCCGTGGTGTAAAAAAATTTAAAATCAAAGTGAGAGGATATTGTCGCGGAGTATTTGAAGTAAAAACTTCATGGAATGGTCCGGTGCTTTGTGAGATACCGGTTGATTTTACAAATGTTTGGACTGAATATTCATCAGACATCGATTTACCAGACGGCATCCACGCCATTTATCTGACGTATCGAGGGGAAGGCAGAGCCAGCTTGAAATCGTTCACCTTAGAATAAATGCTCCAGGTTCGTAATTGCCGGCTTTAGCCACTTTTTAACTGAAAAAATTAATTCTAAAATCGGCTTGGAAAATACACCCGTTTCAGTATTCTGTGGCTAAACATTCAATAAAAACATTTTAAGAATTTAACAATTACATTTCGTGTTTGCCTCTTGCGACAAAGTATCTATGTTTTTATCGCTGGGATACATTTCCTTATGCTGGCGGGTTTACATAAAAAAGAGACAACCTTTTTGAAAAGAGGCAGTCCGGTTAAGCCCGCCAGTTTTTATCAATTCTTTGCGCTGTAATTAAATAATTTTTCATGTTCTCCATTACAACACGTAACGACAAAGATCGATCAACCGCGGTATTATTTCAAAACGGTCTAAATAGGTTCTGTGATTATATGGCGTTATTGAGTTTTTCACACACGGTTTGGAAGCGCTTTATCTATGCTGTCTTATGAACAAATCTGTTTTATGAATGGTTTTTTCGTTTATTCATGACGTATATGGGATGAATATCGAAGATATTCGCAAATTTATATTTTCTGAAGTGAAGAAATGGAAGTGAGCAAGGAGTTAAACAATATCATGGAAAAGAACGTGGTACATACAATTCCTGCTGAATACAAACGTCCAGTCAAAACAGAACTTCGGGGGACCGTTCACGAAGTTTCCTATGAAGTACGAAATTATATAAATCGTGAACGCCAGCTTGTTACTTCGGAAAAAATTGATCCCGATGCAGCGGGCAGGGAAACAGTGGAAGGTGAACCGATTATAAAAAAATGTGTAGTTTATCTACCACCGGGCTACAGACAGGAAGATGTCGACAGGAAGTACGACGTGCTCTATTTACTCCATGGCGTAGGCGGAGATCAATGGGAATGGATCACTGGCAGCGGCAAAGTAGATGGGCATTATGTCCTCTTAAATATTTTAGATCATTTGATTGCAAACGGTGAAATCGAACCTTTGATTGTGGTCTTCCCGAATGGACGCAGTTCACACGATTGGTCAGATCGGTCATTCAATCCGAAAGGAACGAACATGCTAGGTTTTTACTATTTCGATTACGAGCTGCGCTATGACTTGATTCCCTTTATAGAGGCGAACTATAATACGCTCGCTAATATCAAGGAAACTTCCCGAGAAGCGATTGAATATAATCGGAGACATCGGGCAATAGCCGGCCTATCGATGGGGGGCATGCAAGCCCTGAATTTGATATTAGGTGGTTATCGCTGTGACTCTGTCACATATACCGGTGGTAAATCCAAATGGCAAAACGGATTGGATACGACTGTCCCTGCGGAAGGAATGCTTGATTTATTTGCTAGTATCGGCGCTTTTTCAAGTGCCCCAACTACAAGCGATGGGAAGATTTTAGGAAGTAGAATTGCCTCAGCAAATTATTTAGTTGAACTGCTGTATTTGACTTGTGGCGATGCAGATGAAATATCGATTGCAAGCGGCTTCCGCGCCGCTACTGATGGACTGGTAGCTGCGGCTGGTAACAATTTAGCTACTTATTATGAAGTGATTATCAAAAACGGACTGCATGATTTTGCTGTCTGGAATAACGGTTTTTACAATTTTGTTCGCCTTGCTTTTGGGAGGAAACGGGTTTACAAGATTACCCTTGATTTGTAATTTTATATTGCGTTTTGATCATTTTTGGGGAATATCCGGTGTTTCCGTCTTAGAAATTAATAAATTGCTAGCGTGTTTTGTTTTATGATGTTTTTTGGCAGCACCCGATTGATCAAGATAGAGGAATATGTTAACGGAGCAGTAAAATATAATTTTAATTGTGCAGAGGTGATGATTGATGGTTAAAATAGAAGGGGCCTTTTATACAGAGGAGTACAGGAATCTATTTAAAGAGTTTGGTTATTCTGACGATGAGATTTCGAAAAGATTAGAAGAAATATGGGAACAATTATTTAATCCGGAGCATGAGGAAACAAGAATTTACTTTCCTGTAGGAGATGACATGGGCTATATTCTTGATACTGGAAACCTCGACGTACGGACAGAGGGAATGTCCTACGGTATGATGATGGCAGTACAGATGGATCGGAAAGACATATTTGATCGTTTATGGAAATGGACGAAAACATATATGTATATGGACTCCGGAATACATGCGGGCTATTTTGCCTGGTCCTGCAGCCCGGATGGAACAAAAAATTTCCATGGACCGGCTCCTGATGGTGAAGAATACTTTGCTATGGCGCTTTTTTTTGCCTCCCATCGCTGGGGGGATGGTCCGTATCCGTTCAATTATAGTGAACAGGCCAGGGAAATTCTCCATACATGCTTGCATAAAGGAGAAGATGGTGAAGGGTATCCGATGTGGAACAGGGAAAATAAATTGATTAAGTTTATTCCGGAAGTAGAATTTACAGACCCTTCTTACCACTTACCACATTTTTATGAGCTGTTTGCCTTATGGGCCAACGAAGAAGATCGTCCCTTCTGGAAAGAAGCAGCGAAGGCCAGCCGGGAATATTTGAATATCGCCTGTCATCCAGAAACAGGGTTAGCTCCTGAATATGCCTTTTATGATGGGACACCGAATAATGAACGCGGCTTTGGGCATTTCTTCAGCGATTCCTATCGGGTCGTAGCGAACATTGCCCTGGATTACGAATGGTTCCGGGATGAAAATACGCCGATCGATGTTGCAGAAAAGGTACAAAACTTCTTCGCCGATAAAGATCCGGAGGATTATCGCCGCTATACAATAGATGGCAAACCGTTCGAGGAGAAAGCTCTCCATCCTGTCGGGTTACTGGCAACAATCGCCCAGGGTTCCCTGGCTACAGATGGTGAATACAGTCGCTATTTTGTAGAAAAGTTCTGGAATACACCTGTTCGAACCGGAAACAGACGGTATTATGATAATTGTCTGTATTTCTTCAGTTTCCTGGCATTGAGTGGAAACTATAAAATTTGGAAACCGAAAGAATAACTCGTATCGCTTAAATCAAATCAAATCGGCAGCTCATCTAATAATGCATGTTTTATAGGATAGAGTGGCTCTCCTTAATAATATGAAACGGTAAACTGAAATATGAGAGTGCTCTGTCCTTTTTTCAATCATGTAATTAATGAAATTTCTTCCGGGAAAAATTGGCACTGTTCGTATATTCAAGTATAAAAACGATTGCTAGATTGCAAAGGAGAAAGATGTTTGATGATGGATCCCAGAGATTATAATAGTGAAATGATTTATACTTTTACAAGTTATATATACTGGTTCATCTTGCTTACATTTTACTTTTCGGTGACAAATCTTCTTTTTTATATTTTTTTACTCTTCTTTGAATGGGATTTTAACAATATGAGTCTATTTATATTAAGTCTCCTTCCGGCCGGTCCATCTCTTTCTGCCCTTTTCTATTGTTTTAATAAAATGGAAAAAAAAGAGTTGCCCATGCCGACAAAGGTATTTTTCGAGGGATACCGGAAAAATTATAAGGATGCATGTAAACTCTGGCTCCCGGCGAATCTGATTCTGTTTATTCTTGCCGTTGATTTACAGTACTATCTCCTCACGGAAACGATATTTTCCAATATCATGTTTTATGTTTTTTTAATTCTCACTGTTTTATTCCTTTTAATACTCTTATATGCTGTACAAATTAATACATTTTTCGTCTTTCGTATTCGAGATATATTCCGTTTGTCAATATATTATGTTGTTATGAACATTAAAGTTACATTAGGAAATTTAGGAATCGTGCTCGTTTCTTTATTTGTAGCTAGCAAAACGAACTATTCAATTCTTTCGTTTTCAATATGTGTAATTTTTTATTTAATCTATTTAAATACCAAAAAAGTATTGCAGGATGTAAAGGAAAACTTTGTCCGAACGGATGAAAAATGAACATAATATAAATAGTCTAACATACAAGTATATGATGTTAGTCGGTCATTTCAGGTAATTTTTCATGAATTTAGACGGTAATATAGCAGTAACATATTAGTTTGTCTAGTGTACAAACTAATAAAATAATGTTATAATCGCTTATAGATATAGGTAAGCGGTTACAACGCGAATCAATTATCAAAATAATTGAAGATAATTTTTTCCGGTCATCTTATGACAGATTTCCTCATTAACCGTTTAGCAGAAATATGAAGGAGGGTTGCGATTGGTACAGGTAACATTCCATGATTTGCAAACTAAGAAAAATGAATTTCATGCTTTAGGAATAAAACTTCCTGACTTCGATATTGAAGAGGTTTGGAAAAAAACACGGGCAAATCCGATATGGGTGCATATCGGCGGCGGGAATTTATTTCGGGCATACCATGCTGTTTTACAGCAACGCTTGCTTGAAAAAGGTGAGACAGATCGCGGCATCATCGTCGTTTCCACGATCGCAAATGGTTTAATCGAACATATTTATCAACCGCACGATAATTTAAGCCTAAATGTGACTTTTCGTGCCGATGGCTCCTATGATATGGAAATAGTCGCGAGTGTGGCTGAAAGCATTCAATATCAACCGGAATCCCATACCCGTTTAAAAGAAATTTTTCGAAACCCTTCCTTGCAGCTTGTTACCCTGACAATTACGGAGAAAGGTTATAAGATTCATGATGTCAATGGGAAACTTTCTCCATCTGTCATAACAGATCTGGAAGAAAATATGGATTCCCCCCGGCACACGATGGTGCTTTTGGCTTCATTATTATATGAGCGATACAATCATGGAGCACCACCCCTGGCACTTGTCAGCACTGATAATTTTTCCGCAAATGGTGATGTGTTAAAGAATGTAATCGTAGAGATTGCTAGTTTCTGGGTACAAAAGGGAATAGTGGAAACTGGTTTCCTGGAATATTTGACGAACCCGAAAAAGATTACCTATCCGTGGTCTATGATCGATAAAATTACACCGCATCCCTCACCCGCTGTTTCCCGTCTACTGGAGGAAATGGGTATTGAAAACGCAGAATTAATTGAAGGCAAAGCTGGCGCATCTCCGATTGCCGTTTTTACGAATACTGAAGAGGCACAATATCTCGTTATTGAAGACAGCTTTCCGAATGGACGTCCCCCTCTAGAGAAAGCGGGAGTGTATATGACGACAAGAGAAGTCGTAAGTCAGGTAGAACGGATGAAAGTTTGCACGTGTTTGAATCCGCTCCATACAGCCCTGGCGATTTTTGGCTGCTTACTGGGATACAAATCTATTGCCAGGGAAATGAAAGATCCGGATTTAAAAGTTCTGATCAAGAATCTTGCATTTTTAGAAAGTATGAAGGTGGTTGCCGATCCTGGTATTATCAATCCTCACGATTTTATCAATGAAGTAATTGAAGTGCGTTTTCCGAATCCGAATATTCCGGATACGCCGCAGCGGATTGCCGCGGATACGTCGCAAAAATTGCCGGTTCGTTTCGGTGAGACAATCAAGCTTTATATGCAACGGGATGATTTACATGTTGATGATCTCGAATATATTCCATTCGTCTTTGCTGGCTGGTGCCGGTATTTAATGGGACTGGATGATACAGGAAAACCGTTTGTCCTAAGCCCTGATCCATTATTAGAAGATTTACAGAAACATATTAAAAGGATTAAATTTGGTGATCCAAAATCGGTGAAGAATCACTTACGGCCGATTTTATCCAACGCACAAATTTTCGGTGTGAATTTATATGAAAGTTCTCTCGGGAATAAAGTAGAAGATTACTTTAAACAAATGATCCAGGGACCGGGGGCGGTAAGGAAAGCTTTACAAGTGCTAGTAAAAAGCTGAGGACGCAATCCCCGTTCCCGGGTCGGGGTACGCCCGCCATTTTTTCATATCCGCGTACCATTTTCCAACCGATCCCTTCATTTTTTCGAAAATCGTGCTTATTGGATGATGAGTTCCACGCTTTAGTCATTCCACCTGAACATTTTGATAATGGAGGAAGCAATCTTGAAAAAAGTAGTGGCTTTCGGTGAAATCATGCTGCGGTTGTCGCCACCGGGATATCAGCTTTTCGAACAGGCGCAAGCTTTTGAGGCGGTATACGGAGGCAGTGAAGCGAACGTAGCC
This sequence comes from uncultured Bacillaceae bacterium, assembly GCA_937983015.1. Lineage (GTDB taxonomy): Bacteria > Bacillota > Bacilli > Bacillales > Caldibacillaceae > CALGAD01. The sequence goes on along the minus strand of CALKAK010000175.1, from coordinate 16,982 downwards.
ATTTCGCTGGCCCGTTTTGGTATAAAAACAGATTTTGTCACGAGACTGCCGCAAAATCCCCTCGGTGAAGCCGCCCGCCAGTACTTAAACCGATACGGAGTTTCAACAGATCATATCGTTTACGGCGGCGATCGGCTCGGTATTTATTTTCTGGAAAAAGGATATTCAATTCGTCCATCGCAAGTCGTATACGACAGGCACCATTCCAGTTTTGCCACGGCCCGTCCCGCTGATTTTAATTTTGCGGCGATTTTTTCCGACGCGGACTGGTTTCATGTCAGCGGCATCACCGCGGCATTAAGTGAAGAACTGTTTCAAATAACGAAGACCGCCCTGCAAAAAGCTAAGGAGATGGGGCTTACTACGAGCTGTGATTTAAATTACCGCCAGGCATTATGGCCAATTCACGTAGCGCGGAAGAAAATGACAGAACTGATTCCGTATGTCGATGTCTGCATCGGCATCGAGCCGCTGGAATTACCGGATGAAACAGGAAAGGATAAAAAAGATCGGCTGCCGGTCGATGCGGACCTTGCCGACTATCAGGAAATGATGCGGGAAATACAGACAATCTATGACATTCCTTTTCTCGCAGTTACGCGCCGCGAGCAATTATCTGTACACCGCCACCGCCTACAGGCAGTGCTTTCCGACGGCACAAACTTTTATGTCGCCCCGGAACAAGAGGTGGAAATCGTTGACCGCGTTGGAGCGGGGGATGCTTTTTCCGCCGGAATTATTTATGCGTTATTAACCTGCAAAAAACCGCAGGAAGCCATTGATTTTGCGATGAGCTGTTTCGCTTTAAAACATACAATTGAAGGCGATGCGAATCTCCTCGGCTTACAGGATATACAGGAGTTTCAAAAACAACCGCCTGGAATCAGACGCTAATGTTTTCTAGAATCGACATGGATAGAAAATAAAGGGGGTTCATGTGGATGAAAATCACTTTTCGCTGGTTTGGAAAGGCCGATGATAGTGTAACTCTCGAAGAAATCCGGCAGATTCCCGGGATGGATGGAATCGTATCGGCACTGTACGATATCCCCGTCGGGGAAGTATGGCCACTCGACCGCATTATGGCTTTGAAAAAGGAAATCAACGATTACGGTCTGAAATTTGAAGTTGTTGAAAGTGTCAATGTCCATGAAGATATTAAACTTGGACTCCCTTCCCGGGACCGCTATATTGAAAACTATAAAGAGACGATCCGCAATCTTGCCAGGGCGGGTATCAAAGTGATCTGCTACAATTTTATGCCGGTCTTTGACTGGATCCGCACCGATCTGGCGAAAAACTTGCCGGACGGGTCGAACGCGATGTTTTTCGAAAAAGCGAAAATTGAAAATCTCAGTGCCGAGGAAATGATCGAAAATATGGAAAAGGGGTCGAAGGGATTTTCTCTTCCCGGCTGGGAAGCGGAGAGGCTGGAAGATATCAAAAAACTATTCGCACAGTATAAAGATGTAACAGAAGAAGATTTATTCGCCAATTTGAAATACTTCCTCGAAAAGATCATACCCGTTGCTGAAGAAAACGGCATCAAGATGGCGATCCATCCAGATGATCCGCCCTGGTCTGTCTTCGGTTTGCCGCGAATTGTTACGAATAAAGAAAATCTAGAACGGATCATCAATTTAGTCGATAGTCCGTCCAACGGTATAACCCTTTGTTCCGGTTCTCTCGGTGCTAGTCCGGACAATGATGTCGTTGAGATTTTCCGGCATTTCGTACGCAAAGGTCGCGTTCCTTTTGTCCACGTGCGTAACATCAAGATCTATGAAAATGGCGATTTTATCGAAACATCTCACCGGGTTGCGGACGGGTCGCTCGATATCGTCGGTATCATCAAGGTTCTGCATGAAGAAGGTTTTAATGGGTATTTACGTCCGGACCACGGTCGCATGATCTGGGGTGAAGAAGCAAGACCGGGTTATGGTCTGTATGACCGCGCCCTCGGCATCATGTACATGCTGGGAATCTGGGATACGTTAGAACGGATGTAAAAAGAATGAGGAGTGGATGGTCATGAGAGCGGAAGTTTTGAAAAAAGAACATCCGAAAAGCTATGCTTGCTGGCTGCAGTATGAACCAGTTCACAATTCTAATTTAAAGACGGAATACAAATCGTATTTGGAGACGATTACCCTTTATGGCGAAGGGGAAATTTTGCAAACAGCGGTATTGGAATTACAGTCCGGAATTCAGGCTATGCTCGGGTTTGAATCAGAAATAAAAACTGAAGAAAATATGCGGAACGGGATTGTAATCGGAACCGCAGAAGCCATAGATCCGCATCTTTTACCGGAGAAGATTCAGTCCTTAAAAACGGATGGTTTCTTTATCGAAGACATCACCGGGAAGGACTCGTCCCGTCTCCTGTTAGTTGGTCAATCGGAAAAAGGGGTTTTATACGGCGTCTTTCATCTGTTACGGCAATTGCAGCGCCGCCGTTCATTAAAAGGGATGTCGATTGTAGAAAACCCTGTAAATGAACTCCGGATGATTAACCACTGGGATAATATGGACGGCAGTATTGAAAGAGGATATGCGGGGAATTCCATCTTTTATCATGACTATCAAATAACAGAAGATAAAGAGCGGATTCAAGATTATGCCCGGCTCCTGGCATCCGTCGGCATCAACGCGATTTCGATTAATAATGTGAACGTCCATCCTGAAGCGATGCACTTAATCACAGAAAAGTATCTCGGAGAAGTAGCAAAGATCGCTGCAATTTTCCGGGCGTACGGTATCAAGTTGTTTATAAGCGTGAGTTTCGCCTCTCCGATCTTTATCGGAAAACTGGATTCAGCGGATCCTTATGATGAAAAAGTTCGCCAGTGGTGGAAAGATCAAGTCAAAATCATTTATCAACATGTCCCTGATTTTGGTGGTTTCCTTGTAAAAGCCGACTCGGAAGGTCAACCGGGACCTTTTGAGTACGGGAGAAACCATGTCGATGGTGCGAACATGCTTGCCGAAGCTCTCGAGCCTTTTGGCGGTATCGTCATCTGGCGCTGTTTCGTATACAACCATAAACAGGACTGGCGTGACCGAAGTACGGACCGGGCCCGCGCAGCTTATGATCATTTCAAACCGCTCGATGGGCAATTTTTGCCGAATGTGATTTTGCAAATTAAAAACGGACCGATGGATTTTCAGGTCCGGGAGCCTGTCTCGCCTTTGTTCGGAGCGATGGAAAAGACGAATCAAATGATGGAGTTCCAGATCACCCAGGAGTACACGGGTCAGCAGAAACATCTTTTCTATCTCGTACCGATGTGGAAAGAAGTACTGGAATTTGATACGTATGCAAAAGGTGAGGGATCTTTCGTAAAGAAAATTGTTGCCGGCTCGTTATTTAATTTTAAACATAGCGGTATCGCCGGTGTTGTCAATGTCGGTAGCAACTATAACTGGACCGGACACACGCTGGCGCAGGCCAATCTTTACGGATACGGCCGCCTCACATGGAATCCTGATTTAACGAGTGAAGAAATTGCCGAAGAATGGATCGAACAGACCTTCGGTCACGACAAAGAAGTGATCGCGAAAATTAAAGAGATGCTCTTGAAATCCCCGGAAATTTATGAAAACTACACCGCGCCACTCGGTGTTGGTTGGATGGTCAATCCACACCACCACTACGGTCCCAATGTGGACGGGTACGAATATTCGCAATGGGGAACGTATCATTTTGCCGACTGGCAGGGAATCGGTGTCGACCGGACGGTGAAAACGGGGACCGGATATACCGCCCAATACCATGAGCCGAATGCCAGCATGTATGAATCACTGGAGACATGTCCGGATGAATTACTCTTATTCTTCCACCATGTACCCTACACCCACCGCCTGAAATCCGGGAAAACCGTCATCCAACATATTTACGACACCCATTTTGAAGGGGTGGAACAGGCGCAATGGTTAAAGGAAACATGGGAATCTTTAGAAGGAAAAATCGATAAAGAACGGTTCAAAGACGTCCTTGAAAGACTGGAGATCCAGGTGGAGCACGCAAAAGAATGGCGAGATGTGATCAATACGTATTTTTACCGCAAATCGGGAATCGATGATGAAAAAGGAAGGAAAATTTATCGCTAGACTTTTATAGAGAAGAAGCAAGCATCGCGATTTACAGGAAAGATGTAAGGGGAGGTGATCGTCGAAAATCCAGATTGGCCGTTCATCGCGACTGGAATTTTCTGGCGCAAGTTTTTCGCCCATCCATGAGAGAGCGACATGTCTAGATAGAAATATATGAGGCAGAAGCATAAGGCTTTTTAGAACAGCCCTCGGGAAAACCGCCCGTGCATCATTGTGTTCACGAATCCGTATTACATAGCAATCATTTCGGATGAACCGATGCGAAGCATGGTGGATCGCTGCGGATGGGGGTTAGCGTATCAAAGATATAAATGATTGTACTTACGTTAATACACAGAAAGCCTTTTAGGAGGGCTAGATATGTTTTATTCGGTGGCGTTAACTCGGCACCGGATTCATCCGGTGACATGATTTTCGCAACACTTTTTGATGCGGTCGTTCTCACTCGTATAAAGGCGGAAAGGAAAAATGTGAAGAGATAAAAAAACAAGTTCCACACAATTGTCCGTGGGACTTGTTTTTTGGAAGCTTCACAAGAATGAATTAGGATATCACAACTAAATTGTTAAGCATTTTGGAAGGCGGCATTGCGAGTGAAATAGCTATACACAGATTAAGACGTTTTTGCTGCAAACAATGAAAAGTGCGCAGCACATAAAAGATGATAGGGATTAAGAAAATTCCCTTACGATGAAGCGCTGATCGTGTGTTTTTTTACCGGTCAGTCCATTCGGGGCTGGATGAACTTGTTTGTTACCGGATCTTTTTTTAAAATAACTTTTTCAACTAATTAAAATTCATATATTATTTTTCCTGAGATTGACCTTCAAAATCCGTTTATTGTGACTGTATAAAAACGAGCGAACATTTAATGAATACAGGGAGCGGTTTTGTAAATATCTATTCTCGACTGATGTAAAATAATGAAAACTTTATAGATTTTAAAACTTTTGATCCTCTTTGCATCATCCATTTTTTCTACAATGAAACAAATTATGACTCGACCGGATTTTTTGCCGGGAATGCAAACTAGATTGATATATGTTTTCGTATTCGTCAAAAACGATGGCATTGGCGAATCGCTTTTAAGAAAAGTGATGATATGGAGATAATTTATTTTTTGATCTCGGCTGTGGAACTTCTTATAACTAACTCAGGTTCAAAAATATAACTATCAAAAAGATCATCCTTTTCAAGGTCGTGTTTCCCTTCTTTATAAAGGATTAAATCAATAATTTTCTTCGCGGCTATTTCGCCCAACTCCATTTTCGGATGTTTGATTGTCGTCAACTTTACTTCTGTCACTTCAGCTAAAAAGGAATCGTCAAAGCCAACAATGGAGATTTCTTCGGGAATTTGTATCTTCCTATTTCTAAGAACGTCTAATAAAATGATGGCAAGTTCGTCATTATAGCAAACGATGGCTGTCGGGGGATCAACGGAACTGCTTAAAATTTCGTCTAATATTTTTGCTGGCCTGGTAAATTTTTCTTCAGTCGTGTAAGTGATAATATTTTGTTTATTGATCGGAATCCCGTAATGTCGATGGGCTTTTAAATATCCCTTCAATCTTTTTGTCCCTTGCATATCATCAGTCTTAAAAAAACCTAGTATATTTCGATGTCCTAACTTGATTAAATGTTCGGTTTGTAAAAAGCCGCCTTTTTCATCATCTAGTAAAATACTTGTAGGTTCCAGAACGTCATAATAGGCGTTGATCATGATATATGGAATACCTAAAGTTTCAATATTTAGATAATAGTTGATATTCGGATTAAAAGAGGCGCTTTTTGTCGGTTCGATGATCAGACCGTCAAAATTTTGGGTAATGATACTTTCTAAAATGTTTTTTTCATTTTCATAATTATTGTTTGTACTAAACAAACTGATTTGAAATCCTTCATTCCGGAGAACGTTTTCCGCACCTCGAATAATTGAAGGGAAAATATATTCTGAAATATAGGTAGTGACGATTGCAATTCTTCGTTGGTATTGATCGGGGGTAATATGTCTTTCAAGAATTTTGTTTGTCACAAAAGTACCCGAACCTTGTCTTTTATAGAGCCATCCTTCAGAGACTAACTCGCCGATCGCTAACCGGACAGTATGTCTACTGACATTGAAAATATTCATCAGTTCACTTTCAGAATATATTTTTTGATTGGGTTGTAATGTTCCATTTAATATATTGGTCATGAGCCATTTTTTTATTTTTTTATATTTAATTTCAGACATTTGTTACCTCCGTATCAACTACTTATTCAGATGGAAATACAATACTATTTAAACTTTTTAAAAAGGAAAAAACCGTATTATCATCATTTTCTCACTGCAATTTCGGTTTTAAACCTTGTATTACCGAGATGGAGATGCATGGTAGTTCCCTATAATTATGATAATTTTTAACGTTAATAAATGTGTTTGTAAAATAATTAACATATTAGATTTAAAATGTTATTTATTCAACAAAATCATAACATACAACCTTAATTTTTTTGTAGTTAAGTATTGACTATGACCTCAACAAAAAAAGAAGCGAATGTATGATAAAATTGAATTAAAGCTGGGAAATCGGAACGAATGAAAGTCTGGTGGCAATTGCCACCAGACTTTTTTCACCGTAAATCCTAGTTCTCATGAAATTCATTTTGCTTTTCAGAGGAAAAGGTAATTTATGGCAAGCAAACTGAGAGATTTCTTGCCCATTGAGTAGATTCATACATTTATACTCTCATGACTCCGTATATAGTGATTTTACCGATTCATACATTATTACTGCTTTGCCATCAGTCGCAAATTTGTCCGTAATTCTTGAAGGTCCAGTCGTTCATCAATGATGACACATTCAATATTGAACATATTCGCAAACTCGTACAACTGTTCCTTTGTCACTGTTAAGGACAGCACCGTATGGTGTGCTCCACCAGAGTAAATCCATGCTTCTGTTGCTTCTGTTAAGGAGGGACGCGGTTTCCATAATACTTTGGCAACCGGCAAGTTCGGAGTTTCTTTCGTCGGTTGAATGGCGTCAATTTCGTTGACGATAAGACGATAACGTCCATCCAGTTGGATGATCGAGGCGACGATTCCTTCGCCGGATTTACCATCGAATATCAAGCGGGCCGGATCTTCTTTTCCGCCGATGCTTAGCGGACGGACGATAATTTTCGGTTTCGTTGCGGCGACTGTTGGACAAATTTCTAACATATGCGAACCGAGGATCAGTTCATTGTCGGGATCCAGGTGATACGTATAATCTTCCATAAAGGTTGTATCTTTATTATCGGACATAATTTTCATCAGACGCAATAAGGCAGCCGTTTTCCAGTCTCCTTCACCGGCAAAACCATAGCCTTTTGCCATGAGACGTTGTGCCGCCAATCCCGGCAATTGTTTCATACCGTGTAAGTCTTCAAAGTTCGTTGTGAAAGCGTTATAATTTCCTTCTTCTAAAAATGCCTCTAGTGCTAATTCAATTCGTGCCTGTTCTTTTATCGCTTCTTGCACAGGACCCGGTTTTAGGGCTTCAGGCTCTAAATCATACAGATCTTCATATTCTGCAAACAACCGATCGACTTCGCTGTTGCTGATCTCTTTCATCTTGGCAACTAGATCACCGATGCCATAATAATCAACAGTCCAGCCAAATTTTGCATGGGCATTTACTTTATCGCCTTCAGTGACGGCCACACTCCGCATATTATCGCCGAAGCGAGCCACTTTAATATTCTTGCTTTCTACGACCGCAACGGCAACTTTCATCCACGAACGTATCCGTTCATGAACCTTTTCATCTTTCCAGTGGCCAAAAATCACTTTTCTAGGAATATTTAATCTCGTTACGATATAACCGAATTCCCGATCTCCGTGAGCGGCCTGGTTCAAATTCATAAAGTCCATATCGATCGTATCCCAGGGGATATCTCGATTATATTGGGTTGCCAGATGCAGCAATGGCTTTTGCAAGGAAGATAAACCGGTAATCCACATCTTGGCCGGTGAGAATGTATGCATCCATGTAATAATACCGGCACAATTTTCATCATTATTTGCCTGCAAAATCAATGATAGGATTTCGTCTGCGGTTGTTAAAACACCTTTAAATTCAATTTCGTTGGGCAAATTCCCGATTTCGTTTAAACCTTTTACCAATGCACGGGAGTTTTCTTCAACTTGGCGTAATGTTTCCTCACCATACAAATGCTGACTACCTGTTACAAACCAGAACTTATAAGGTTTCACGGTTAACATTGTATCGAACTCCTTATAAAAAATTTTTTCGTACTATCCTGAATATCCTTATTAACCTTGCCCGTAGTAAGCGTTCTCGCCATGTTTTCTAAAATAATGTTTGTCCTGTAAATTTTGATCAAGAACCCTTATGTCCGGATTTAACACGATCGTTCTGAAGGCTAATTTGGCCACTTCTTCCATCACCACCGCGTTGTGAACGGCTTCTAAAGGATCTTTTCCCCAGTTGAACGGTCCGTGGCCGTGAACGAGTACTCCGGGTACTGCCATTGGATCAATATTCTTGAAGGTTTCAACAATCACATGGCCAGTTTCTAACTCGTAATGATTTTTAATTTCATCTGTTGTCATCGGTCGTGTGCATGGGATAGCACCATAAAAATAATCAGCATGTGTTGTACCAAGGGGCGGGATCGCTTTTCCGGCTTGTGCCCAGGATGTTGCCCAGGGTGAGTGAGTATGTACTATTCCCCCTATTTCAGGAAAGTTTTTATATAATACTAGATGAGTCGGAGTATCAGATGACGGTTTTAAATGTCCTTCAATCACATTCCCATCTAAATCAACAACAACCATATCATCAACCGTCATTTCTTCATATTTGACTCCACTCGGTTTAATAACCACCAGACCTTTTTCCCGATCGATTCCGCTTACATTTCCCCACGTAAACGTAACCAGGTTATATTTGGGCAGAGCTTGATTCGCTTCAAATACGATCCTTTTTAGAGATTCAAGCACTGATCTTCCTCCTCTTCCTAATTAAACATGTCGGAATGATACTGCCCTTATAATTATTATAATAAAAGTTGTACGTACATTCAATCCGGTATTACAAAGAATAAACATAATGAAATAACGCGAAAATATTTTTTGAAAGCGTTTGACATGTCCGAACAAGAATTATATTATTAAATTGAAATTCTATAAATTTGATAAGATTAGAATCGTATAAGTCGGCTTTTATAAATAGTCATAAAGGAGAGATGTTATCAAAATGAAAAACAAAATCATTGTACAGGCCGATGTTGAGAAATCAAAAATTTCCAGGCATATTTATGGACATTTTTCGGAACATCTCGGAAGAGGGATTTACGAAGGACTGTGGGTCGGTGAAGATTCCGATATTCCGAATACAAATGGAATCCGTAACGACGTTTTAGAAGCTTTACGAAATATAAAAGTACCGGTTCTTCGCTGGCCAGGTGGATGTTTTGCGGATGAATATCACTGGAAAGACGGTGTAGGGCCGAGAGAAAAGCGCAAAAAAATGATCAATACCCACTGGGGGGGCGTCGTTGAAGACAACTCCTTCGGTACACATGAATTTATGATGCTTTGTGAAATGTTAGAATGTGAACCGTATATATGTGGAAATGTAGGCAGCGGCACGGTTCAAGAAATGTCTGAATGGGTTGAGTACATCACCTTCGATGGGGAATCCCCGATGGCGAACTGGAGAAGAGAAAATGGACGCGAGGATCCCTGGAGATTAAAATATTTCGGTGTTGGTAACGAAAGCTGGGGTTGCGGTGGACATATGCGTCCGGAATACTATGCCGATCTTTACAGACGCTATCAAACCTTTGTAAGAAATTATGGGGAGAATCGAATTTACAAAATTGCCGGCGGTGCAAGCGATTTTGATTATAACTGGACGGAAGTTGTGATGAAGAATGCTCATTCACTCATGGACGGTTTAAGCCTCCACTACTATACGGTTCCCGGCCACTTTGTAAAAGGTAAAGGTTCCGCTACAGATTTCACCGAAAAAGAATGGTATGTCACCTTGAAAAAGGCGCTTACGATGGACGAATTGATAACGAAACACGGCGCGATCATGGATAAATACGATCCAGAAAAACGGGTTGGGTTAATCATTGATGAGTGGGGAACCTGGTATGACCCAGAACCGGGTACGAATCCTGGATTCTTATATCAACAAAATACAATTCGGGACGCATTGGTAGCTGCAATTCACTTCAATATTTTCCATAAACATTCTGATCGTGTTCATATGGCCAATATCGCGCAAATGGTTAACGTACTTCAGGCGGTCATTCATACGAAGAAAGAAAAAATGTTTAAAACGCCTACGTATCATGTATTTGATATGTTCAAGGTGAACCAGGACGCTACACTACTTGATACAACAGCACAAGTTGAGCAGATTGAAATTGAAGATGTATCCATACCCGGTATTACCGTTTCTGCTAGCAAGGATCATGAGGAAAATATTCACATCAATATCGCCAGCTTACATCTTGATGATCATGCTGAAACTATGATCGATGTTCGCGGTTTAGTTCTTGATAACTACAAGATTACAGGAACCATCCTCACAGCAAAAGAAATGAATGCTCACAATACATTTGATAATCCAGAAAATGTCAAACCTGCTGCTTATAATTCCTATCAAATTGCTGACGGCAAGTTATATTTAAATATTCCTCCTAAATCCGTTTTAGTTATTTCGCTGTTGAAAAACAAGAACTAATTGTAAAAACTTGAACGACATGTTGTGAGCGAGCCCGTGCTTTCAGATTGTTTGCTGCAAATAAATTTCGCAAAAATGGTGGAAACACGAGCAGACCTGTCCCTCCTTACCGGAGTTTTCAAAGTTTGAAATTTTACCGGTTAAAACGGGCGGATCAAAAAATAACGCCAATGGCATGGGGCCCCGGCCCATTGTCAAATTGTACTGGTGGAAATTTCCTTTGACTTTTCACGGGAAAATGGAACAAGCGAGCTTAGAGGAGCTTTCATTCCTCTAAGCTCTTTTTATGGGCGGTAAGTTTTGCACTTTTCGCATTTGAATATCCCGCCCTCTTCTCCTTGTGATCTGGAAGAAAGCGCAGAAAGTTTAAAATGACAGAACGGTTATAAAATAGCAATCCGGATTAATCACAAACAATTAGGGGTTAAAAAGATGACTGATAGGGTGAGAACCCGCCCAGAAATTCCTTTGATCTCCTTGTTATGAGTAAATTTTTTCCCAATCCCCGGGATTTGTAAGGGAAGGTTTTGTGTACTCGCCGGGAAAAGTAAGCGGGCTTGAAAAAGCGGTACAACTACTTTTCAATATCGATGTGACGTACGTACAAGTGTTTAAGTTTTGACCTCGTGCATCGTATAAACAATTTAGAGGCGCGTTTAGCAAAACGTGTTGAACATGCGCATCGTGCCGTATTATAATAAAATTAGCTCAATACATCCGTACGTGTTTTGTTTGCATTGTTAATTGATAATGGAACCTTTTTATTCTCATGATTAAATACTAAAAGTTTTACGCGAATGAAAGCGGAGTCGAAAACGCTTTCTCCCCCGGATTCGAAATTTTCCGATGGAAAATTGCTTGTTGGCCTTTTGCTGTTTTGCTCATTCAACTAAAATACGAAAATATTGAATGAAAGAGGTATGGGAAATGAAAAAGACCGATTCTTCTCTTGATTTAAATCTTGAAAATACAGCTTTGGGCATTGAACTCGGATCCACCCGTATAAAAGTTGTCCTGATCGGCCCGGATCATGTTCCTCTGGCAAATGGATTATATAGCTGGGAAAATCAATTTAAAAATGGCTACTGGACGTATGATTTAGAAGAAGTCTGGAAAGGTTTGCAAGCGGCTTTTCTCGACCTGGCTGATGATTTTAGAAAAAAATTTGGAAGATCGTTAGAAAAAGTAGGTTCTATCGGCATCTCAGCGATGATGCACGGATATCTTCCTTTTGATAAAGAAGGGAATCAATTAGCAGCCTTTCGAACGTGGCGAAATACAACAACGGGACAAGCGGCTGAACAATTATCGGAGCTGTTCCAGTTCAACATTCCCCATCGCTGGAGTATTGCCCATCTCTATCAAGCGATCCTGAATGGAGAAGAACATGTTGGAAAAATCGATTTTATCACCACACTTGCAGGATACGTACACTGGAAATTGACAGGCGTTAAAGTACTGGGAATCGGTGATGCATCGGGAATGTTCCCGATCGATACGAAAACGTTAGATTATGATGAATCCATGGTGGAGAAATTCCAGCGGTTAATAGAAAAATACAATTTCGACTGGACATTGAGGGAGATCTTACCGAAAGTTTTACTTGCAGGTGAACATGCTGGCGTATTGACTGAAGAGGGAGCCCGCTTGCTCGATCCAACGGGTACACTACAGCCAGGGATTCCTTTCTGCCCGCCGGAGGGGGACGCCGGTACCGGAATGGTCGCAACGAATAGTGTGAAAGAAAGAACGGGAAATGTTTCTGCGGGAACATCGATCTTTTCGATGATTGTCCTGGAACACGATCTTGAAAATTATTATAAGGAAATCGATATTGTAACCACCCCCACAGGAAAACCAGTTGCCATGGTCCATTGCAATAATTTTACCTCGGACATAAACGCCTGGGCAAAACTGTTCGCTGAAGTTATGGAGTTAATGGGATCAGAAGTGGATATGGATAAATTATTTACCGTACTTTTCCAAAAAGCGATGGAAGCAGATCCGGATAATGGCAAATTGATGAGCTGCAATTACTACGCGGGGGAACCGATCACCGGCTTTGATGAGGGCCGGCCGCTGTTCGTGCGGATGCCCGATAGTAAATTAAATGCAGCCAATTTCATGAGAACGCAAATTTATTCTGCCCTGGCAACATTAAAAATTGGTATGGATATTCTCACAACCAATGAAAATGTAACGGTTGACTTCTTATTGGGGCACGGCGGTTTCTTCAGAACGAAGGATGTCGGCCAACAAATGATGGCAGATGCACTCAATATTCCTGTTTCTGTCATGGAAACTGCTGGGGAAGGCGGCCCATGGGGGATGGCTATACTTGCAGCTTATGCTATCAATAAAGAAAAAGGACAGACGTTGGAGGAATACCTTGATCAAGTTGTCTTCGCAAAAGCAAAACCGTATACAATCGCGCCAACAAAAGAAGGGAACGAAACATATAACAGATTTATTGAAGTCTACAAAAAGATGCTTGTGATCGAAAGAGCGGCAATCGATGCCTTAAAGTAATTCCTTCAATTAAATTGAACTGTGAACCTAGAAAATTCTTTCCGCCGAATTCCATTCTTGGAATTTTGTGCACTAAGTGTTTGACTATATATGAGCTGGGATAAAACTCATAAAAACGTGAGACAGGGGAGTTTATAAAGGTTGTTCAATTCTCCTGTCTCTATTTTTCTGCACGCATTCGTTTACAAAAAGGAAAATTTTACAAAACATGTATTGTTCATTTACGAACAATTTGGTATGCCGGATGTGTATCATAAAATATTTGATTGAAATGAAGGTGGGCGGGCAGTCCAGCCTTATTTTTTGTGTCAAACGATTTGATATATGAGCGAATTCAAAGTATCCCATGTTAACAGCAAGATTACTTATGATTAGGGGCCCGTCTATGTTCTCACTATCTGCGACAAATTTTATCTTTCAATTCTTTACGGTCGGTCTATATATTTTCCTGCTGCAATTTTTACGATATAAAGGTTTTTCATTAACACAAATTGGACTCCTCATGGCGATTTCTCCCACCATCTCAATTATTTCCCAGCCTTTTTGGGGGGATTTCGGAAAAATACCAGACGATCAAAAAGATTCTCGTCCTGCTAATAACCTTTGCACTCATTTTTGTAACAGGATTATTCTTTGTTGAAAGCATTGCCGGTATTGCCATTTTATTAGTTGCCCTCAATTTTTTCGTAAACACCCATTCCTTCTTTTTTAGAAAGTCTGGCGATCGACTATGCTATGCACCATAATATAAATTACGGCTCGATCCGGCTCTGGACTTTGATCGGCTTTGGAGTGCTTCTTTATTGCTGGGACGGATTACGAACATGTTCGGAAAAAGTGTAACGAAGGAATTGCATGGCACCGGACAGATGCTCTATTTTGCCATCTATACAGGTGTATCAGGAATTCTCTCGGTGGGTTTTGATGGAAAAATTCAGAGCGCCCTTTGTCTATCAATTAGCAGCAACGATTGCCCTGGCAAGATCTATCTTTTCTTACACTGTTTATAAATTGAAAAAAGCAAGAACTTGTCTACATGATATTAAACAGTAAAAACCGACCGCTTATTTAGTAAAAATTCAGCCGCCTGATGCCTCCTCATTTTTTGCATATTTTCTTAACCGGCGGTTGAATACGAATGTTATGAGCAAACAGTGAAGATTTACAAAGTGTCTTGAGAGGAGGCTTCTTGCATTTAACATAGAATTTTTAATTCATCATCTAATTTTCATTGCAATTTTGAGATTAAAAATTTTTCTGGTTACACCGGAAAAATTTTTAATAGGAATGCAAACGTTTTCAAAAGGGGGTTAAACAAAGGAGAAGGTCCGGAATATTTTTCAGAATGAAAACATGTACAGATGATTATGGGATTTGTGTTTGCAAACTATGAAACACATGAAATTTCTACTTTGAATCTAAAAGGAAATAAGAACATTTCTAGAGGTGATTTTTACATGCTGCCAAAAGGAAATAAGCGGACAATATTCGTCAATCAGATTGGCTATCCCATTGAGGCGAAAAAAATAGCGGTCTTTTTAAAACCAGGCTCGTTTCAAATCGTTAATGTGGAAAATCAGCAAATAGTATATTCTGGTGAGGTGGATCCCCGGCCTATCGACGATCCGTGCGCTGGTGCTGTCGTATATCACGGTGATTTTTCCCCATTGAAACAGGCGGGGACATATGTCATTCAGCAAAATAAAGAAACATCTTCTCCATTTAAAATAGCCGCCAACCCTTATGAAAATGTTTTAAATGGTCTATTGAAAGCTTTTTACTACTTGAGGTGTGGAATGGAATTAACAGAAGAATATGCCGGTCCTTGGCATCACGGTGCCTGCCATACAGGCGAGGCGATCGTTTATGATGACCCGGATAAACGAATTGACTGTACAGGTGGCTGGCATGATGCGGGGGACTACGGTAGATACACGGTAACGGCGGCAAAAGCAGTAGCGGATTTATTAACAGGATTTGAGTTCTTTCCAGAAGCTTTTGCATCGATGCCCGCTATTCCGGAATCCGATGGTAAAACCCCGAATATTCTTCTCGAATGCCGCTATGAACTCGAATGGTTATTAAAGATGCAAGATGAGGAAACGGGAGGCGTCTATCATAAAGTGACCACGTTCGCTTTTCCACCATTGGATTGTATGCCTGAAGACGATAAGGCTGATTTATATATATCACCTGTTTCAGCGACAGCAACAGCCAGTTTTTCCGCTGTTATGGCGCTAGCTGCAAGAATCTACAGGGCATACGATGAGGAATTTGCCAGCCGCTGTCTCGCCGCTGCAAAAAAAGCGTTCCAGTGGCTAAGCGCCCATCCCGAATATCCCGGATTTAAAAATCCACCTGACATTTCCACCGGTGAATATGGTGACGAATGCGATAAAGATGAAAGATTCTGGGCTAGTGCCGAACTGTACAGAACGACCGGTGAGGAATTTTATCATGATCATTTGAAGATACTGGCCGGGGATCCTTCCTTCAGTAAAACGGGGCTCGGGTGGATTGAAATGGGCGGCTTCGGTACGATTGCCTATTTAATCAATAATGAACGGTAAACGGATGAAGCACTGGTTACAAATTTACAGGAAGAATGGCTCGCAGAGGCGAATCGTATTGTGAAAAACTGTGAGGAAGATGGATTTCATATTTCCTTACGCGAAAAAGATTACGTCTGGGGCAGTAATATGGTGTTGATGAATAATGCCATGGTATTGATTGTGGCCGACCGGATATGCCAAAATGAAAAATATATCACTTGCGCATTAGAACATATTCATTATTTATTAGGGCGGAATATTTTAGATGTTTGTTATATTACCGGTTTTGGCGATCGTCCGGTAGTGAATCCCCATCATCGACCGTCTGTTGCGGATGAAGTCGCGGCTCCTGTCCCCGGATTTGTAGCCGGCGGACCGAATAAAAATTTAAACGATCCTTATGCCAGAGACATTTTGTCAGGAAAACCACCCGCTCAATGCTTTGTAGACCATCAGGAAAGTTACTCAACCAATGAAATAACGATTTATTGGAATTCACCGGCAGTGTTTGTCTTTTCTTATTTTGTTGCCGAAGGTTCATAAAAAAGTTATCTGTTTTCAAAGAACAGGGGACGGGAGGATTTGAGTTCTCTATTAAAAAGTGTCGGTGAGAATTTTCCAGTGACTTTTTCGGTAAATTGCAGCCGGTGAGCCTGGAGGGCATTTTATCCTCCCGGCTCTTTTTATATGGCCGGTAATGTTAAAAATTTCTTTCGTTTTAGTTGTTACAACTTTTTAATGCCGGCTTCATTTTTCGCCTTCGACCGGCCTTTTTCCACGCTGTTAATTCTAAGTGAAAAGTAGTTTTTAAAAAGCGCTTCAATGGTACAAACGTTAACAGAAAACTATAAAGATTTACACGATCTACACTTTTGATTAGTTACTATGTGCAAAAATGATTAATTTAAAGCATCAAATAAAGATTTTCATCCAAAAGTTTACTATACATAGAACTTCCCTAGGACATGATTCCTGAGCCATGAAGCCGCGAGATATAGAGAGCAGCTTTTCCCAAAAGGTTACCGCAGCCACTTTTCCAT
>CALKAK010000174.1 GCA_937983015.1 uncultured Bacillaceae bacterium | reverse complement strand
ATACCTCCTCTGGAAAAAATTTCGGCAGAGATGCGACTCTCCGCCGAAATCATGCGACTCATCTTACAAATTAATATTTTTGCTCAATATTTAGTTCAATTGTCTCTACAGCATCATTCGCTGCTTGTTCGGCAGTTTTATCGCCAGTCGCTGCTTCAAAGAACATATTTTTTCCTGGCTCCCAGACTTCAGCCATTTGCGGGATATTCGGCATCGGTACACTTGATGTATACTGATTGATGACCGCGATCGCAAGCTCATCTGTGCCTTCTTCGATTTGTCCTTGAGCCAACTTGTTAGCCGGAATCTCTCTTCTCATCTCATACAAAAGCATTTGATTTTCTTCGTTCGTCACGAAATCAAGGAATTTTTGTGCACCCTCAAGATTTTCTGTATAGGTACTGATCACCCAGCCCTTACCACCAGCAAAAGGTTTATACGGTTCACCATTCGGTAAGGTTGGTATCGTTGCGACTCCATAGTTTACTCCGGCATCGATGTAATTAGCTACTGCCCATGGTCCTTCGATCACTGCTGCTGCTTTACCTGTTGTAAACATTTCATCTTTGAAGTTGGAAGCAGATGATGCATCGAGCATTCCTTGCGGCCAAACATTTTGATACCAGTGTGCCGCGTATTCAATAGCTTCAATCGCTTCCGGTGTATTTAATCCGATATCATCAGGATTCGTGCCATCATCACCAAATACATAACCACCATAACCAGCGATCAAACCATAGGCAAAGTAGAAATCAAGCCAGTTGGCCAAGAACGCTGTACTTTTTCCAGGTTCTCCTTCAAAAGCGAAACGTTCATCTTGCGTTAATTTTTCCAGATCTTCAAATGTGGCCGGTGGCTCATCAATTAAATCTTTGTTGTAGAACAATACAAGTGATTCAATTACCATCGGTCCACCGTAGATTTTACCGTCATAACTTACTTGTTGCTCGTCAGACTCATCATAGCGGCCATCATCGACAAGTGTAACTTCGGCTAGATGTCCTTGCTGACCAAGGTTGGCAATCCGGTCATAAGGTGCAATCATAACATCCGGAGCTAACCCAGCTGGACCATCAAGGGGTAGAGCTTCCAGCGTTTCGAACATCCCTCGTTCAGTCACTTCAACTTTGATACCAGTTTCTTCCTCAAATTTAGGAATAATCTCATTTAAGTAATCAACATAGCCAGATTCAACACTAACTTCAATGGTACCACCGGATTGCTCGGTAGCTTCGCCCCCATCATTGTCCGTTGTTCCTTCTGTTTGATCACCTCCACCACCACTGCAAGCCCCTAACAATAATAACAAGCTTAATAGTAAAACTGAGAAAAGTGTTTTACCTAAAGGTTTTTTCCTCATTATTTCTCCCCCTTAATAGTAATTTTGGAAATATATTTGATCACTTAAAAAGTGGTGATCCCGGGCTAATAGTCATTGTTCTATAATCACAAAGCCATTTTTCTTTAAAATGACTCCGTCGTCATTTACATCCGTACGATTACTGAGTAGTACTTTGGATTTATTTTCTAAAGCGATCGCTAAATCTTCATAACCTTTGTGGAAATAACAAACGAGTTTATGATCGTTTCGTTGTTTTGTAAACCCTACTGTTTTTTCTCTTACATCATGCCAGATTAATGATCCGTGACTTATAAGATCCGCATATTCCTTGCGTAACTTGATCAATTGTTGCATAAAGTTGAAAAGTTCACGGTCCTGTTCTTCCTCATCCCAGACCATGCACTTCCGACAATCCGGATCATTTTCTCCCTCTAGACCGATTTCCGTTCCATAGAAAATACATGGAGATCCATAATGCATAAACATGAATGCGAGCGCCGCCTTCATCACATCTTTATCACCATTGCACATCGTCAAAAGTCTTGGTGTATCATGGGAATCAAGCATATTGAACATAACTTCATTCGTTTGCTGGCGATGTTTCATAAAATGTTCGTTTATTTTCCCAGCAAGCTCAACGGCTGTAATTTCTCCTTTGATGAAAAAGTCGGCAATGATATCCGTAAAGGCATAGTTCATGACCGCATGGAACTCATCTCCATGAAGCCAGCTTTGCGATGTATGCCAGATTTCTCCTACTATATAAAAATTTTCTTTTAATCTAGTAGTCTCGCGGTAAAACCGCTTCCAAAATTGATGATCGACTTCATTAGCCACATCTAAACGCCAGGCATCGATATCAAATTCTTTAATCCAGTATGTAGCGATATCGATCAAATAATCTTGAACTTCTCGATTAGCTGTATTCAACTTCGGCATATGGCCGGTGAAAGCAAATGTTTCGTAATTTAATGTCCCGGCTTGCTCTAGTTCCTCTGTTGATCGATTTCTGACATCTTCAACAGGAAACTTACGAATATGGAACCAATCCGCATAGCGGGATTTTTCCTGGTTTTGCAATACATCTTGCCATTGGGGAGATTCGATACCTATATGGTTAAACACTGCATCAAGCATGATGCGAATCCCCCGCTTGTGGGCTTCATCGACGAGTCGTTTGAACGTTTCTTTATCGCCAAAATCAGGATCAATCTCGAAATAATCAATTGTATCGTATTTGTGATTGGATTTCGCTTTAAAAATCGGACAGAAATAAATGCCATTAATTCCTAACTCTTGTAAATAATCGAGTTTGTCGATAACCCCCTGTAAATCCCCGCCATAAAAATCATCCCGGCCCGGATGGGGCTTACTATTCCAGGGAAGTGTCCCTTCAGGATCATTCGTCGGGTCACCATTTGCAAACCGTTCCGGGAAAATTTGATACCAGACCGTTTCCTTCACCCATTCCGGTTCTATAAAGCGGTCGATATCATGGAAATAGGGCATGCGAAAATAATAACTAGTATTCCTTCCGAGCAAGTCTTTCTCATAATGAAAAAATCCTTTATCACCATAAAAGATTTCTTGACCATCGTTTCCGATGATATGAAAACCATAAGCCAGTCGATTAAAAGGTGCGGTTACCTCAATCATCCAATAATCGTGATATAAAGTGGAAAATAATTTTTTTAGCGGCTTTTCCCGCAAGTACCATTTTTCTTGATCGTAAGAATAAGGATCGCCACTAATCAAAAATACTTCTTTTACGTCATCCTTTTTCGTGCGCAATCGAATGTGCATTAAATCGCTTTCGTAAAGATACGCATACTCACTATCCGGACGATGATAGATTGCTGAAAGTTCGATAATTACCGCCACCTTTCCAGGATGTCTATTTATTTGAAAGATGAATTTATACCATTTTGAGCAAACGTTTGCATTTGTTATTTACAAAATAGCATATATAAAACTAAAAATCAACTAATATTATATTTTTTTACCGTTTTTTCAAAAACGCAAGCGCTTTCGTTTAAAAACGTTAACATTTTGTTTACAAAAGTGTTACAAATAAGGGCTTTCTGAAGGATTTTCTGTGCAAACGCTTGTCTAAATTATAAAAAAGCTTCCCTCTTCGTAATATCAGGGAAGCTGGTCAAACTATTTAGCTATCATTTTTTCCTCTTTTCCAGGCTAAAAATACAAAAATTACAAATGCGACGACGACTCCGATGCTTCCAACTAACGTTGCATAATTCAGTCCACTACGCTCTTTAACTAGATAGATCTCACTTTGTTCCGGATCCAACACGAAAGTATAGTTGCCATCTTCAGGGCGGATTAAATCATCGTTCAATAAGCCTGCAAGTTCGCGATCTTTACCGATCTCTTCTTGTGAAATCGACACTACCTGTTGTTCCGTCGTATTATTTAGAGCAATAACAGTTGTTTCGCCTTCATATGTTCGGCGATAAATGGCCATACCCCCTTCTTCATAGAGCACATCGAGATCACCGCGGGTTAACGAACGGTAAGTATTACGGATACTGCCAAGCTTCGAGATAAAGTTTACGAGTTCGACGTTCGTGTGAAATTCCATCATCCGCCGGTTGTCGGGGTCATTGCCGCCATTTAGAGCGATTTCCGAGCCGTAATAAATAATCGGAATTCCAGGTGTCGTGTACATGAAGGTGAGTGCCTGCTTCCAGCGCAGTTCGGGATTTTGCTTTTTCCCGGTTACGAAATAGGTAAAGCGGGGATTATCGTGATTATCAATGAATTTTCCCATTAATTCGGGTTTTTCATAAATAGCGGCATTTCGTTCCAGTGACTGAAATAACGCTTTTAGTGAATGTCCCGGCTCCACAAATGTTTCAATCAGCGTTTGATATAACGGGTAATCCGTTGCCCCATCAAGTCCCGCTTCCAAGTAAGGTTGGATGTATGCGGGATGTTCCACCCAAACTTCTCCGAGTAAGTAAAAATTTTCTTTCACTGCCTTAACTTCCTGAGAAAACCGTTGCCAAAATGCTATAGGAACATGTTTAACTGTATCGAGTCGATACCCATCAATATCCGTTTCCTTGATCCACCATTTAGCCGCTTCGATCAAGTAATCGGCCACTTCCGGATTTTCCTGCGCTAAATCGGGTAAATCATAAATCCAACCGGTCTCTAGCTCTTCCGGGTCATCCCAGTTTACAATTTCTTTTCTTTCATGAAACCAATCCGCCTTTCCCTCATCTTCAAGCCATGGATGTTCGGGTGATGTATGATTCACAACAAAATCGACGATAATTTTGATATCGCGCCGGTGGGCCTCTTCAACCAAGCGCTTGAATTCCTCGATCGTTCCAAAATGCTCCTCAGTATTGTAAAAATCGACAATCCAGTAACCATGATACCCTTTAGCAGAGTTATCGAAAATCGGTGTGAGCCAGATCGCTGTGAACCCGAGGCTTTTTATGTAATCGAGCCGGTCGATGATCCCTTGAAAATCACCGCCATGATACGCATAGGGATCTTTCGTATTTACCTCAAAATCATTGGTTGGATCACCATTTGCGAAACGATCAATCATGATAAAATAAATCGTTTCATCCTCCCACCGGCGATCTTGTTCTGCCGCGGCAACCGCTTTTCCGGCGAGCAAAAAGAAGGCCATGAGAAAATAAAGAAAGAATCGTCGTTTTCTTCTCATTTTTTCACCTCTTTTCCATCCTCTCTGTTACTGTACAATGAATTTCCGGGAAAGGTCAAATTTTTCATAGATTGCCAGTCTTCTAAATAGGCTTCTAAACTTTTTTATCACATAAAGTAAACGGATTTGGTCAATTTCACCAGAACTCATTCAACTTTTTGCTGTATAAAAATTCACCTACCTGTCAATAAAAAGAAAGGATGAGGAGGGTAGGTATGCAATACGAACGACTTGCCATCATTCAACAACAAAAGCGTTCTTTTTTAGAAGGAACGATCGAGTATATTCATGATGAATGGGTGTTTTTTTCTGAGGAGGAAATGTTTTTACTGGAAGAATTTTACGAACGGGAGATTTATATCGATCACGACAGGATCAAAGGCATCCTCATGGAACCTAACCGGGTGTTGACCGATCACGGTGAATACATATTAACGGGGAATGAGTGGATTAAAATCCGGAAAACCTTACCGTATGCACTGGAGGCCCTTATAGATGAGCTATCGAATGATGCTTTTTTTGTTTTTGTCAACCAGTTAAACCGGCTCAACTTCTCTCTATATGACGCCCTTTATTGTTACAATCAATTCATGTTTCAAGAACTTGCTCCAAAAGAGGGCGTGAATTTCATGATTTTTGATAATGGGATTAATATTTGCGCGGTTCAGCACGTATACTCCTATGGTGAGAAACTTCACGATCGCTTTGAATTCACCTTAAACACGAATCAGCGGCTGATCGTGCAAAACGATTGGTCATATCCTTCATAAACTCAAAAAATATCCTTTAGGTGAGAATTTCCTTCTTAAAAGCACTATAGATAAAAAAGAAAGACGGCTCTAGCACTGCACCAACAAGGCTAAAGCCGTTTTCTGTTCGCAATCTTTTCAATTGGTCAAACCACGCACCTCTTTCCAGCATCTTCCATTCTCCGAATTATCAAGGTACGTTCCCACGCAAATCTATGAAAATGTCCGTTCTTACAGGAAAAGTATTTTAAAAAATGAAAAATATTAACAAAAAAATCTTTGAGCTCAGTGATCTTTTATTTATTACTTTAAGAAAATCATGCCTTTTCATCCGGAAGTTGCACCATTTTATTTAATCCCCTATTCACCCTCTTTTCACCAGCAAACTTGCGTGCTAAGGAAAACTTTTCAGGCGATTATGGATCGTTATTAAATGGCTTCTTTCTTTCGTCTATGTAAATTGACTCATCGCTTTTCGCATCGGACCGAAAGAAATAAAAAAGAACGCGAGCCACAAACAACAGGATGACTACATTTTCCTGTTTTGACGCCAAATAATTAGCTCCCCATTAGGTGTCCAGATCTTTCTATCCACCTGATGGGGAGCCATCACGCAATCGTTTTTATAAATAATAGCCATAGAATACTGTAGTAGCCAGGGAAATAATGAACAGTATCAGCAAAGTTGTTGACGGTTCGCCTTTCACTTTACGTGAAAGTGTGACCTCCATGAAACCGATTGTGGCAAGACCCAGTAATGTTTTCAAAACATGGGGCCAGCTCCAACCGATATAATAGAGCATGATTCCACCGGTTAAGAGAATGACCAAAAAGAACAAACGGATGATCATCGAGAGAACTTTAACAGCCCTTTCCTTTTGTTTATTGACGAGAATATAAGCGATAATGAACAATACAACTGCCAGAAACCAGGCGCCCACATGTGAATCGAGAAGCATTCGGAAATTCATGTGAAATTCCTCCCTATTTTTTTATCTAGGTAAATTTTAGCATATGGACACCAAAACTAATAATGATTACACTCGCGGAATAGTTTGGATGGGATCACTTTACTGTACTGTATTGCGTAAAGTGCCGATCTTTTCAATCGTGATTTCGATGACATCCCCGGACCGTAAATATTTTGGCGGGTTAAAACCTTTACCGACCCCGGCCGGTGTACCGGTAGCGATGATATCCCCGGGCTCGAGAGTCATCCCGCGTGACAATGTCGCGATAATCTCCGGAATGGAAAAAATCATTTCCGAAGTATGTCCGTTCTGCCGTAATTCCCCATTCACCCTCGTTTCTATCCGTAACGCATGGGGATCGGTAATTTCTGTTTTATCGACGATCCATGGCCCAAGGGGGCAACTGCCGTCAAGGCTTTTGCCGAGAAAAAACTGTTTATGTCGTTTTTGTAAATCCCGGGCGCTGATATCATTTAAAATCGTATAACCAAATACATAATCCAAGCTTTCTTCCGCCGGAATTGCTTTACCTTTTTTGCCAATGACGATGGCCAGCTCACCTTCATAATCGAGGGCATCTGTAACGTTCGCATGAAGAGGAATCGTGGCATCGGTCCCGATGATGGCCGTCGGCGGTTTCGTAAATATCATGACATGCTCTGGTATTGGATCGGACGGACCCATTTCTTTCACATGTTCCCGGTAATTTTTCCCGACACAAAAAATATTTTTTC
>CALKAK010000173.1 GCA_937983015.1 uncultured Bacillaceae bacterium | reverse complement strand
AAAAAGATCCTTTTCAGGAGAAAAGAGCATGACGAAGATCCGATCCGTCACACTCTTTTCCGCTGTAATGCCATAAAGGATTTGGCGATAAAAATTAAGATCACTCCACGTATTCAGCTACGTCATCCCATTCAGGTAACAGTTCGATCCCCATTTTCACCGCTGCTTCCTTATTGATGAGCAAGGTTAAATTTTGCGGATACTGGGCCGGAATTTCCCCGGGGGATTTTCCGTCTTGCAAAATCTGTACGGCAAGTTGCCCGGCTTCATAACCGATGTCGTAATAATCAAAACCGTAGGCAGCGAATCCACCCCGTTTGACAGAATCGTGCTCACCGACAAATAGCGGAATCTGGTGTTCCTCGGCCACTGCGATGACCCCTTCCAGTGCAGAGACAACCGTATTATCCGTGACGATAAAGATCACATCGACTTCACCTACAAGAGAATCAGCCGCCTGCTTAACCTCCGAGGTATTGCTTACGGAACGGGTGATGAGTGACCAGTTCGTGCCTTCGAGGGCCTCTTCCATGATTTCGACCTGCCGTACCGAATTTTGCTCACCGGCATTGTAAATGGTACCGATCACCGAACCCTCAAAGTATTGATCGATGAATTCGACCGTTTTCGGTATCGCCTCTGGATGCATATCCGCGGTTCCTGTGACATTGCCACCCGGTGCTTCCATCGATGCGACAAGTTCAGCACCTACCGGATCGGTGACAGAAGTAAAGACGATGGGAATTTCCTTCGTTTCACTCAAGGCGGCCTGGGCGGCCGGTGTCGCGTTCGCGAAGATTAAATCAACATTTGCCGCGACCAGATTTTGAGTGATCGTCTTCGCCGTATTAGGATCTCCTTGTGCGTTTTGTTCATCGTACTTCACTTTAAGCCCTGCATCTTCAAGCGCTTGTTTAAATCCTTCTGTTGCAGCGTTGAGCGAGGGGTGATCTGCGATTTGCGTGATCCCGATCGCCAGCTCCTTTTCCCCGTTTCCTTGCTCATCTCCCTCTCCCTGTTCTTGGTTTCCGCAACCGGCTAAAAGCAGCATGCCTGTTGCGATACAGACGTAGAGAAGCTTTCTCCACTTACTCATCTCCTAATTCCTCCTACTCCATCTAAAAAGTAAATTTTCATTTAATTATATATAGGGCAATGAAATGTTTCAACTCTTTTTAATATTTTTACGATAAAAAAATCCCGGAGCTTTTTCCCGGGACTTTGCCTTTGCCAATTAATAGATTAAATTGATGAAATCTTCTTTGGTGATCTTGCCGAAATAGTGGGGGATGTCCACATCTTCCAGGGCTTTTTCTAATTCCTTTTTATCGTAACGGACGCCGATCAATTTCTCTTCGATATCTTTTACATCACCGACACCGAAGAAGTCTCCGTAAATTTTGCAACCCTGGACGACCCCTTTATCCACATCAAAACGAACATCGATCGTTCCCGACGGGAATCGTTTCGATTTTTGAATGTTGAATTTCGGTGATTTGCCATAATTCCATTCCCAAGTTTGATAACGGTTCCGGGAAATTTCCATGATCTTTTCCCAGTCTTCATCCGTCAACACGTATTCTTTAATTTCCCCGCCGGCTTCTTCTTCGAAAATAAATTTCAACAAATAATCCTTAAATTCTTCCATCGACATCGGCTCTTTTATGAAATCGTTGATGTTGCCGACACGGGAACGTACCGATTTAACCCCTTTGGATTCGATTTTTTCTTTTTTCGGTCGCAGCGCCTTGGCCACATCATCGAGGTTTGTATTTAATAATAACGTGCCGTGGCTGTACATCCTGCCTCCTGTTGCATACTGGGCATTCCCGGACACTTTATGACCGTCGATTTCGATATCGTTCCGCCCGACCAGTTCTGCATTCGCACCGAGGGAACGCAACGCTTTGATCACCGGTTTGGTAAATTTTGCAAAGTTATGGAAGCTCTCACCATCATCTTTTGTGATGAAGCTGTAATTTAAATTCCCGAGATCATGATATACGGCACCGCCACCGGATAGGCGACGTACTACTTTAATATCATTTTGTTCGACGTATTCGGTATTGATCTCTTCGAGCGTATTCTGGTTGCGGCCGATGATTATCGAAGGACCGTTAACATAAAACAATAAGTAGGTTTCATTTGGGTCGAGATGACGTAAAATGTATTCTTCAATCGCAAGATTTATGCGCGGATCGTTAATGTCTTTATTGGAAACATAGAGCATGGCTTATACCTCCTCAACTTGAAAACTCGCTTGTTCTTAAATGTTCCATACCTGGCCCTTTTTTGCCAGGTGTACCGGTCCGGAAAAGTATTTTTTCGCTTCTTGCGGGAGTTTTTCGACATCCCCGAAATGCGGAAGATGGGTTAAAACAAGTTGTTTGACATTTCCCTTCGCGGCGATGGTTGCTGCATCCTTACTGTTCATATGTCCGGCGGTCGAGCCATCCATTCCATCGTAGAAATTACACTCACTGAGTAAAAGATCAGCGTCGCGAACAAAATCAATGAACGCATCTGTATAGGCACTATCGCCCGTGTAAACGAGTGATTTTCCATCTGCTTCAATTCGTAGCGCAAAGCAAGGAACCGAATGGTTGGTTTCCAAAAAGTGAATCGTAAAAGGACCGATTTCCAGTGGCTTTGTCGGGTCATACCCGATGCCCGTGGTTATATCTTTATACGTCAATTGTTTAAATGCCTCTTCGGCAAAAGGGTGGCCGTAAATCGGTAACGGTGTTTTCACTTCGGTTAAATAGCTTTGAATAAGCAAAGCGTGTTGTAGGACACCGATATCCGCTATATGATCAGCGTGGTAATGGGTAAGTATGACCGCATCCAACTGTTCGACAGGTAAATAATTTGGCAATAGTGATAATACGCCGCTTCCGCAATCAAGAAGCAGATGAAAACCATCTTTTTCTAGAAGATAACCGGCACTTGCCTCATTGACGCGAGGATACCCTCCCCAGCATCCGATCACTGTTAATTTCATTTTGACCACCTGCCACAAAAAAATCAAGGCAAGTTTTTTTATACGAATATAGTATACAATACTTTGTCCCTTTTAACCAAAGATTTCCAAGGTTAATTAAAATTATTTTAAAATTTAACAAAAATGTTATAATACAGTATTGTTTTTTTATTTCTGTTATAATACAATAAAAACAACGACGAACAAGGGGGGTTTAAAATGCTGGCGAACATTGTAGAATTCTTCCGGAATTTGCCGCCAAAACTTTGTATGAAATGTGGGAGGAAAATCGAAGAGCAGCACGATTGTTATGGCAACATCTGTTATTCCTGTATCGGTGAGTTATGGAAACATTAACTCTCCCTTAAATGGCAGCACTTTCCCTGATCGCGTCTCTTCACCCTTTATTCTCCTTCATCCAACCGATCCTTTCTTTTTTTCGGCAGGTCAACTTGACCTGTTTTTTTCTTTAGCAAAAAAGGATTATCTTAATTGAAAGGCGAAATAGTGATGTATGAAAAAAATTTATTTGACGACCGGAACTTACGAATATATGTATCGATTATGGCAGAAACAAAAAAAGCGTAAGCTCATTTTCATGCATAATGAAGAACATGCTTTACTTCTCGATGAATCCAGAAAAAAATCGATTTTCGCTGCGCCGCGCACGTATGAGATCATAGATGAGAGGGGGGAACTGGGGGATACCGGTTTTGCCCATTTCTACTACTATCCTGTGTTAATAGAAGAACGACAGTTTTTCGAACATCATCTTCTTAAAGCGGCACATCGTTTTAATTTCACAAATGGATTCATCGCCTATCGCTTTCTGCGTCCAGTAAAAAGAAACTCTTATCTTTTTTTCACTATGTGGGAAAGTGAGGAAGCATTTCGACTTTGGAAAAAAGACCAATCGCTGACCTCCCTTTTCCAGATTCCAGATGCCAAGTTAAAGAAAATGCCCGAACCCTTTCCTGAGCCTGCATATGAAGTGTTTTATCTTGTTGGTGAAAAAGAAGATGAGGGGAAAGAATTCGGGGCCGACGGTCACTTGAGATGATCGGCAACCGTTATGTTTCCAATGCGAAATGGGGATCAAGCTCATAATCGTTATGACGCATCAGATCATTTAATGGACGATCTTATCTTTTGGCAAACGCCGGGAAAAAGCAAAACTAAAGGGACTTTCAACCATCGCGGGAAAGAATGAACGATCAAATCATCGCGACATAAAAGGAGTGCAAGATCTTTGCTAACGGAAATATACAAATATCTCGATGAACGTTACGATTTCCTCGTAAAAACGAGACGCTATTTACATCAACATCCGGAATTATCCTTCCAAGAAACGGAAACCGCAATGTTTATCGCCCGTTTTTATCAAGAACTGGAAATCGATGTGCGAACCGGCGTTGGTGGGAACGGGGTTGTCGCGCGAATTCAAGGATCCAAACCCGGGAAAACCGTTGCGTTACGGGCGGACTTCGATGCTCTGCCAATTCAAGATGAAAAAACCGTGCCGTACCGTTCGAAAGTACCGGGAGTCATGCACGCTTGTGGGCATGACGGACACACGGCGATTCTTTTAGGAGTCGCTAGCGCTTTACATGCCTTCCGCGATCAACTGGCAGGTGAATACGTCCTCATCCATCAGCACGCGGAAGAAGTTGCCCCGGGTGGTGCCAAAAGCATGATCGCAGACGGCTGCCTGGACGGTGTGGATGCCATTTTCGGCACCCATCTCTGGTCCCTCGATCCATTAGGTCAAATCGGTTACCGTTCCGGACCTATCATGGCAAGCCCGGATGTCTTCGAAGTCACGATAACCGGTAAAGGTGGTCATGGCGCCGAACCACATCTGGCGAAGGACCCGATCGTGGCCGCCAGTCAATTCGTAACGCAATTGCAACAGATCGTCAGTCGCCGGATTGACCCGCTGGAGACAGCGGTCGTTTCGATCGGGGAATTTCACGCAGGAAATGCCTTTAATGTGATTGCCGAAGAAGTAAAGCTAGCGGGTACGGTGCGAACTTTCAAGGAAGAAGTGCGAGATACCATCAAAACGGAGATGGAAAAAATCCTGAAAGGGATCGCAACCTCACATGATTGCACGTATACATTCGACTATACCGGTGGGTATCCGGCACTCGTAAACCACAAGGAGGAAACGGAATTTCTCGCGAAAATCGCCCGGGATGTTCCCGGTGTAACCCGGACCACAGAGATCGCGCCGCGCATGGTCGGTGAAGATTTCGCTTATTACTTGCAACACGTCAAAGGAACATTCTTTTTCACCGGCGCCCGCCCGGAAAATGCTCCTGTCTATCCCCATCACCATCCAAAATTCGATTTCAACGAAAAGGCGATGCTCATCGCCGCCAAAACGTTGATCGCAAGTGCCATACGCTATCAAGAATGGAAAAAAACAATGTGCTGCTAAAACGAAAGCGCAAGCGGGCTGAGGCTTTCTTTCACTTCGCCTCTTTTCCACTTGCGTTTTTACTTTTTCGGCCAATTTCCCTGTAATGTTTCATGTTACTATTTTTCATTAAAATAACCCGATCTCATATTATTCGGACGGTGATGGCAATTGTTGTTTTTCCGCGAAATAGCGTATCCGGTAGGCATGAATGGCTGTATCCCCTAGATCGTCGAGAAGCTGATAATTCGCATAAGCACCGACCGCCGCACCAAATCCGGGAATCAGCTGTAACATTTTCGTCAAATCAACATAATCCCGATATTCTTGCTGGAACGTACGCCAGTCAATGTCTGTTAGCTCTTTCTTTTTATCCGTCCACCTCTCGATAAGACTTAAGGTTCCCACCTTTTTCTCCTGGCTGGAAAAAGCAAGCTGGAAGACGAGAAGCAGGAACAGCCGCTCCTCTTTTTGTTGCAAATCGTAACCGTATGCTCGAGCGACATCATAAAGAAATTTGAGCTTGATGGATAGAAGCAAGGGAAAATCCGCTAACCCGAGAACGAATCCCCCGGCACCGGTACCTGCACCTTCAATCGTGGCCGCTTTCCTGTACTTGCCGAGTTGCGTACGAATAAATTGTTCTCTTTCTTCCAATGTTTTCAATTCCGGAATCGCATGTTTAAATACGAGGTCGGAACCAATTAAAACGGATTGCACCATGCCTTTGATCGCTTCTGTCACCGTTTTATGAAAACCTTCTGGCAGGAAATCATTCATCTTCTGCTGTGTCGATTTGGAAAGCCGTTCAAGCATACTACGCTTTTTTCGGATATTCATTCGCCACGCCAATGTCTCCCGAAACGCGCGTTCTTCATATGTCATGAATGTCATGAATTACCCCTCCCCTAAAGATTAACCGTTTAGCCTTTTCCAGGCGTATATGTTTACGAACAAGTAGATGACGATCGCGTTAACGAGGAAAAAAATGAGCCCTAATAGCCAGTCGCGTGCTAAAAGAAAGAGGATCGTAAACCAAAGATCTTGCAAGGACAAAACAACGGTTA
>CALKAK010000172.1 GCA_937983015.1 uncultured Bacillaceae bacterium | reverse complement strand
TCCACCTCGCTAATTTGAGGGGATTAATTTTGCCTACAAAAATTTTACTCATACAGATCATTCGGATAATAAGGAGATAGGTAAATATAAAAATGCGAGACATCTTATCCGAAAGCGAAAGAATGGAAATAGCGGCATTGAAACTGC
Source organism: uncultured Bacillaceae bacterium (assembly GCA_937983015.1). GTDB lineage: Bacteria > Bacillota > Bacilli > Bacillales > Caldibacillaceae > CALGAD01. The sequence continues at coordinate 6,316 of CALKAK010000172.1, read as the reverse complement.
AAATGGCGCGGACGAACTCGTTGAGAAGGGCTAAGAAATACCGTGATAAAATCATCGACATCATGCTTGAAGCAAGGGAACGTTATCTAAAAGAACAAGAAACACAAAAAACATTAAGCAGTTACTAGGCAAATAATTTAATTGCTACGCGTTATTTTAAAAAAGGGGGATCTCGTGGAGACAAGGATTATCCGCGTGATACCCTCTTTGTGTATATAAGATAATTTCGTTTATTTGTATGGAAATAAGATATTAAGTAAAGGATCTGATTTTGAGAAATTTAAAAAAACGAAAAAGTATTGGGGAGAAAATTTAGACCATGAAGTAAATAGAACAGATTCTGAAGGATGGTAGAAATTTATTGAGTAATTAACAAGGCAGCTTATATCAATAAGTTGGGAATTTACTTTGAAATTCAAATTAACGATATAATTAAAAAATTGTCGAATGTTCAATGGTATAAAAACATCATCTAAATCCATAATTATAAATAAATCCTTATAGATTTGAACTATATGGATTTTCTGTCCTGCTTGTTGGAAATTCGAACTTCAGAAATCTAGCAGGATTTGGCTGTTGGAGTTTTACTTTCTACAGCCTTTATTTATTTTCGTAATAAAGCATGAATTATCTCTCTTTTAATAATTATTGTTTCCTCTTATGGCATTTGGTAGACTTTTAATCTCTTTGTTGGAAATTTAGTTCTGTTTTTTTTTGGAAAAAGTAGTAGGAGAATTATTTTTTTGTCGAATTAATTTTATTAATTAAAAACCTTGGTGGTGATTGTATGGATTTATAGTCTAGAGAAGTAATATCAATACTAAAGTGATGTTTGAGGAATTATTAATGTCTTAGAATCAATTGATCCTAATCCAAATGAAATCATCCTTAAAATAGTGGTCTTAATTATGATAAGTATGTTAGAGGGAGGTATTGAAGCAGCTGAAAATAAGTTTTTTAATAAAAGGATAAAGGAGGAAATTATTGAGGAGATAAGTTTGATGTGAAAAAATCTCTAAGGATACGACGTATGGACACACGAAATACAAATAAAAAAATGACACATGTTGGTGAAAAGAAAGAAATTGAGTGTATCCGGATTAATAAAAACAGACCTATTGTAAACCGCATCGATTTAGATAGGATAATCCAAAAGTAATAAACTTAGAATGGGAGAATCACAAGGAGAATTCCAACTACAATGAGTAGTTTTCAATCCAAGAATCAACCGATGACGATTTTGTTAGACAAAACTGGGAATGAGATTGGTGTTTTTCCTTCTGAAAATCATAAAATACATTAGATTCGATTTATCAAAATAGACATTATTAAGGAGTTGATATTTTTTGAAGAACCTTTATATTTTATTAATTGTTTTAATTACTGTTACCGGATGTTCTGTAGCAGCTAAAGATAATTTGCAATGGTTTAAAACTGTAGACGAAGCTATTGAATACGGATTAAAAGAAGAAGAAATTAATCTACAAGACCTTATCGGTGAAATCAATGAAAATGGCGAACGCTTTATTTTCTATAAAAAAGATATGAGAGATGGGCTAGGGTTAGGAGTTGCAAATGTAATTGAAAAAAATGGTCAATTCGCTTGGTTTAAGTCAGATCCAAATGTACTTGTAAATGTATCTCAAATCAGTTGGGAAACTGAAACACCGTCGAAAAAAAAGTTTATTATTCACACCGGTATTTTGGAATACGAGGATATGTCAATTGAAACCGAAAAAGGGATGGTTAAACCTTATGTCGATACTAATAATAAAATTTATTATTATGTGGAATCGGTAGACGAATAAAATTTTCCGGATTATAATAATGTTGATAATATTCTCAGAGGTGTGATTATTGGGAATAATTGTAAAATTCATCACCTTTTCTTTAAGCTTTTGTTTATTATTTTTGACATTTTCATTTTCCTCACTAGCTTCAGAGTTCAACTCGGTTACAAAAAATCATTTAACTGACAAATACTACACATTAGAAAGAGAAAAAGCTGTGTGGGATGAGGAGCTTCAAGCATATGTTATTCCTCTAAAAAGTGTAAATGGCACCTTACAACCTGTTTCACCCGATATATATTTAAGAGAAATAAGCTCTACCCCTATTGAAATACCTGAGGGATCAGATTTTGATGAAGTCGCTCCTGACCGTGCTTATTTTGAGTATTGGAGATACACTCCTAAATCTACTTCTCAAGTGACAGGTAGTGCCAGAAAAGTGTCAGCGGATATATATTGTAATACATCTGCAGGATGTAGAATTTCAAAAAAGGTCAGTACAACGGTTTCAGCTTCTTATAGTGTTTCAGCAACAGCAGAAAGGAACGCTATTAAAGCAAATGCTGGATTCACTTGGGTAAATTCTGCTTCTGACAGCACTACTTATTCCTTCAATCTCAAAAAAGGTCAAAAAGGTTATATTGCATTTAGACCATATTTAAGGAAAACTTCCGGAACCTTGAAAAAATATTCAAACTGGGATGGGCTAATATATCAAAAATCAGCCTATGCATACTCTCCGAAAAAAACGTCTAGTGGTGAGGCGGATGGATACTATTACTTTGTTTTCAAATAATTGTATTATTAAGCTTAAGGATAGATGAGTAAAGAAACAGTAAATACTTGAGGTTAATTTATGCAAAAAACCCATCGCTAAGACCGATGGTTTTTTTATTTTATACGATGTTTCAAAATTAGCGCAGGCTATAAGGTTTTAAAGGTTGTTGATCAACCTATAAAAGTGGGTGATTGCATAAGTATAAAAGGACACAAAATATCATCCGTAGAAAAACAAAGTTCCCCGTAGCTCCCTATCATACTTTTCTAGAGAGCGGCCATCGCTGAAGCGAGCATGAACACATAGAGGAACACTTTTTTAATATTAATTCCTAATGCCTGAACCATCTCTTTGTTCATGACACCCGCTCGGACGACCAAGCGATTCGAGTTTTCTTCAACAGTAGATATGTGAGGAAAAAGACAAGGAGACCGATCGCGATAATAAACACCCGATTCTTAATGACGATGATATTGCCCAAAATCCAGCTTCCCCGCATGAAATCGGGAACGGTTGCGTATAATTGATTCGGTCCCCAGACGACTTTTAACATTTCTGAGAGAACAAGCATCAGTCCGAGAGTTATTCATATTTGCTGGGTATGGTTTCCATAAACGGGTTGGATGATCAACCGTTCAGTTATCGCATCTAAACCGAAACCCGCGACCATCGCCAGGAGAAGCGCAACCAAAAAACTTCCAGTCAGGGTGAAGCCCCAGACCCCGACATAGGTCCCCCAGGCAAAAAAAGTACCGTGGGCAAAATTCAGGACATCCATCAAACCGAAAATCAACGTTAGACCCGCTGCCAGTAAAAAAATCAGCATTCCCCTCGCAAAGCCATTAATCAGAATATTTATAATATTTGCTAAAAACTCCCTCTCTTCTCAGGCAATCCCCAGATATTTCCGTTTCATCTCTTCATCCTTAATCAAATCCGTCATCTGACCAGAAGCAACCGTTTTTCCAGCGTCAATCAAATAAAAACGATCGCCAACGGTACTCGCGACGATGAAAATTTGTTCCACGAGAATGATCGTCGTTTCTTTTTTCAGGTTTTCAATGAAAGCCATAACCTTTTCCACCACAATCGGCGCAAGACCTTTACTCGGCTCATCGATGAGCAGAAGTTCGTTATTATTCATATAACTGCGGGCAATGGAAAGTATTTGTTTCTGGCCACCGCTCAACAATCCCGCCTCTTTTTTCCAAAACTGTTTTTTGATCTAGAAACAAGCACAACACCGTCTCCAGGCACTCATCTGTCCGCGGGTCATTTTTTTCCATGGCGATCTTCAAGTTTTCTTCCACCGTTAGTCCATGGAATAATCCTTGATTCTCGGGAACATAACCGATTCCGAGCCCGGCAATCTGATAAGTTTCCAGATTATGAATATCCCGCCCTTTAAAGCGGTTGGTTCCCGAAGAGGGTGGATTGAGTCCCATAACGCTTCTTAATGTGGTCGTCTTACCGGCACCGTTCCTTCCTATTAGAACGGTCACTTCTCCTTCTTTTGCCGTAAAGGACACACCCTGGAGGATGTGGTACTGCCCGATATACGTGTAGATATCATTAACTTCCAGCATGTTTTCCTTCATACAGCCCTCCTAAATAGGCCGTCTGAACGTTTCGTTAGCCATGATCTCTTCCGGAGTTCCTTCCGCGAGAAACTCCCCATTGTACAGCACCGTCACCGAATCGGATAGATGCAAAATCAGGTCCATTTTATGTTCGATCAATAAAATCGTCTTATCTTGTTCTTCTTTGATCTTTTCAATGACTTCAAGAATTATAGGTACTTCCTCAACCGACATCCCCGCTGTCGGTTCATCAAGGAGTAACAGTTCCGGCTCGAGCGCTAAAATACAGGCGTTCTCCAGTATTCGCTGATCGCCGTGGGAGAGATTTTTCGCAAATTGAAAGGCCTGTTCTTCCAGCAACACGAGCCGGAGAATATCCCAAGACTTATCCAGCACATACTGGTATTTATTTACGATCTTACGCATCTTGTAACGAATCCCCATTTGCGATTGCACCGCGAGACGGACATTTTCAAAAACCGGTAAATTCGGAAAGACATTCGTCAATTGGAAGGAGCGGCCAACCCCTTCCGCGTGCGCATATATGGAGAAAAGTGGGTGATCTCTTCGCCTTTATAAAGGATCGAACCTTCCGCTGGTTTTAATTGGCCGCTCAGTAAATTGAATAATGGCGCTTTTCCCGCGCCATTCAATCCGATGATCGATTTAAATTCTTTCTCGTACACTTTTAAATTGACCCAGTTTACCGCCGGCGGTGAAGCAAAACATCTTGCCACGAAGGGAATCGAACACGGATTGAAGGATAAAAACTCCTTCGTGGAAGCCTGTGGTTGGATGCGGTTCGGTCATGCGCAACAACTATTAGCTTCCTACCCTGACGATCTCATCGAACAATGTTATACGACCGCCCTGGAATTCATGGAGACAATCGATGTCTCGCGCGGAAAAGCCGAACCATACATGGGAATCAGTTTGTTATACAGCCATTCGGGAAAATTTGAACAGGCGAAGGAATTTGCTGAAAAAGCCCTTTACGAAACCGAAAAAGTGCATGATACCTGGCTTCCAACTTACATCCGCCTCTCTCTCGGTATCGCCTATTTTTATTCCGGAGATCTGAATGCGCCGGATAAGGTATTTTCCGACTGCCGGAACATGTTCAAAGAGATCAGCGATGCTTACGGGTATACATTATGTTCAATGTGGCTTGCCCTGATCGCCTATGAAAATGGTGAAGAAGAGCGATGTCTTCAGGAGACCACGATTTTCTTGCAGGAAATCCATCTTGGTAACTAAGAATTTCTCTTGAAAAGAGAGACTTTGTTTGCTCCCCGGGACTTGTAGACGTTTATCCCGCTCCTGTTAAAAGCGAAAGAGAAGGCCCTAGCCTCCTCTTTCCTGGACCGGTTATTGGAACAGCTCGGCGTGCAAACGATCGATTTCCATCCGGGCTACGCGCTAAAGATCACGACTTTCGGGACATTTTCCCTCTCCCTTGGGAACCGGCCGGTGACAGAAAAAGATTGGTAGCGGGGGAAGGCCAGGGAGCTGTTCCAGCTTCTAATCGTGTTCAAAGACCGCTAGTGGACGCGCGAAGAAATTTATGAACAGCTGTGGCCGGACGTTCCGGAAAAACGGGCTGAACAGGAATTCAAGGTGATCATGAATTCTTTGCACAAAACGCTGGAACCGCACCGGAAGGCCCGGTCCGCGCCTTTTTTCATCATCCGCAACGAGAGCGCTATAAAATCAATCCCCTGGCCAATATCGAATGTGACTTTCTTCATTTTCAACACTGGATGCTGGAAGGATTGCAAGAACAGGATCTGGACAAAGCTTACTCTTTGCTCACACAGGGGATGGGCGATTTTTTACCGGATATGAATCACTTACAAATCGCCGGTAAAAGGGAATATTTCCGAGAACTTTTTCTCCGGGGAGCAGAACGTCTCGCCCAAATTCATGTGCAAAAAGAACAGTTTGATGAAGCCATTTACTGGTGTGAGCGAATTTTCACCATCGACCGGACCTGGAAAGAAAGTTACCGATTTATTGATGTATTGTTATTATCAAAAGAATAACCGTCCTCGGACGATTAAATATTACCGGTTATGTTGTGCTGTTTTAGAACAAGAACTCGGCGTTGAACCATTAGAGACGACAAAACAAATGTATGAAATGATTTTGGAAGCGGAAAAACTGGAATT
>CALKAK010000171.1 GCA_937983015.1 uncultured Bacillaceae bacterium | reverse complement strand
GTTCCGGATGCATTAACCCATATGCCGCCTGTTCGATATATGGAACGAAGAAACCGGCAAAAAGGCCGATGACTACCGTCAGAGCGGCGAGCGTCACCACTGGTAACATCAAGCCCCGCGTCGTCCCTTTTTCTTCCTCGATACTCAGAACCGTCTCGCCCCAAAACGCGTTCATGAATATTTTTAATAACGAATACAGAATCATTAAACTGGCCGCAAGACCGATCGCCCCGAGCCAATAATATCCACTCGAAAAAGTTCCTTCCGTCACGAGAACTTTCCCAACAAAGCCGCTTAATGGTGGAATCCCGGCTAAAGCCAAAATGGCGAGGAAAAACATCCAGCCTAAAACCGGATGGGAACGAATAAGTCCGCTCATATCTTTTAACTTCGTCGTACCTGTCAGGTGAATAATGGTACCGCCGATTAAAAAGACGAGAGCCTTACTGATCATATCGTGAATCAAATAAAACACAGAACCACCAAGACCTTCCGGAGTATAAGTAGCCAGTCCAGCCAAAATAAAACCGGCACCGATTATGACGTTATAGGTCAAAATTTGCTTGATCTCGCCAAAGGCTGAAGCTCCAAATCCACCCAATATCATCGTGACCGCCGCCAGAATCCCTATAAACAAATGGGTGATCGATAATTGATGATAAAAAACGAGGGTGAACATGCGAAAAATCGCATAAATTCCCACCTTTGTCATCAATGCGGCAAAAAGTGCCGCGATCGCCGTCGGTGGTGCACTGTAAGCACCAGGCAACCAGAAAAAGAGGAATAGACCGGCCTTAATCGCAAAAACAAGGAGCAATAACAAGGCTAAAACCGTGGTAAAACCATCTTGACCAGATTCCGCAACCCGCACGGAAAGATGGGCGAGATTCAACGTTCCCGTGAGCGAATACAAATAGGCGATAGCAAAAAGGAAGAGCGTTGAAGAGATCACATTGATGACCACATATTTCATCGCTTCCCGTAACTGTCTCCGTTTCCCACCGAGGGAAACAAGAACATATGAGGCGATCAATAACATCTCAAAGAATACGTACAAGTTAAACAAGTCCCCGGTAATAAACGAACCATTCACTCCGGTGATTAAGAAGAGAAAAAGCGGATAAAAATAGGTCGTTTCAATTTGTGGATCTAGCGAGCGAAATGCAAATAATAAACATAATAATGCAACGATATTACCAGTTAAAAGCAATAAAGCACTGAACATATCAACAGCCAGGGTAATACCGTAAGGAGCCGGCCAGCTTCCCATTTGCAAGGTTTGTATGCCCAAATGGTCAATCTGGTAGATGAGAAAATAGGTTACACCACTTGTCCCGGCCAGGGCCAAAAATGCAAGCAAACGCTGGAAAAATATTCGCTCTTTAAACATGATGAGAAACATCCCGGTAAATAATGGAATAACAATTGGCAAAACAACGAGGTTATTCATGTTCATTTCCCCTTAATTTTTCCAGGTTATCTGTACCATGTTTTTTATACGTGCGATAACTTAACACGAGAATCAACGCGGTCACCGCAAAATTTATGACGATCGCAGTTAAAATCAGAGCCTGGGGAAGGGCATCCGTAAAGGTAGCCTCTTTTTCACTCAATAAAGGGGGGCTCCCCGTTTTTAAACCTCCCATCGTGATGATGAGCAAATTAGCGGCATGACTGTATAAAGAAATCCCTAAAATGACCCGCAACATTTGTTTCGAAAGAACGAGATACGTACCGATTGAGACTAAAATCCCGATTAAAATCGCCATTAAAATTTCCATTATGACCGATCCTCACTTATCGTCAGAATAATATGTACCGCCACACCGATGACCGCCAGCGCCACGCCTGTATCAAAAAGGGTCGAAGTCAGGATCTCCGTTTTCCCAAAGATCGGTAATCGGATGGTAAAAACATGATGCGTCAAAAAGGAGTCACCGAATAACAGGGCGATCATGCCGGTTAAAACGGCGATCATTACTCCCGCCGCCGCCACCTTGATAAAATTAACGGGCAGGTTCTTACTAATTTTTTCATAACCAAAAGCCAGATAGAAAAGAATGATCCCGCTGGCGATCGCCAGGCCACCGATAAACCCGCCGCCGGGTTCATGGTGACCGCTAAGGAATAAATCAAGGGCAAAGGTAAAAATCACGAAAACGGCTACGCGGGTTAACGTATGCAAAATTACATCGTTAGCTTTCATCTGTATCACGCTCCTTTAAGCCGAGACGAATGAGCGAGTACACACCAAGCCCGGCAATAACGAGTACAGAAATTTCCAGCATCGTATCGAATCCCCGGAAATCAACGAGAATCGTGTTGACGATGTTTTTACCACCGGCAAGTTCGAAAGAATTTTCAAAGAAAGAAGTGATCGGCGGGAATAATTTATGGTTGAAAGCCAGTATCGATAAAACGGTCACCAAAAGGCCGAACGTAACAGAGACGATACCGTTTGTCAGCTTGAATTTTACCGGCTCTAATCGTTTTTCTAATTTTGGCAGGTGATAAAAACAGAGCAGGAATAGCACGGTCGTTACTGTCTCGACAACCATTTGTGTCAAGGCAAGGTCCGGAGCCCGGAAAATAACGTAGAGTAAGACGACTAAATAACCGACCGCACTTAATGAAACAATTGCCGCAATGCGACTGTTCGTCAATAAGGTTGCAATAGCCGCGGCGATAATTCCGATCACAATGACGATATCGATCACAGCAACAGGATGGTTATTGGCGACCGTTACCGTCACATTTCCGTTCCTGATAAGACTTATAACCATCACCAATGTCAAAAACGTGAAAATGTACAGGAGATAGTGGCGCAATGAACCCGTCATGTAGCTAGTTGTCACCCGGTATGATAGCCGTTCATAACCGTTCAAGCTCCCATAATAGAGGCCGTTTAAGGTCAATTTTTTCGGGTACAGGTGGTAAATATTACGCCATTTTCTCTGCGTGAGGTATAAAAGTATGCCGAAAAGGACCACACCTACGGTCAGCCAAAAAGCCGGAGTGAACCCGTGCCAGATGGAAATATGACCGATTCCTCTTTGTTCTGCCTCCGGTAATAAAGAATAGAGGGATGGTTGTAATATAAATTTAGATAAAGTATTGGGGAAGAAAAACCCGCCGATTACAATCAAGGCCAAAATGATTGGCGAGAATAACATCCCGAAGGGCATTTCCCGCACCGGTCGGTTCAGGCGCTCCGGGTGGAATTTTCCGGTGAATGTCTTGAAGATTAAAATCATCGCATAAACAAAGGTAAAGACACTAGCCACCCAGGCTATAACCGGAAAGAGAATGCCCCATGTTTTCAAGCCGAAGACATCGATTTCGAGCACATCGAGCATGCTCTGAAAAAACATTTCTTTACTTAAAAAACCGTTAAATGGTGGCAAACCAGCCATGGAAAATCCGGAAATTACCGCAACGGTGAAAGTGATCGGCATTAAATGGAGCAAACCGCCGAGCCGGCGAATATCCCGGGTCCCCGTACCTAAATCGATGATCCCAACGACCATAAACAGGCTCCCTTTGAACGTGGAGTGATTGAAGAGGTGAAAGATCCCGGCAAAAAGAGCCGTTGCAAAAATTGTAAAGAGTGGCCCCTCTCGAAAATAAAAGGCCAGGGAGCCGACACCGATCAGCGACATCACAAGTCCCAATTGACTGATCGTGGAATAGGCTAATAATGCTTTCAAATCCGTCTGTTTTATCGCTGTCCAGGAACCATAAAGTAAAGTAACCAGGCCAACTCCGGAGACAAGCCAGAACCAGAGGGCATGTCCTCCGAACAAAGGTGTAAGCCGGGCCACAAGATAGATCCCCGCTTTAACCATCGTTGCCGAATGCAAGTAAGCGCTGACCGGAGTCGGGGCCTCCATCGCATCAGGAAGCCAGATACTGAAAGGAAATTGGGCGGATTTCGTAAAAGTCCCGATGAGAAGCAAAATCATCGCCGCTAAGAAGAACGGATGCGTTGCCAGTTCATCCGCCTGATCGATCAGTTCGCGAAAACTGTATGTATCTCCCATCATTTTCAAAAGAATAAAGCCAGCCAGCATGAAAAAGCCACCGGTTACCGTGATTAATAGGGCTTTCAACGACCCTTGGCGTGAGGCTTTCCGCTCATACCAGTATGCGATCAATAAAAACGAAGAAATACTTGTCAATTCCCAAAATACGTATAAGATCATCAAATGATCGGAAAAGACCACACCAAGCATCGCGCCCATAAACAGCAATAAATAAACATAAAAATGCGCAAGGGCTTCCCGCTCTTTCGCTAGATAATAGATAGAATAAAGAACGACGAGAACACCCATCCCGGAGATCAACAACCCGAACAACAAACTGAAGCCATCGATGACCACAGTAAAGGTAAAATTCAGGTCAGGTATCCAGGAAAATGAAGCGGTCGAGATGTTCCCTTTTACGACCTCTGGAATATATTGCAATAAATAAACAAATAAAACGAGTGGTACGACGAGCACAAATGCACCGGTATGAACTTTTCGTTTACTCAAACGATCGATGAGCGGCACGATAATCGCGAAGATGAAGGGTAAAAATATCATGAGATGAATGGTTGACAAAAGGGCCCACTCCTTTTCTCTTGGGAATCAAAGCAAAAATGCTATTCCATATTTTCATACGAAACATAACGGTGATACCAAAAAAGTTGACGGAATGGGAGTAATCTCTTATAGTCAAACTAAAGCGATATGTCTGTGTACCATCTCTTACAAGATCGATGAGGTGAAAACTTTTTATGCCGCACGAAATGAGCCGGATGGATGAAAGCATATTGGTTTGTGTCTATTACGGACCGAATGGTGAACGTTTGATCCGTCGTGGTTGCAAGATCGCCAGCATGTTAAACTGTCCCTTATACATTTTAACCGTGGATTCGCGGCCTTTTGACGAAATGGATGCGGAACAAACCTATTATATTGAAAAGTGGAAACAGCTGGCGGCCGAACATCCCGGGGCAGAATTCATCTTGAAGGATAACGAACCCCGTCCGGTAGCCAAGGTGATCGCCGAAGTCGCCCGGGAAAAACATATCACGCAAATCATCCTCGGACAGACGGCACAGAGTCGCTGGGAACAAATCACGAAAGGTTCGTTGATCAACGTTCTTCTAAAAGAAATTCCCTTTGTCGATCTGCATATCATATCCGTCAGCCGCTACATCAAAGATGAGGAAGGATTGTACCAAAAAGGTATTCGTGCCTATCTAATCAAAGAAGGGGATCACTACCGGCTAACGTTTAATCATACAAAAGATACGGTTTACGAAGGGATTTTTTTTAAAGAACAGGGAACAGATTTTGACAACGGGATCTTTAAATTCATGAAAGATAAAGAAACGTTACAAGTATACGTAAACGATGGCATCGTAAAAGATTTGAAAAATGTCGCTATGAATGAGCCAAGTTTTTTAGAAAGCAACTGAACCCGGGAGCCTCCACTTTTGTGGAGCTTTTTTTATTTGCAAAAGTTTTTATAAATTGACATCGATTCTTATTGCGATCGGATCGTTCTTATCAATTCCGATGTACTGGAGGGTTTCATTGGGAGAATGGTGATTGAAGATCGTCATCAAGAGGGAAATGGCTACGCCTTTAACATACGCATGGTAACCGAATGTCTTTCGCAACGAATGAGTGCCGATTCTCCCGGTGACACCAGCTTTGCGGGCCGCGCTTTTGATGATCCGGTATGCCTGTTGTCGACTGATGGGAAGATGATCCTTTCGCGAAGGGAACAAGTAATCCCCCTGTTTCAGTTGATATTTTTCAATGTATTCCTTGATGGCCTCTTTGACACGACTGTTCAGATAAAACACTTTTTCTTTCCTGCCCTCACGAATTCGTAAAAAATCCCGTACATGACTTCCGTCCCAGACATCCCCCACTGTCAACTGTAACAATTCGCTCACGCTGATTCCCGTATTGATCCCTGTAACGAAGAACACATAGTCTCGCAGTGATGATTCCCGTAAAACTTTTTTCATCCGGTCGATCTGCCCGATGTCTTTAATCGGATCAACGTATTTCAAGCAAAACTCCCTCCGCTTATGTGACATAAGTAAATTTTAACAAAGGTTATGTAACATTACAAACATATTGCCTTTTCCCACAATTGCATAATCGAGAAAAAAGGACGGTACAGATTTTTCTGTCCGTCCTTGATCAGTGTATTTATTAGAATAATAATAAGAATTATTTATTCAATGCGACGATCACTTGATAAGGGTGTACCTTCATCTTGTACGAAAGTGGCTTTCGGGATAATGGATAATTGCCAAGAACAGGAATGAATTTCTCTTGCAACAACTCTTTCGGCATCGTAAATTCTTTTTCTTCATGATGAAAATTACAGAGAACCAGTGCTTTCTTTCCACCCAAGCTGCGGGTATAGACGATGAAATGGGGATCATCCGGTAAATGCAAGCGATAGGTTCCATATACGAAACATGGCTCCTGTTTCCGAAGTTGGATCATCTTACGATAAAAATGGAGAATGGAATCGGGATCTTTTATTTGGCGGGCCACATTAATCATTGGATAGTTCGGATTAATTCCCAGCCAGGATGTTGTTCCTGAAGTAAAACCAGCCATAGGCCCATCATCCCATTGCATCGGCGTGCGGGAATTATCCCGACCGCGCATCCAAATAACTTCCATAATTTCTTCATGGGAGCGACCTTTTTTGCGTTCACTGTGGTAAAAATTTTTCATGCCGATATCATCATAATCGTCGATATCCGGAAACTGAACATTAGTCATTCCGATTTCCTGCCCTTGATAAATATAAGGGGTTCCTTTCATGAAAAAGTAAAACGCCCCTAACATTTTAGCACTTTCCTTCCAAAAGCGGCCTTCATCGCCCCAACGAGATACCGAGCGTACCTGGTCATGATTTTCCAGAAAGAGTGCGTTCCAGCCTTTTCCTTCCAGGGCATATTGCCAACGGGAAAGCGCCTTTTTCAAGGCGACCACATCAACACCATCGTCTGAGGATTTTTTCCATAGTCCAGTATGATCGAAATGGAAGATCATGTTGAAAAATCCCGTTTTTTCATTAACCCATTTTTCCGCTTCTTCAGCGGTTACACCACTCGCCTCGCCGACGGTCATCACGCCATATTTTTTAAACGTGTTTCTACTAAATTCATTCAGGAGTTCTTCAATTCCATCAACATTGGTCATATACGGATCCGCAGGTACGTAATCGAGTCCGTGCGGGTTGGGCATATCAGGGAACCCCGGTTCTTTTTTAATATGCGAAATCGCATCGATCCGGAAACCGTCGATCCCTTTACGAATCCACCAGGTGACCATCTCCTCCAAAGCTTTCCGCACTTCAGGATTTTCCCAGTTCAAGTCCGGCTGGTTTTTGGAAAAGGTGTGAAAATAATACTGACCCGTCTTTTCATCAAATTCCCATACAGACCCTTCGAAAATCGACTTCCAGTTATTTGGTTCCCGTCCGTCTTTTCCATCCCGCCAGATATACCAATCCCGTTTCGGATTTTCCCGTGACGAACGTGATTCCTGAAACCAGGGATGCTCATCGCTCGTGTGATTCATCACAAGATCGAGGATGATCTTGATCCCCCTGCGATGGGCTTCTTCCAGTAATTCGTCAAAATCATTCATCGTTCCAAATTCTTCCATGATTTCCTTGTAATTGGATATATCGTACCCATTGTCGACATTTGGTGATGCGAAAATCGGACAGAGCCAGATGGCATCAATACCGAGAAATTCAAGATAATCGAGTTTTTCGATAATCCCGCGTAAATCACCGATACCATCCCCGTTACTATCTTTAAAACTGCGAGGATATATTTGATAGATCACACTTTCCTTCCACCACTGTTTACCCATAGCACACCTCTTTTCGATGTGATTGTTCAGAAAGGCTGACACGGAAAAAAACACGCAAGCCGTTATTTATACATTTATTCGCCTCGATAAACGAGCGCTTCCCAGGGGCGAAGAACGAGAACTCTTCCTGGAGGAATCACGGCATCATCGTAATTGGCGATTAAAAGCTCTCGTGGAGTAAATTCTGCTGTTTCAGGCATGGTAAAGAGCACTTCCTCGCCAGTCCAGTTCGAAACTACGAGTAATTTTTCTCCGTTATAACATCTAATATAAGCGAAGGTTTCTTCATTTTCTGGATCAAGCAAGGTAAAATCGCCATAAACGATGATGGGATACGTTTTCCTCAAGCGGATCAATTTTTGATAATAATAGAAAATTGAGTTTTTATCGGCGAGGGCCTGTCTCACATTGATTTCTTTATAATTCGGGTTTACCCCGATCCAGGGAGTGCCTGTTGTGAAACCGGCATTCGGGCTATCGTCCCACTGCATCGGTGTCCGGGCGTTGTCCCGTCCTTTGGCATATATGGACTCCATCACTTTCTCCTCGTCCTGGCCTTCCTCGAGAACTTTTACTTTATACATGTTCAACGTTTCGATATCCCGATAATGATCAATGGACGAAAAACGCACATTCGTCATACCGATTTCTTCTCCCTGGTAAATATAGGGAGTTCCTTGCATCATATGGAGTACGGTAGCCAGCATTTTTGCCGACTCCACCCGGTACTTGCCATCATCTCCAAACCTGGAAACGATACGCGGCTGGTCGTGGTTGTTCCAGTACAAGCTATTCCAGCCCCTTCCGTGTAGACCCGTCTGCCATTTCGCTAACACTTTCTTTAAGCGCGATAATTGCAATGGCCGCAAATCCCATTTCCCGCCCGGACCACTATCAAGATCCATATGCTCAAATGTAAAAACCATATTCAGTTCCTTCCGTTCTGGTGCCGTATAAAGAATCGCATCGTCCACGGTTACACCGGGCATTTCCCCGACAGTCATGCAATCATATTTGGACAGGACTTTTCGATTCATCTCCTGTAAAAATTCATGAATCCGGGGACCGTTTACGTAAAACTGACCGCCCGGAACGTATTTTTTCCCTTCTGGATTTGGAGCATCAGGAAAACGCATATCCTTTGAAATAAAGTTGATCACATCCATGCGAAAACCATCGATTCCTTGATCGAGCCACCATGTCATCATTTGATAAATGTCGTTTCGGACAGCGGGATTTTCCCAGTTTAGATCTGGCTGTTTTTTACTAAACAAATGCAAATAATATTCGCCTGTTTTTTCATCATATTCCCAGGCTGAACCACTAAAAGTTGATTCCCAGTTGTTTGGTTCCCGACCATTTTTCCCGGGACGCCATATGTAATAGTCACGATATTTGTTATCCTTTGAGGAGCGGGATTCAATAAACCACGGATGTTCATCGGAGGTATGATTGACGACTAGATCCATAATTAATTTCATGCCCCTTTTATGGACTTCCGCGAGCAATTCTTTCCAGTCTGCCATCGTTCCGAATTCATCCATGATATCGTAATAATCACTAATATCGTAACCGTTATCATCATTCGGCGACCTATAAACCGGGCAAAGCCAGATCACATCGACCCCCAATTCTTTTATATAATCGAGCTTCTCGATGATCCCCCGCAAATCACCGATCCCGTCACCATTTGAATCATAAAAACTTCGGGGATAAACTTGATACACAACACTTTCTTTCCACCATTGTTTTTTCATAAACCTCACCCTATTCTCTTGTAGTTTAGTTAATCAGAACAAACGCATTCAATCTCCCTACATTTTTTTAAAGCTAAAATATTTACCAAAAAATATGAAGCTAGCACCCCGGATGATGTATAAAATTTTGTGTAAAGCATTTTACTAGACCAAAAGAAAAAAGG
>CALKAK010000170.1 GCA_937983015.1 uncultured Bacillaceae bacterium | reverse complement strand
ATGATTAGAAATATCCATATATCACCTCAATAACCTTATTTTATATTATATAATACATATATAGGTACATAATGTCAATGATTAACTGTTTTCTGTGAATGTCTTAGTTACTCATAGGTATCGGAGTTGCGCCGAACTGGCTTTAAAGTGAACGCCATTTATGAAAATGGGAAGTTTTAAAGCGTTGTTTGCTGTATCGCTTTCTCTGGATATTAAAACCGACTATCAAAAACAATCCTGGATGCCCCCTATTTCAGCGATCCAATCGCTTTAAATGATCGACCGGAATAGGCAGCAAATAACCTTAATCGATGAAAACCGGACCGATCCGATCATAAAGCGGACGGTCCGAAAGGCGCGAAATATGAAGGATTTTTCTATAGCTTTCTCCGGTTATTCGGGCAATGGTTCCAGAAACGGAGCCTGGTTCAAGTTTATCGTTCCTCCATTAACGACCGCCGTGCGGCTCCCGATCGTTAGCTGGATCTCACGCTCCTATTTTACCTTTGTAACTAAATCCGGTTGAGTGACTTCCCAGTAAATTTGGTAACCTAAATTTGTAAATAATGTGCGAAACTCTACGAACGTTGTACCCTCTTTAATCATTGGCTGTACCGACAATCATGACTGTAGGTTGCTCCGCCAACGATATTTCTTCCCCAGTTGAAAGACAACGGACGACTGGCCTTTGCAAATGGCTAGTAATCTTCGTAACAATCGCTTCTTTTCCATCCTGCAACAAAATTTTGGTTCCAGGTGGATATGCGGGAACGGCTCTTACAAATGCTTGCAGTACTTCGGTAGAATATGCAGTGCCGCTTAACGTCATCACCATCTCCATTACTTCATGCGGCGGGTTATTGGCAATCTGGTGTTCGTATAAATTGCACAGCCCGCAGATTTGTGCGTATTCATGGAAATCTTGGCCATGAATGGAACGAGGATATCCCGTTCCATCGAGTGATTCATGATGTTGGTAAGCGATATGGGCGGCTAGTAAGCTTATTTCGCGATTGTTCCGCAAAATCGAAAATCCGGTTTCGGGGTGTCCCTTTTCTTCAGGGGATCTTGCTTTTCCGATATCATGGAGCAAGCATCCTACGGCTAAATCTCGCAACATTAATTCGTTGTAACCAAGGACTTTACCCACTTGAAGAGCATAAATTGTCACATTAACCGAATGGGCATACGTTTTTAAGTTTTCGTCTATCGTTGTAGAAGGTATGGGCAATACAAGGCTTCGCCTTTGAATTTCATTGATCAGAATGCCCGCACCTTGCAAGAGCGGTTTAATCGGAAGCGGCTTCTTCGCAGCGGCCGCCTCAAACGCCTGCTGAACTAAACTTACGATATCGAGCCATGACGGAACGTCGATCATTTCTTCCAGGGTGATCCCTTTGGATTCGGCATCTTCAACGATCAAGTTCCGTATACCGATTTGAATTAATTTTTTTAAATACTTCGGATGAATCGTTTGATTTTCTGCAAGAAGAATACGAGTTATAGTCTCAAGTAGTGGTGTAAAATTAGCCCGGGCTTCTTGACAAAGGAA
>CALKAK010000169.1 GCA_937983015.1 uncultured Bacillaceae bacterium | reverse complement strand
GAATCTGTCTACTATACGGGGGTATAGTATAATTAAAGAAGGGGAGTGCGTGATGGGGAAATATTTGCGCGATCATCCAGTCGTTCCACGCACCGAAGAAGAAAAACAAACGATCATTAACCGCCTGAAACGAATTGAAGGGCAAATTCGTGGCATTCAAAAAATGGTGACGGAAGATCGTTATTGTGTTGATATATTAGTGCAGATTCGTGCGGTTCAAGCCGCCTTGAAAAAGGTGGAATATTCGGTTGCTGAACGGCATGTGAAGCATTGCGTCCTCCATGCCGCACAAACCGGTGAAGGTGAAGCTGCGATTAATGAACTGGTGGACATCATGAAACAATTCTCAAAATAGAGGTGGTGACGGGATGGAGAAGGAAAAACAAATCACGCTCGGGATCACAGGTATGACATGTGCAGCCTGTTCCAACAGGATCGAAAAATCGTTAAATAAAATCGCTGGTGTGACCGCACAAGTGAATCTGGCCACCGAAAAAGCGACGATATCGTTCAATCCCCAAGTTGTGACGGTCGATAAAATAACGGAAAAAATTGAACAGCTTGGATATGGTGTGGTTACGGAACAAGTGGAGTTCGACGTGTTTGGCATGACATGCGCCGCCTGTTCTACGCGAATTGAGAAGGTATTGAACAAACAGGATGGCGTAACGAGAGCAACCGTGAACTTAGCAACAGAAAGTGCGACCGTTGAATTCAACCCCGCGGTCATCTCCGAACAGGAATTGATCCAGCGTATTCGCAAACTCGGTTATGATGCAAAGGTAAAAGCAGATGCTGTGGAAAGAAAAGCCCATAAAGAACAACAAATAAATGCGTTACGCGCAAAACTGATCGTGGCGGGCATTCTTTCGTTACCCTTATTGATCACGATGCTGGATCATCTTTTCCGCATCGAGCTACCAGCGATTTTTATGAACCCCTGGTTCCAGTTTCTTTTAGCTACACCCGTACAATTTTTCATCGGCTGGCAGTTTTATGTCGGGGCGTATAAAAATTTACGGAACGGCAGCGCCAATATGGATGTGCTTGTTGCCCTTGGTACGAGCGCGGCCTACTTTTATAGCTTATATGAAGCGATCAAAACTATAGGGAATTCTGGATATGTTCCCCATTTATATTTTGAAACGAGCGCTGTTTTGATCACATTGATTCTACTCGGTAAATATCTTGAGGTGCGGGCCAAGAGTCAGACGACACAGGCCATATCTCGACTGCTCGGTCTACAAGCGAAACAGGCCCGCGTGGTGCGTGAAGGAAAAGAGATATTGATTCCGGTAGAAGATGTCGTGGTAGGCGATCGTTTGATTGTTAAACCGGGGGAAAAAATTCCCGTTGACGGAGTAGTCGTCAAAGGTAGTACCGCCGTTGATGAATCGATGTTAACGGGGGAATCCATTCCTGTTGAAAAAACGGTGGGTTCCGAAGTGATCGGAGCGACATTGAACAAGAACGGAACGATTGAAATGCGGGCGACGAAGGTCGGAAAAGATACGGCCCTTGCCGGGATCGTGAAAATCGTCGAAGAGGCGCAAGGCTCAAAAGCACCGATCCAGCGGATGGCCGATATCATCTCCGGTTATTTTGTACCGATCGTCGTTGTCATTGCCGTTTTGACCTTCATCATCTGGATCACATTCGTTACCCCGGGGAACCTCGAGCTCGCTCTAGTTACGGCGATTGCGGTTTTAGTCATCGCCTGTCCTTGTGCCTTAGGGCTTGCAACGCCGACTTCGATCATGGTCGGTACCGGTCGTTCGGCGGAAAATGGAATTTTGTTTAAAGGTGGCGAACATTTAGAACGAACCCGGGAACTCGATACGATTGTATTGGATAAAACAGGAACAATTACGAAAGGGGAACCGGAGGTCACCGATTTTATCGGTGATAAAGAGCTCTTACAATACGTAGCCAGTGCGGAGAAGGCATCAGAACATCCGCTGGCCGAAGCGATCGTTAAGTATGCAAAAGAACAAGGCATTCCTTTATTAGAAACCGAAACATTTACGGCTATACCCGGTCATGGAATTGAAGCGATGATCAATGGCAAACATGTTTTAGTTGGTACTCGGAAATTGATGCGCGATCGCGGTGTGGCGATCGCTCCTTTCGAAGAACTCATGAATGAATATGAACGCTCCGGGAAAACGGCGATGGTGATTGCCATCGATGGGAAATATCAAGGTGTGATTGCGGTCGCCGATACGGTGAAAGAAACGGCGAAAGAAGCGATTCGCGAATTAAAACAACTCGGTCTTGATGTCATCATGTTAACGGGGGATAATGAAAGAACCGCTCGGGCGATCGCAAAAGATGTTGGCATTGACCATGTCATCGCGCAAGTTTTACCCGGGGATAAAGCCGACCGCATCAAGGAATTGCAATTGCAGGGCAAAAAGGTTGGGATGGTCGGCGATGGAATTAATGATGCTCCCGCTCTGGCGGTGGCCGATATTGGTATCGCCATCGGTACGGGGAGCGATGTTGCGATCGAGACTGCAGATGTCACCATTCTCGGTGGCGATTTAAAATTGATTCCGAAGGCGATTCGATTATCCCGGGCGACGATGCGAAACATTAAACAAAACTTATTCTGGGCACTCGTGTATAATAGTCTCGGAATCCCGATTGCCGCCCTCGGTCTTTTGGCACCATGGATTGCGGGAGCGGCTATGGCCTTCAGTTCCGTGAGTGTTGTTACCAATTCCCTGCGCTTGAAGCGGGTGAAAATATAAATTGATTATTTTTGGAAAGGGGAGAGAAGAACGTGCAAGTAACTTTACAAGTACAGGGTATGTCCTGCAATCATTGCAAACACGCTGTCACCACTGCTTTAAGTAGTTTAGAAGGTGTTTCCAGTGTCAATGTAGACCTTGCCACCGG
>CALKAK010000168.1 GCA_937983015.1 uncultured Bacillaceae bacterium | reverse complement strand
CCGTATACAACACCACCGGAAGAAGGCGGTTTTGCTAGCTATCCTCGCCGGGTGGAAGGAAGGGTCACACGCGAACGCAGCCCTTCATTTAATGATTTCTTTACACAGGTAAGGATTTTCTGGAATAGTCTTAGCCCCGTTGAAAAGCAGCACACCATTGAAGGATTTAGCTATCAACTCGGAAAAGTAAAAAGCGAATCCGTCCGTCAACAAAATGTTAACTTGTTAGTGAACGTAGATAAACAATTAGCGAATATCGTGGCGGATAATATCGGTGTCAGGCGGCCATCCGGCACACATGTACCTGTAAATACGAAATATCCGTCATTAAGTCAAGAAAATACGCCGCGTTATGCAACTACAATGAAAGTTGGCGTGTTAATCGGTAATGATTTTAATGGAGCAGAAGTGAAACGCACACTGGAGGCGCTGCGGAAAAATGGTGTTTTCATAACGATCATTAGCGAACGACTGGGAACAGTAACCGGTAATGATGGCACAAGGTTAAAAGTCGATGAGACGTTTTTAACAACAAGCCCCTATTTAGTCGATGCACTATATGTCGTCGGTGGTTCAGCGAGCGATCCGCATCATTTCCAGGGAAGTATCAAAGATTTTATTTACGTTGCTTATAAAAACTATAAACCGATCGGAGTCGCAACAACCGGCTCGTCTTATATTCAAGCATCAAAGGAAAATAATTTAGCCGGTGTGGTGTTTGCCGATCAAGCAGCGAATTTTGGTGAAGAATTTGTTAAGGCCATAGCCCGGCAACGTTTCTGGAATCGAATATGAACATCATTTAAATTTTTTTCTAAAGCACGTAAGGAATCACAGGGGGTGGATACCAAGTCCACGCCCTTTTTGCTTGTATGATTGTTACGGTACGCAATGATGGTTCTTTTACAGCAGGGCTTTTTAAAAATTTTCGTTGAAAATCTCGGGTGATTACCGATCGGTCGAACCTCTTTTTAAATATGTGGCGATAGCACAGTAAAGAGAATGAAACCATTTCCAGAACTGCCATTTCTTAAATGGAGATTCTCCTGGTTAGCGTAGAAAATATAGGAGAAGGGGGAATCAACGTGAAAGTCATTACAACTTTTCCGCAAAAACGAAGGGAAAGACAAATTCGCTTTGAGAGAAGTCTCATGCGGGAGTTATCAATAGAAACATTAAGAACGAGTTTTCGGTGGTTTTTTGATTGACAAGGATTTATGGCCAGTCAGAGCCTGTTATTTGCGATCGAAGAAGGATGTTATGATATTGCGGTAGAAACTTTTCTTTTTGGCAGTCAGTTCAGTCGACTTGGCTATTTTGGTGTTCCCTGGGAAGAAATTCACAGGAGATCGCAAAAACAATTGTCCCTATTCTCCCGTGGTCTAGCCGACTTTATTCATTACTGGGTGAACGAGGATAGAGAGCGTGAAGTTGAGGCCGATTTATTGGATGCGTGCAGTCGGTTAGTAGAATATTGGTTTCGAGAAGGATTTCTAAAAGGGAAGATGAAATATAAAATGAAACTTCTATAACCTTCTCAGAAAGGAAAGAAGTTCTAAACCCCGAACCCTGTCCATATAGTGATATAGAGACAGGGGAGGGAGTTTTTTTTGCAAAACAAGAGTTTGTTTTTGGCCTCATTAATCGTTATAGGAGTGATTCTGTTAGCGATTCAAAATCAGCAATTCAATTTATTCCCAGCGAGTTCCTGGAGTCTCCCTTTGAGTGGAAAAATCATTTACCTTGATCCCGGCCATGGTGGACCGGACGGGGGAGCGGAGCATGGCGAGGCGATTGAAAAAGACATCGCCTTGAATATCGCCATCAAGCTCCGTGATTATTTACAGCAGCAAGGTGCCCTCGTTTTAATGACACGGGAAGAGGATACGGATTTGGCTAATTCAACAACAAAAGGATTGAGCAGGAGAAAGAGAGAGGATCTCCAGCGCAGGGTGGAAATGATTAATGAATCGGAAGCGGAACTATTTATCAGTATTCATTTAAATTCCATGCCTTCTCCGCGCTGGTACGGAGCACAAACTTTCTATAGCACGAGATATCTGGAAAATAAAGTATTTGCCGAATTGATTCAAGAGGAGTTGCGTGAAAACTTGGAAAATACTAAACGGGTTGCTAAACCAATTGAACATGTGTATTTAGTAAAAAGTGTTAAAAAGCCC
Source organism: uncultured Bacillaceae bacterium (assembly GCA_937983015.1). Lineage (GTDB taxonomy): Bacteria > Bacillota > Bacilli > Bacillales > Caldibacillaceae > CALGAD01. The sequence continues at coordinate 4,136 of CALKAK010000168.1, read as the reverse complement.
GGTGCGCTGGTGGAGGTTGGTTTTTTATCGAATCCCGCTGAACGGGAATTGTTAATACGGGATGATTATCAAGAAAAGATTGCTGCTGCGATTTATCAAGGTGTCATGCGTTATTTTACTGAGGAAAAAGATCGGATTGAGAAGAGCGGTAGTAACGAATAAACCTTTGAGTAAGACTTGCAAAGATTTATTTATAGAGATTCTACGATAATTTCTATATAATGAAGTTAGCATGACTAAAGGTGGAATGAAAATGATCACACTAGAAAAGGCACGAGAAATCATCAACCGTATCGAAGATCCTTTTTTACAAAGAACAATCGGTGAAACGAATGGCCTAATGGAACTCTCTGTAAAAGAGATTGAAGGAAAACCTCACGTAAGTGTTAAAGTGGCGATCGGCAAATTGAACGGAAGAGAGCAATTTGCTATTCAATCACAAATCGTTAAGCAATTAAAAGCAGCCGGTGCCCATACTGTCGGTATCCGCTTTGCCCAGCTGCCAATTGATATCGTCGAGAAATTCCGGCCCGTTGGGGTTGATGGCGGGCAAGGTTATTTAGCCAATGATAAGACGATCGTGATTGCGATCGCCAGTGGAAAAGGTGGCGTTGGTAAGTCAACTGTAGCCGTGAACCTCGCAGTAAATCTCGCCCGATTAGGGAAAAAAGTGGGTTTACTTGATGCTGACATTTACGGATTTAGTGTGCCGGATATGATGGGCATTATCGATCGTCCACAAGTAAAGGATAACAAAATCATACCGGTTGAACGGTTCGGTGTAAGAGTTATTTCTATGGCATTTTTTGTCCAAGATAATTCCCCGGTAATTTGGCGGGGACCGATGCTCGGGAAGATGTTAAATAACTTTTTTAAAGAAGTTAATTGGGGAGACGATCTTGAATACTTGTTGATCGACTTACCTCCCGGAACCGGTGATGTGGCTTTAGATGTCCATCAGATGTTGCCGAAAAGCAAGGAAATCATCGTTACAACTCCACACCCGACGTCTGCTTTTGTTGCCAGTAGAGCGGGAACGATGGCGATACAAACGAAACATGAAATTATTGGTGTCATTGAAAATATGTCCTATTACGAGACAAAATCTGGAGAAAAAGAATATGTATTTGGCCGCGGTGGTGGAAAGAAACTCGCCGAAGAATTGAATGTTCCGTTGTTAGGACAAATTCCTTTAGAACAACCTTATTGGGACGATGATGATTTTGCACCTTCAGTTTATCAAATCGATCATCCGATCGGGAAAATTTATTTTAATATTGCCGAAAAGATCATCGAACGTTTCGAAGAAAAAAGCGAAGAAAAGGTTAGCCCTTTTGCTCAATAAATTCCTTAAAAAAGCCAACTGCAGATGCAGTTGGTCTTTTTATTTCTCTTCTTCACCCTTAGCTTGTTTGCTAGCCGCCTTTAACAGGATTTCCTGAATTTTAGCCTGGAAGACCGGGGATTCTAAAGTTTCGGTGATCACTGATTGTAAGTGGGAGCGGTATTCATTACTTTTTAATAAGTTTGTGATTTCCTTTTCCACTTCGGGATCTTGCATGATTTCGATCAACTTTTGCCGGTATTCCGGATCGTTTAACAAATTTTTGCTTAATTCTTCTTGTTCTTTCTTCATACTGTCTGCAAAAGTTTTGGCGAATTCAGGATCCGCAAAGGACTTTTTCCAAAAATCTTTACCTTTGTCTGAAAGAAGAACTTCTGTTATTGCCTCGGAAACAGCCGAATGCTCAAGCACCAGTTCTTGTTTCATTTCATGATCCGCCAATATTTCTTTTATCGCCTTTTTACCATCATCTGTTTTTAATATATCAACAACCATTTTTTTGGTTTCTTCATAATTCATTTTACTGGTTTCATCATCCATCGTGGAACAACTGACGATGGTAAGGAAACATGTTATAAACAGGAGCATCTGCCAAAGTTTCCTTTTCATGTTATTTGCTCCTTTCTTTTTTATTTCATATATAGGTTGGAATGTTTCATGCAAATTATTCGGGTGAGCGAATATGTAGAATTTTCAAGGTAGTGAATGTACAATTATAGGAGAATTATTTATTTTCCGATAATAACACGTTAATGCTGGGGGATGGGCTGTGAGCATAAAATATTGGAGTAGAATGTTCGTACGAACCATGCTTGTCGGCGGTCTCATTACTGTTTTTGTCGGCTTATTGATTCAGTGGTTTGAAAAAGGTGGTTCCTTTATGGGATTTGAAGCGGGTGAGCTGTTTTTCGTTAGTTTATGGTATTTGGGAATGGGATTTTTGTTTAGCGTGATCAGTCAAATGGGGTATTTGGCCTATTTGATGGTCCATCGTTTAGGACTGGGTTTTTTTCGAACGTTATGGATTCCAATACAAGTTGGCCTTATAGCCTTTGCTTTGTTTGATCTCGTATATTTTCGCTATATCATTTTTGCGAATGAAGGTGACTCTATTTATTCATATGTTTTAGTGGCAGCTTTGATTTTACTTGTCGGATTAGCAATTGCTTTCGTGAAAATGAAACTGGCCGAAAAGAAGGCAGTATTTATTCCGTCACTGTTCTTTATGGTCGTTATTACCATTATCGAATGGTTTCCTGCTTTACGATTGAATGATCCAGTATGGTTACACTTGATGATTTATCCCCTAATTGCTTGCAATGCTTATCAATTGCTTGTGTTACCCAAGTTTATCGAAAAATCAAAGCAAGAACGACTAATGAAACAAAAAGAAAAAATAATTGAACTAAAATAAAAATACCTCATCAATAAAGGTTTTGTCCCTGGTTCCGTAAACATCAGAACGTATATATTTTATGTTTTTGACCAAATAATGCAGTTCTTCCCTGCCAATCGTTAACGTAATGGGCAGGGGATTTATTCTTGAATTTGTGAGATAAAATTAACCATTTCTTTTTATTCAATTTCTTTTGTTTCTACTTCGCCTTCAACTAACATTTCCGATACTGTAACGAGCTGTAATTTTTTGTTTTGGATCATTTTTATAATTTCCGGCAAAGCGATCGGCGTTTGCAAAGCTGAATCAGAAGCATGGAGGAGAATAATATCGCCATTTTTGACCGGGCTAACTGAATTTATAATTTCTTCTACACCTGGATTTTTCCAATCATTAGTGTTGATGCTCCAGTGAATGACTGTATACCCCATGCTTTCTGCAATTTCGACGAGCCTTTTATCGAAATACCCCGTGGGTGCCCGGAGAATTTTTTCAATTTTAATATTCTGTTTCCGAAAAACTTCCTCCGCCCGGCGGATATCACGACGTATTTGGCTATCTTCAAGTTCTTCATAATCAAGATAATTGTAACCGAGTAGGCCAATTTCAAATCCGGCTTCGTTAATTTTTTTTACTAAATCAGGATTTCTTTCCGCCCAAGCCCCTGAAAGAAAGAAGGTAGCTGCGGTTACATCGTTTTTTTTCAGTTGATCAATGATTAATTCAGCTTGCGTATCTCCCCAAGTAATGTTAAATGTTAATGCAACTCCTTTTTTTCCCTTATATAGTGCAACCGGTTCGGAAATTTGCTTCATAGCAGGAAATGAATTGTTTTGGACAAATATTAACCAAGCGGTAACTAAAGCGGTGAAAATGACGACACTATAATTTTTAATTTTCCTTCCATTTATGACGATGAAAATATCCCTCATCTTGTGGTCACCTCGTCCAATATATCTATATCAAACTATGCATGACAAAGTAGGTTTATAACCGTATCCTGATACAAGTCTGTAAACGGTGTGAGATGAAATAAAATTATCAAGAAAACATTCGAATAAAATCTTACTGGCCTGTAAATGGCTAGTAGTAAACAATGGGAATGAAATAAACGTGGCTGGAAAAATCGGTAATGGAATCGTTGATTTTTGAAGAAAAGAACAAGATGCTTAACCGTTTAAACAAGTTAAAAAGTTGTTCCTAAAAATTATTGACTTTTATATAAATCCATATTATAATTCTATATGCCGTCAGGATGATGAAGAAAAAACCAAAAAATCTTGACGGACACTTCAAAACATGATAATATAAATTTTGTTGTTGGGAATCACGAATTGCAAATCGAACCTTGAAAACTGAACAAGACGAAGTAAGACCCTGTTTATTCATTTGAGC
>CALKAK010000167.1 GCA_937983015.1 uncultured Bacillaceae bacterium | reverse complement strand
TGGGAATGAGGTATGGTACAGATCATCGCTTCATCGAATCCATATTTTTCTTGCTCTGCAACCAAACGTTCAGCCACCTCTTTGGCCGAACCGACAAAATTCATTTTCCGATTTTCTTGAATCAATAATTTATCCATTTCAGTAAGCGGAACATTATGGGCTTCTTCCGGTGGTAGATATTGAACAATGCGCCCCCGTTGTAAAGCTAGCCGGGCAATGTCAGCAGAACGGGCTTGATACTCGGCTTCTTCCCTCGTTTCCCCGACGGTTACAAAATAACTGACGATCACGTGAGGTTTTTCCATGAAGCGGGAAGGGCGAAAACTCCTACGATATATGTCAAAAATTTCTTTACTGATTTGTCCGGTAAAAAATTGCGCATATGAATAACCGAGCCCCATTTCTCCCGCCTGTACGGCGCTTTGACCGCTAGATCCGAGCAACCACGCTTCCGGTAACGGTGCATCAACCGGTGAGGTGATTAAATTTTGGTAAATCGGATTAACCGGTTCTTCATCGGCAATTAGTTTTAAAGTATCATCGATCTTTCCATATAATTCATCAAACGGAACCGATCGCCCTTCAGCCAGAGCATAAATTGCCCTCTGATCTCCACCGGGAGCCCGACCAATCCCGAAGTCAATTCGCCCTGGTGCTAATGAACTTAACGTTTTAAATATTTCAGCAACCTTATAGGGGGAGTAATGCATGATCATTGTTCCGCCAGTACCTACACGGATTTTTTTCGTTTTCGCCGCAATAAAAGCTGTCGTGATTTCTGGGGCCGAACTGGCGAAAGCATCCGTGTTATGGTGTTCCGCCAGCCAGATTCGTTCATATCCGAGTTCTTCACCAACCCGAGCGAGTTCTACAGCTTTCTGCAATGCCTCCGGAGCCTGATTTCCTTTCGTCACAGGCCCTTGATCGAGTATACTTAATTTCATGACGATCCCTCACATTCAAAAACATGTTCGCAACACTAGTATGAAGTAGAAAAAATGATTTGACAAATGCTCGGACTTTTAATATTCCGTATTTTCTCTACTTTGATTGAAACTGAGCAAAACATAGATCGTTTATTGCCTATGTTCCACTAGAAAAAATCAAAAGAATTTTTTTAATTCGCTCTATTGTATGAAAAAAGCAGTCCGCTTCATAAAGGGACTGCTAAAACTTAAAGGTAAAGTCAAAAATTATTTCTGATGGTATTCTGCCGGAACGGCATTGATACGAATATTGCGATCAAGACCGGCAATGGCATCCATATCTTCCTCCGCTAATGTAAAGTCAAAGACCTGGAAGTTTTCTTCAATTCGGCTCGGAGTTACCGATTTTGGAATTACGATTGTACCATTTTGCAAATGCCAGCGTAAAATAACCTGGGCGGGAGTTTTCCCATATTTTTTAGCAATGGCCACGATCGTTTCATCGTTTAAAACGTCCCGACCGTTCATTAACGGGCTGTACGCCTCAACCTTGATTTCGTGTTTCGCACAAAATTCTTTCAATTCCTTTTGTTGTAAATATGGATGGCATTCAACCTGGTTGACCGCGGGAACGATTTCACATTCGGCAAGAATTTTTTCAAGATGTTCAATATCGAAATTGCTTACACCGATGGCCTTTGCTCGGCCTTCTTTGTAAATTTTTTCCAACGCTTTATACGTTTCAACATAAAGACCAAAATCCGGACACGGCCAATGAATTAAATATAAATCTACATAATCGAGCCCCAATCTTTCCAGGCTTTCATCAAAGGCTTTAAGTGCATTTTCATAACCTTGATCCGCATTCCATAGCTTTGTTGTGATAAACAATTCCTCACGTGGAATCCCACTTTCTTTAACCGCGCGCCCGACCCCTTCTTCGTTCCTGTAGATCATCGCGGTATCGATGGAACGATAACCAACTTCCAGCGCTTTTTTCACCGCAGGAACTACCGCCTCATTACTTACTTGCCAAACGCCATATCCCAATTGCGGCATCTTGAGACCGTTATTTAGCTCGACGTATAACATCGCACCCATCCTTTCTTGATCTGCTATTACTACTATACCATATTTTGACATTATCAAAAAATAATGAACAACATCCAGTGAGATAACCAGAATACACGGAAAAGAATATTCTGTTTCTGAAAAAACTTTTAAATGCGAGATCGAGTGACTTTTTTAATAATATAAGAGTATGAGGTTAAAGTGATTGGAAAGCGAAGAAAGTGATTTTATCCTATTGACCGTTAGATATGCTTCACAATTAAAACAGATGATTGTGAAAGATCTAGATCATCGAAGAGAGGTGTGGAGATGGTTCTTTCCATTTTACCGAGGGAGGAAATTAATAATAAATAACAAGTAGACGAAAGAACGGCAATGGTCAAAAATCACGAAATCTAGGGAAAAAGAATTAAAAAGCCTGGCCATCTCTGCGGTGCTTTTACAGGAACGACAGAAATTTTATACTACGAAATTGTGATTCGTTATCGAAAGGTAATCGTAATCATCGCCCTCACCGGTGCTTTAGACGGTGCGATCAACGGATATTTTAGCGTCTCGTCTTACCAAGCGTTCTGTCGATACCGGCGTTTACACCATACCTTATTTATTTGCACTTACAACATCTTTTGGTATTGCATTCTTACTGATCCTATTTTCCGGTTATGAATCGAAAATTGATCATGTAAAAGCGAAAAAGAAAAATCCCTACATGATAACTGTTAAACCAGAAAAATTACCCAGTCCTTTGATCGGTACAATCGTGCCATTATCGAATTTTCAAGATCCTCTGTTCGCCACAGGGCTAGTTGGTAAAGGAATTGCCATCGAGCCACAACGTGGCAAGGTATATACACCAGACGCTGGGGTCGTGACCCCCCTCTTCCCGACGAATCATGCCATCGGAATCACGACGGATCAAGACGCTGAAGTATTGATCTTTATCGGTGTCGATACGGTCCATCTGAATGGTGAGTGTTTACCCCATATGTTAAACAGGGGGATACGGTAAAACGCGGACAGCTATTACCTACATTTCATGCGGAGAAGATGAAAGATTCGGGATATTCGACCACAACTGCCGTTGTCATAACCAATTCCAATCAGTATCTCGATGTAAAACCTTTACGGAAACATGTTGTCGATCTTGATGATGCGTTACTAGATCTACAAGTATAATGGTTTAGTCATCGGCCAAGAGCGGATCGATCCATTCGTTTAACATGTTTTCATCAACAGGTCCTGGATGTTTGTGGACGACGACTCCATCCTGATCAATGATGTAATTGGTCGGAATCGCATATGCCGAATACAATATCCCTACCTCTCCATAGTAATCAAGGGGCACTAGAAAGGTAAGACCAAAATCTTTGACGAATTCTTCAATCGCCAATAAACCTTGATCTTGACTCGTTAAATTGACAGCGACCACCACGAATGGTCGCTTTTCATTTTTTTCATAGAAATTTTGCAGATGGGGCATTTCGTATTGACAGGGCGGACACCAGGTGGCCCAGAAATTCAAAAGGATAACTTTCCCTCGATGATCAGAAAGTTGAAAAGGCTCCCCGTTCAAGGTCTCTAGCTGAAAATCGGGAGCCACCTCCCCTACTTTCACCTCCGGTTTTTCATCCCTGAAAATGCGATCATTATTTGCCAGAGCCTGTTTCACTTTATACTCGTACATTTTCCCCTGGATAAAATCCCAGGAAAAAAGGCCGAAAACCGCGAATAGGATCACAAAAAACCCTGCGGAAAGCAACAAACGATTTTTCTTCACGGCTCCATCCTCGCTTTTCGGAAAAATCATTCGCATGAAAATTTATATAAAAATTCGCGTAATCTTTAATCTGATTATATTTGAACATTCCCAAAATTCAAGCGAACAGAACTGTCCTTTCGTGAAAAAAATTTTAGATGTTGTTAAAATGATAATTTTGTTAAAAATGTCACATTTCCCTTATTTTTGTCCTTTGTATACGATCTATATATCAACTATTCTTAGAACAAATTGAACAATTATATGAACCGGTTCAGAAAATTGTTCATAAAAAATCTTTCTACGAAGTAATGTTCGTACCACTATGGATAATGCCATTCTGGCATGGTAGTGCACCCTCGCTCTTTTTGAAAACGCTTTAATTTTGATAAACAAGCATGCTTGTACGAAACATGAATCGATTACGAATACTAGTGCACTCAACTTTTCCATTCCTAACCATTTCGATAAATGTAACCCCTTTTAAAAAAATTTCACAGAAGGCGTTAGTGATGACCTCAGCACCGAAAATGCAACCTGCCGGCCAATAAGCAGCGACAACGCAATACGATCATTCCAAACGTCCATTCGGTTTTCGCGATATCATCGGTTACTTCTTTGGTGATTTTGACTGTAACATGAGTTTTAGCTTAATCTCCAGTTTCATGTTCATTTTCTACATCAAGTATATCGGGATCAAATTGACTCACTATTCATTAATCATTTTAATCACAAAAATATTTAACGGGATTAATGATCCGATTGTCAGTGCGCTAATCGACCGCTTTACTCCCAAAGACGGTCAGGAAAATTTAAACCTTAGATCATATGGAGAGGCATCATCCTATCGTTTTCCGCCGCAGTGATGTTTATCGATAGTTCGAGTTGGAATTATACTGCGCGCTTATTAATCTGCACTTTATCGTACATCCTCTGGCATGTTAGTTATACATTTGTAAATGTACCTTACGGTTCACTCAATGCCGTGATGACCGTTGATTCCAAAGAAAGAACGAAACTTTCAACCACAAGGAGTTTTGGTAGTTTAGCTGGCCGAACGTTCTTCGGCTTTTTAATCCGGTTTTTTACCTATAGTAATCAGATCGGAAACGGAGTAGCCAAAAGTATTTTCTTAGGTGAGCGCGCGGAACGAAGGGTCTATTTAAGCCACCTGCTCCATGATCCGAAAATGGGGTCAAGGAATTGGTTCTAATCTTGCGCCCGCTTCGATCGCATTCTTAATTCCTGGACTGGATGTGGCCGATGCCAGCACCTGGTCAGCCGAATATGCCAACCAAATCAAAGTCTTATCCGCTATTTTCCTGATGCTCGGTTTCTTCTTCCAGTTTAACGGTTACCAGTTCATCAATCCAATTGGTAAGAGAGAGGAACTAGAAATCGAACAGGCTATAAAGATTTGATTATTAACAAGGATAAAGTGTTAAGCATCGTTTATCTGAGGTCTTGTGAACGCTTAACAAAGTGTTTGCGAGACCTTTCTCTATGAAAAACGAATAGTATCGATTCATAAATGGAACAATTTCAGCAATGAATGTATTTGTAATCGACCTGTAAATGAAGTGTCAAGTAATAATAACGATTTTGCGATATAATATATTCAGTGAAGAAAATATTAAACTTGCTCATGCTGTTTAACAAAACCCTGTTTAATATCCCCTTAATCATCCGTTCACCGGTCATCTCCCGTATAATCCGTTCTTGCAAATGTTATTGCAAAAAATCGATCCTGCCTCTACAATCAACTTCCACCCCAAAAAATTTAATCGATATTTGACCAACAGGAGGTTCCTATGGCAAAACGAGACTACTATTTTGATAATGGGAAGTTCCTGTTAATCTTTTTCGTTGTTTTCGGGCATTTCATCCGTTCCTTGATCGATGAAAGTATTTTTATACGTGCACTGTATAATACCATTTATACGTTTCATATGCCAGCATTCATCTTGATTTCAGGGTACTTTGCCAGTCCAGAACTAAATAAAAAAAAGCTTGTTAAATTGATCAAGCGATTGCTCATCCCTTATTTCATCTTTCAAACCATTTATATATTTTTCTATTATTTTCTAATAAATGATGCTTTAGATTTTGACTATTTTTATCCAGAATGGTCGCTATGGTTCCTGCTCAGCCTGTTTTTCTGGCATCTTTTATTATCGGTATTCGCCCGTTTTAAACCGGCTCTCGGCCTGTTGCTGGCGCTCTTTTGTGGGATCGGTATCGGTTATCTCGATATACCCGGTACTTTTCTCAGTATATCCCGGACCTTTGTATTCTTTCCCTTTTTCCTGTTAGGCTACTATATGAAGCGGGAGCACTTCAGGATGCTTCGTTCCAAAGTGTTGATCTTTCCTGCGATTAACATCTTACTGATCACTTTTTTCCTGTTTTATGCTTTCCCGGATTTTGATTTTCGCTGGTTGTTTGGCTCGAAGGTTTACGCGGAAATGGAAACCGTATTACCAACCCCGGCTTTACAACGTATTGTCGTTTACTTGTTATCGGTGAATATGACCTTTAGCTTCTTCGTCCTTGTACCCGAGAAACGATACCGCTTCACCTTTGTAGGTAAATACACGCTTTATGTTTATTTACTACATGGTTTTTTCATCCAGGTCTTCAGGACGATCGCATGGCCGGAATGGCTCACCCAAGGATATCTTGTCGCAACTTTTAGCCTGTTCTCCCTCGTGCTCATTTTTTTCCTTTCAAGCGAATATATTCGCCTCTTTGCACAACCATTGATCGAATTGCGCTGGACGAAATTGAAACGACTTTGGAAACAATTAACCCGGAGATATCGTGAACTGCATACGTGATTCCGTGCAATAAAAAAGGTAGCATCATGCTACCTTTTTTACATTACATTAATTATTCTTCTGTTTTTTC
>CALKAK010000166.1 GCA_937983015.1 uncultured Bacillaceae bacterium | reverse complement strand
CGGTACGAAAAAAGGACTGACCCGGCGATACCCTCTTTCAAGAAAATTCTTATGCTGATTTTCAATCGTCTCTATACCCCCGATTCCCGAACCGATCCAAACCCCGACACGATGGGCATTATCCTCATCGATGACAAGTTGGGCATCTTCAACCGCTTCGAGTGCCGCCGCGATCGCATAATGAGTAAACCGGTCCATTTTCCGGACATCTTTCGGATTGATGTATTTTTCCGGCTGAAAATCTTTCACTTCACCGGCTACTTTAGCCGGAAAATCATCCGGATTTAACCGGGTCAATGGGCCGATTCCTGATTTTCCCTGGATCAAGTTCGACCACGAAGTTGCCACATCATTGCCCAAAGGTGTCACTGCACCGACACCTGTTACCACCACTCTTCTTTTTTCCATACCCACATCTCCTTTTCAGAAATGTTTCTTCTACATGATTGGTTCATTTCGTCGAAAAAAGGATTTACCTTCCCCAGCGCAGAAGTACGCTTCCCCAGGTCAAGCCACCACCGAAACCGACCATAACGACAATATCATCGTCTTTGATCTTCCCTTGTGCCAATTCATCTTTCAACGCGATCGGGATCGATGCAGCTGAGGTATTGCCATATTTGGCAATCACATTTGACATTTTTTCCTTAGGTAAGCCAAGACGTTCACGTGCCGCTTCCATGATACGTATATTCGCCTGGTGCGGAATCAGGAAATCAACATCTTCTTTTTCGAGTCCGGCTTTTACGATGACATTTTCTGCCGACTCACCCATCTGCCGGACGGCAAACTTAAACACTTCCCGACCGTTCATCATGATATACCGGTCTTCGTACAAGTATTTGCCTCCGCTGCCATCGGCCCCAAGTTCAAAAGCGAGAATCCCGCGCCCGTCCGATACGGGTCCCATCACGACAGCACCCGCTCCATCGCCGAAAAGAACCGCGGTACTGCGGTCGTTCCAATCGATTAGTTTTGACAGTTTTTCCGCACCGACAACGAGGACATAACGGTATGCACCGGATGTGATAAATTGTCCGGCGGTGATCAGCCCGTAGATAAAACCGGAACAGGCCGCACTGATATCGATTGCGGCGCAATGTTTCGCACCGATTTTTTCTTGCAAAACACAGGCCACGGATGGGAACGATCGATCCGGGGTTGCTGTGGCAACCAAAATCATATCGAGCTCTTCCGGATGGATACCAGAAGCATCAAGGGCCGCTTGAGCCGCCCGGTAAGCCATATCCGCGGTACTTTCATTTTCCGCCGCGATGCGCCGTTCCACAATCCCTGTTCGCGTCCGGATCCATTCATCCGATGTATCCATGATCTTCTCCAAATCGAAATTCGTCACAACTTTTTCCGGAACATAACTGCCGACGCCGATTATCCCTGCATTCAATGGCTTCACTCCTCCAGAGTTCCTTTATATACCCATATTATATTATTTAATATTATGACTTGGTCCTAATTTTAACCCAAAATAAAAAAGAGTGCAATCCTTTATTCTCGCGGACTCATTTTTCCCTCAGTAAATTGACAACGCGTTGCCGCATCTTTTTTAAGACTTCTTTTTCATTTTCTGTCTCTTTGATATAAAATACATCCTGTTCCTTTTCATCATATGGCTCTTTAGCCGTTACCCCATTGCCAGCCCCGGCTTTTCCTTCTGTACGGTGAACGGTGTACGTTTGATCACCGGTTTGTTTTTTTAATGAAAAGCGCCCTTTTCGCGTCGTGATGATCTCAAGTATCTTTCTCGCCGCATCATGCACGTTCAGGGCATCTTCCGGTGGAGAAAATTCTGCCTGTTCACCGCTTACAAACATTTTGTAAAAAGAGGATGACGGCGGTTGCCAGCCACCATATAGATCCGGAACAGTAATGGTCAATTCGCACGTCTGTTCCAGTTCTACGGGTAGAAACTTCTCACCACGGTCATCTCGCTGAATGTGAACCCTTTTCACAGACACATCTTTACTTTCCGCAAAGAATTGTGTCAGCCGCTTCCTGATCTCCCCTCTTTCTTTTTCCGCAAAATAAACCCAGTCGCAAGTCGGGATAATACAGGTATCGATACCCTCCCAGGGTATGTCCCTCACATCTTTTACAGAAAAATTCGCATTTCTTGCCACCCAGAACTCTTTATCCTCGAGATATTCCGGGGGCTCGAATTCATCGCCTATATCCACATGAATGACTTCCAGACCCTTTTGTAAAAGCTCTTGGACTAGTTCAAAGCCAAGATAACCGAAAGCACCGAATACTAAACATTTATCCACCCGCCGTTCCCCCTTGTCACGTTAAAGTTCCGCCTCGGTCGTGCGGAACAACTCCCCCGCGATTTGCAGAAAGTCATCCGCCCGTTCGCGAAGCAATACATGAAGTGCTGTTCCTGTATCGAATAAATAGTTATGATACATTCGCACCCATTTTTCATCATATACGCCATGTTTTAGTATATGAATGATTTTAAATGGACAGCGGTTGATATGGATTGTTAGCGGCTCCTGATAGATAAATTTTTCACTTTCTACATCACGTAATCGATAGGCCTTCGCGACTTCCTGCAAAAAACGACGGTACACGAAAGGCTGGTCTTTTAATAATTCCTGCATCCAGCGCAAGGAAAAAAGCGGGTTGATAAAAACAATCGAACGGAGGATATCCGGATTTTTTTGTAAAAAATGGAGGGCGATCTTCGCACCGAGGTTCTCGGCGATGATATGGATCCGTTCATTCAAGATCTCCGTTCGCTTCATATATTCATATAAATCTCTTGCCAGATCACAAGCGGCATCATTCCCCATATGCTGTCCGAAAAAGTTGGAAAAATAGATCGTATACCCCTTCTCCAACAAGGCCTTCAAGATCAATCGCCGCTTCTCCTGGCGCTGCCAGTAATGTTCGCCTGACCGCGGGAGGAAATTATGATGGTTTCCTAGCAAAAGAATTGCAAAACCATTTGGTCTTTCCGGATAATGAATGATGCACGGTTCGCCATTGAGCGTCAATCGCCGTGATTCCATACCCATCCCTTCTTGTATCCAGTCAGTAGCATGATATTATGACTAAAAAGGCAGTTTTTCCCTTCTAAAGTTTATTCGCTCCCTTCACTATTGACCGGGCGTTTACCCAGCTAGAACGATAAAGTTTGAAATTTCACTGAATGAATGTGGATGAACCATAAAAAGGTGGGCAAGCCTGTAGGAAAACCGGATCCGCACATGTCGGACCATTTTTATTTTTCAGTACAGAAAATTGTGGTATGATTGACGTAGATAAAACAAAGAAGGTGGATAGGATGAAATATTTCTGGACCTTTTTCTGGAGCTTCTGGTTGGCCCAGCTCATCACTTACATCGTCGGATCTATGAAAGGGGCTACATATGACTTTAAAACAGGGGTTATGCTTGCGATCATCATCGGGTTATTGATTTCCTTCATCGGCCATTCCGCGGAAACGAAAGAAACAAAAACCGGTTGAACAACCGGTTGAAAATACCTGGGCATTGGCATTTTCGGTGCTTTTTTCAAGCAGGCGATCTTCATACACGGTACTACTCCCTTCACATAATCAAAGCTATTTTAGATAATGAATCCTGATCACGATTTGAACCCGACTGTCTTCTTTAAATAGTAAGTTCCGTCTGTTGTTCTCGTACCAAAACACAATTATCAAGACGTAATAGCAGGTATTTTAACAGCAATCCTATCTCAACGAAAATCATTCGCGTTTTCTTTTTGCGGAAATATTACAAGAGATAATGTAGACCAGCCAGGACACGAACCTCCTTTATCGCTTTGTTCGGCAAATGTAGTGTTAAAGAGGAGTTTCGTGTTCTTTATTTTATTATTGTATTTGAATACCAATACTGGGCATTGATCCAAAAAATTTTTAAGGCTCATGGAACGAAAAAAATAAAGGGCATACTATACATACCGTGTATAATATGCCCTTTCTAATGATGGTCCCAAGTGTAAATAACCATTTCCAAATCGTTTCCATCATGGCCTGTCAGCGATACCGAGAGCGATTTTGGCATAGCGGCTCATCCGATCCATCGTCCACGGTGGATCCCAGACGAGGTTAACTTTCGTTTCTTTTACCTCAGGTATATCGCTCAGCGCATATTTCACTTGATCTTCGATAATCCCCTGTAACGGACAGCCCATCGTCGTTAATGTCATCGTTACGATACAGGTTCCATCTTCTGTCAAATCCACATCATATACTAAACCCAAATTAACGATATCAATACCTAATTCGGGATCGATGACTTGCTCCAGTGCACTAAGAAGATTTTCTTTCAACCCCTCATCCATCAGCTAACACTCCTTTAACCTTCTTAGTATTATATTAGCAAAAAAGGGGTGGAAAGTATATGGAAATGACCGACCAAATCAACGCAGGAAAGTTTGGAAATGACGCACAGTCGCTTCGACACCTCGCCGGGTCACTTTATGTTCTGCCTGGGGGTCACCAATAAATTGCAATCGCTCCGGAACCGCGTGATAATCTTCTTTTACCGCTTGATAAAATTCGTAAGCCAATCGATACGGAACGATCGTGTCCTTCTCCCCATGCCAGAATAATAATGGACGCTGTTTTAATTTTTCCGGATGAAGGCTTAGATCAAAACGGGAAAGCCTTTCCAGTTCCCGTTTGATTTCCACATCAGAAAACGGTAAAAAATGGCCGTCTTTTTTAAATTGTCTGATCGCTAGTTTGGCGAACTCGATATAAGCGGGACACCCCATCAAACTGACGGCGGCGGAGATCCAATCATATTGCGTGAGGGCTCCCAAAGTGATAAAGCCCCCCATCGATGTTCCGGCCACCCCGACTTTCCCCGGATCGGTTTTTCCTTTCACCACATATTCATCGCGTAAAACTTGCAATTCTTGAATCGCTTGGATGATGATATTCCAAAAATTAAGTCCCAATTCCGGGAATGTTCTCGCTTTATCACTCGCCCGTTCACCGTGGTATTCACAATCCGGGAGAATGACGCGAAAGCCTTCTTCCGCAAGAAAATATGCATAGTGGAGATTCACTTCTTTATAACTTGTAAAGCCATGGAAGAAAAAGATAGTGCCGACCTCTTTGTTACGATTTTGTTCCGCGACAACTTCCAAAAGCGGGATTGACAGGATCGTTTTTCGTTCAATGGTGATCATTTTTTACCTCCCTTTCATAATTCGTAAGATTCGATCGGTTGAATTTTAACCTTTTTCCAGTAAACTAGTATGTAAAGCCATTTTAAGAATACACAACATTTATGAACGATTTGTAAAATTATTCCTATATCAATAAGTGTACCATGGATATTTATGATACATGGGGAAAATTTCAAAAAGAGAGGATTCCGTTAATGAAAGACCGCTATTTGATCGCACTGGATTTAGACGGTACGTTGTTAAGAGATGATAAGACGATTTCCGCAGAAAACAAAAAAGTATTAAAACAGGCACGGGAAGAAGGTCACGTGGTGATGATCGCCACGGGACGTTCCTATCGTACGAGCGAGCTCTATTACAAAGAACTGAAACTGGACACACCGATAGTGAACTACAACGGGGCATT
>CALKAK010000165.1 GCA_937983015.1 uncultured Bacillaceae bacterium | reverse complement strand
GGCATTTTTTGCCGCTTGAATCGCCTTTTCATAATCAGGATGGTCATGAACATTAGGTACGATTTCTTTATAGACGATCGTGTTAGTTGAATCAATGACAAAAACAGCTCTGGCTAAAAGCCGGAGATCTTTCATGTGCACACCAAAGGCATCACCGAACGAAAAATTCCGATGGTCGGAAAGTACTTCTAAATTCTCAATTCCCCTGGCGGCACACCAGCGTTTTTGTGCAAAAGGTAAGTCCGCGCTGATCGTGATGACCTGTACACCGGGAAGATTCGCCGCCTCTTCGTTGAAACGCCGTGTTTCCGCATCACAAACGCCCGTGTCGATCGAAGGCACAGAAGCGATTAGACGAACTTGGTTATTCCATTTGCTTGAATGAACTTCATTAAGGTCCTGGTCGATCACCGTAAACTCCGGTGCGGGATCACCGACCCGAACCTCATTGCCAAGAAGTTGAACAGGTTTTCCCCCGAAAAGTACTTCAGCCATCTTTTCCCCTCCTTACAACCAATCGTGATTTTATCATAACAAATAATCAAAAAAATACAAACAAAAGGAACGGTATTGACCTTTAAATTAATAAAAACACCGATGCACAAACGGCACCGGTTGACCGATTAGATTTGAAAATCTGGCGGTGAAGCCGGGTCTTTCGGGTTCGTTTCGGGAGGATGAGACTGGTCGTGCTTGGATGCGGCATTTGATTGCGATTTATTCTTCCCATTGGATAACATTTGCTGAATTTTATCAACCGCATTGGGCGCAAGATCGATAATTTTCTCGTAAAGATGAGTGTTTTGATCGACGTGCAATAAGCGAACCCCATCTTTATTTACAATCAAAAAAGCAATGGGAGTAATCGAAACACCGCCACCACTTCCTCCTCCAAAGGGAAGTTGGTTATCAGAATTCGCCTCACTTCCTTTACTATCGGAAACAAATTCCGATCCCCCGGCTGCAAAGCCAAAACCGACCTTAGAGACGGTTAAAATCACGCCGCCATCCGGTGTTTCAACGGGATCGCCGAGAATGGTGTTTACATCCACCATTTCTTTCAAGTTTTCCATCGCCGTGGTCATCAACCCTTTTAATGGGTGATCAGCCATGATCAGTTCCTCCTTTACAGTGTCGATTCCTCTTTCACCATCTTGTTCTTCAAATTTTGCCCTTTTTTCAGCTTGCGAAAAACAAGAAACGCCTTGATACCCGCTAGAATAGTTTTCCCGACCTTCACTTGAAACATACAATGAAAATTCGTGCGGATTACGGGATTTTGAAAATTTGCATAGACCCGGATTCGCGGTTTCGTTTGTAAATTAAATAACTGGCGCATGATGGCCAACACATTTCCTTTCAGGGCCCAGCTACATCCAGTAGCGATCCCGGTTGAAGCGGCATCACCTGTTCCGATTTCCGTAACCCATATGAATCGCAAGATTTTGATTTGTCGAAGGAAAGATTTTAGTAGCTGGTAACCAGACCCCAGGACTTCAAAAAAATGATCGATTTGTTCAAGCGGTGAGGTTTTGCCATCGGTTGTTGTGATTTTGTCCTTCTGCAACATTTCTTTTTTTTCCCGCTCTCCTGTTGTCTCCCGCTCTTGGAAAAAAGGTTTTTGTGTTGACATTCCGTTTTCAGATTGTTGCAGTAAAATTCTTTTCTTAAAAGATAACATTCCGAAGAAGACCTTCCCTTTAATTTGCAAAAAGTTCTCAGTACCATCAAAGGAATAATGCACGTAAATTTTAATATCGGAAAAAAGCAATAAAAAAATTATTCCGCTAAAAATGCCCCCCGTGATCACCCAGATCATTTCGTCACAACCTTTCAACCAATCATTGTTGTCCAGTTTGTAAAAAATTAAACGTATCGATCACGGGAAACCCGGAAAATAAAAAAGCGCTCCCTTGAGGAGCGTAATATTCATCAGTGTTGTTGTAGCAGTTTTTCAACACTTTGCTTATTAACTACTTCTTCATGAATGACACATGTGTCGGCAAAGTAATCATGCAAGCCCTGCTTTTTCGGCAACAAACCTGCCAGAACGTATAAAATTTTTACCGTATGGCAAATATACCGCCCGACCAATTCCCGGAAGATCACAGTATCCCATGTTAGACGATTCCCGTGTAATGGGATCACGCGTATTCCAAAGATCATTTTCCCTAATGTTTGTCCGGTATATTTCGTTAAGAAGATGAAATACGCGTAGAATATGATCACAGACATGATGTTTTTGACCGAAAAAACACCCTCAGAATCCAGATCGAATAGTAACACGATTGGGCGAACGATCATAAGACGTAAGGACGCGATGATCAATAGGTCAACAAGATATGCACAGAAGCGAATCCAAAAGCCAGCATAGGCATTTAAATCAACCGGCCCTTCTTTTTGCAGTTTTTCCAGTTGTTTTTGTCCCTTTTCCGTAAAAATCGTTAAACCTTTCGACCGTTCAGCTTCGCCTTTTTGTTTTTCTCCGTCAAGTGCATTCTGATTTCGCTCACTATCTTCACGGGCCTGATGCTCGTTCTCTTCGTTTTTTATCGGCACAGATTTTTCCGATCGTTCCTGATCACCGATTGTTTCACCGGTTAGGGGATCGGTATGAACCTCATTTTCGTGAATGGACGACCGCTCTTTTTTTTCAAGTTTATTTTCTTTATCTTCCATATGACACCACCCCTAATTGGAATATAAGTACATCAGGCGCGGAGCGTGATGATGCGATAACACTTGAATGAGATCATTTACTGTCGTGTTTTTCCCGCCCAACTTATCGTTCATGAAAAAGAATAAGGAACTCAAACCGAATGTATCATCCTCATAACGGACAACCTCCGCACCTTCAAGGCCCATATCTTCTTTCATAGCACTTATCACATCTTCTAAATATCCGAATTCATCGACTAAACCTATTTCTTTTGCCTGTCTTCCATCGTAAATGCGCCCATCGGCGATGGTTTTTACATGATCGATATTCATATTCCTTCCTTCCGCAACCACCCGGACAAAATCCTCATAAGCATTATTTATCAATGATTGCAAAATTCGTTCTTCTTCTTCGGTCATTTTCCTCGTGCTGCTACCTATATCTTTAAAGGGGCCGCTTTTAATCGTGAAAGGTTCAACACCAACTTTTTCCGCTAATTCGCTAATATTATATCCTTGCATGATCACCCCGATCGAACCGGTGATCGTATCTTTGGCTGCGAAAATTTTCGTTGCCGGCGCCGCGATATAATACCCTCCGGATGCAGCGATCGATCCCATGGAAACGTAAACGGGAATTTCCCTTTCCATCATGATCTCGACCAATTTATCGTGAATCTGGGCGCTTTCAACAACGGTTCCGCCCGGGGAATTAATCTGTAATACAATCCCCTTAACATTTTCATTTTCCTTAATAGCTTCTAACTTTTTCATGAACAGCCGGTGATTATACATTCCTGAAGTGAATAGAGGATCATCCGTTCCGAGATCTTGAATCACCCCGTTAACTTCCAGCACTACAATTTGTGAAAAGGGATCGCCCGGTTCAATTACCTCTTCGCTAAACGGCTCATCCTTCCCCCATAAATCTTCAAAGGCACTCTTGGTACTTTCCAGTTCCGCCAGGAAAAGCGTTGAAAGGGCGGATGAAACAACAGAGAAAAACATGACCCCTACAGCTACAACAAGAGCTATCCAACGTTTTGTATTCATTGTTTTCCCTCCATCATGAATATCATCATCGATCACATAGTTAATTAAAATGCTTTCCATGATTTTTCTAACCAAGCGAGAATCCTCAAGATCGATACTTTTCATCAAGAAAGTTATACTTTATTCTTTGTCTCCGTGATAAACTATAATTAAGCGACAATATATCAAGGAGGAGACTTGCATGGACGAAAGACGCAATATGTACTTTTTCCATCAAGGAAACTCAAATATTGAAGCGATAAAAAAACGGTTGCAGAGCATTGCTCTAGAAAAGGGTTTTAACGTTGTCGATCATTTTAAAGATGCGAATATCATAGTCAGTATCGGTGGTGACGGCACTTTTTTACAAGCCGTTCGCAAATCCGGTTTTCGTGATGATTGTCTTTACGTTGGAATCGCCACGGATCAAGAAATGAGCTTTTACAGTGATTTTCACTATGATAGCTTACAAGAAACACTTGAGGCGATGGATACGAAAAAAATCGAAGTCCGGCGCTACCCGGTGCTCGAAGTCTATATCGATGAAGAAGGAGCATTTTATTGTTTAAATGAATTCACCATCCGTTCATCGATCGTGAAAACTTTTGTGCTTGATGTATATATTGATGATTTTCATTTTGAAACTTTCCGCGGTGATGGAATAATCATATCTACCCCTACCGGTAGTACTGGTTACAATAAATCGGTTCGCGGAGCGATCGTTGATCCGCTAGTACCCTCCTTTCAGGTAAACGAACTTGCTTCCATTAATAACAATCAATTTCGCACGGTAGATTCACCGATGATCTTCAGCGGCGAAAGAAAATTACGTCTGGAAATCAAAGATCGCCCCAATAGCTTCCCTATCATCAGTTTTGATAACGAGGCACTGGCGTCTAATAAAATCCGAACGATCGATATACAGCTTAGTAATAAGGTAATCAAAACCGTTAAGCTGAAAACAAATTCATTCTGGCATAAGGTGCAGCGGATGTTCCTTTAATGTTTACGAATTTCAACCGAAAGAGTTTCAATTTTCTAGCCGACTTTTCCTCCACCAATACTTTCATATAAAAAATTTCATGCGCCGTCTTGAACAATCCTTATGCGGTTTAACCTTGCTTATTCTAAAAGGAATGAATCTTCTTATAATCATCGATTATGGAAAAACGATCAAAATATTATTATTTTCGATTCAATTATATAAAAAAATTGACGGTAAATACATTTTTTCATGGTTTATTTGTTGGATTCTGGGGAAAACTACCATTAATTCCAAAATGTTCATCCAATTAAATTGAGAAAGCGAATCATAAAGAGCGGGGAACGATATTTGTTTATTCTCCTCTTTTTTTGTAAACAAAAAGGCGGGGAGATTCCCCGCCCGAAGCCATCCTATATTCAAATTGTTATTGTGTAAATCGACCGCTTAATTGTTGCTGTGCCATTTGCACGAGGCGTTTTGTGATCTCGCCTCCAACAGAACCATTAGCACGGGAGGTTGTGTCAGGACCTAAATTCACACCAAATTCTTGTGCGATTTCGTACTTCATTTGTTCTAAGGCTTGCTCTACACCAGGCACAAGAAGTTGGTTGTTATTGTTGTTTGCCACGGTTTTTCACCTCCTTGTGTTCTTAGAATGTGTAGAACACAAGGAATTCATTCATAGGGAAACAGGTAATTGTTAGCAAAGCATCGAGCCGAAGTCTTTTATAATAAACCTGCAATATCCGGATCTTCCGACAACTGCCCCGCTTTTAACGTCATCGTTTCGACTCCGGCAACCGCTTCAGCGATCAAGGGGGCGAAATCGATTCCCGCCTCATATTGGTTGGCTTTATCCCGGCGTGGTTTTGTCGCTGGGCGTTGCGGTGTAAAAATCGTACAACAATCTTCAAAGGGACGGTTGGAGATCGGTAAGGTGCCGATTTTTTCAGCGATCGCAATGATATCAAGCTTATCCATGGTCACTAGCGGCCGGATGATCGGTGTGTTTGTCACTTCGTTAATTGTAAACATGCTTTCAAGGGTTTGGCTAGCAACCTGCCCGAGGCTTTCACCCGTCACGATAGCGAGACCTTCCCGTTTCTTGCGAATTTCATCGGTAATTCGCAACATCATGCGCCGGGTAATCGTCATGGTATAGCTTTGAGGAACCTTTTCCTGGATCAATTGCTGAATCTTGGTGAAGGGTACAAAATGGATCGTGAATTGACCGCTAACTTCCGCCAGGATCTTACCAAGGTCGATAACTTTTTGTTTTGCTTGTTCACTTGTAAAAGGTGGGCTGGCGAAATGAACGGCTTCCAGTAAGAGTCCCCTTTTCATCGCAAGATAACCGGCTACTGGACTATCGATACCCCCCGAAAGCATGAGCATCGCTTTACCACCTGAACCAACCGGTAGGCCGTGGGCACCGTCGATCACTTCACTCGTTAAATAGACGAAATCGTTACGAACTTCCAAAAGCAATTCTATATCAGGATCATGAAGGTCGACGCGCAAACCGGGGAATTCTTGTAATAAATACTCCCCTAAATTTTGATTCAACTCATTGGAAGTGTATGGAAAAGATTTATCCGAGCGACGGGCGTTGACTTTAAACGTTTTTCCCGTCGGCTCCATTTCGGCCAAAAGAGCACGTGCACTTTCTTTAATCGCCTCGATATCTTTTTTAACCTTGACTACCGGGCTGAAAGATTGGATTCCGAATACTTTTTTTAATGGCTGCGCAATTTTTCGCCAATCTTCACCGTTCAACTGAATGTACATGCGATCATGTTTTGCCTGGATTTTTATCTTTTTAAAATCTCTCAATACGTAAGCGGTATTGGTACGTAAACACTCGATAAAATCGCCACGGTTTTTCCCCTTCGTGGATATTTCACCGTAGCGAACTAGTATATGATCATATAGCATGTCTGATCTATCCCTTCATCACTCGATTTAATTCATCAATACATTCACGGATTGACTGCATCGCTGTTTGCGCCTCTTCCAGTGTGTTTTCGAATGATAGACTGATCCGAACGGAAGAGGAAGCAAGATCTTCACTAAGTCCCATGGCTAGTAACGTTTTACTCGGTTCATTCCGCTGTACGGAACATGCGCTCGTTGTTGATACATAAACGCCACGTTCTGACAAAGCGGTGATTAAAACTTCGGTTTTAAATCCCGGCACGGAAAAATTAATGATATGTGGCGCGCAAAAAGAAAGGGGTGTATTCACGCGGACTTCCGGAATCTTTTTTAACTCGGTAAAAAAGTAGTTTTGAATCTCTTTCATTCGCTTAATTTTTCGTTCGGATGCCTCCATGGCAAGACGTAAAGCTTTGGCCATCGCAACAATTCCCGCGGTATTTTCCGTACCACTACGGAAATTGTTTTCTTGACCCCCACCACTGAGCAATGGATCGAAACGAATTCCTTCCCGAACGAAAAGTACACCGGTTCCTTTCAAACCATGGAATTTATGCGCAGAAATGGTTGCCAGATCAACATTAGCCTGATAATAATCAAGCGGAACTTTCGTGACACCCTGAACTTGATCGACATGGAAGAAAATTTTAGGATAATTTTGTAAAAGCTGGCCGATCTCTTCGATCGGTTGAATAGTTCCTACTTCATTATTCACATGCATGATTGATACTAAGATTGTATCATCCCGAATGGCTTGTTTAATATCACTGATTTTGACCCGTCCATGTTCATCTACAGGTAAATAAGTGATATCAAACCCGTCTTTTTTTAATTGCTCACAAACATTGGTTACGGAAGGGTGTTCGATCGATGTTGTAATAATATGTTTTCCCCGTGAGCGATAAGTATAAGCGATACCCTTGATCGCTGTATTATTTCCTTCGGTTCCTCCCGATGTAAAAATCAATTCTCCGGGTTTTACACCCAGCAAGGATGATATTTGTTTGCGGGCCTGTCGCAATAATTGTTCTGCCTGTATCCCTGGTTTATGAACGGATGAAGGATTGCCAAAAAATTGCTGGGCGGCTTTCGCATAAGATTCTACCACTTCAGGATATGGTCTTGTCGTAGCGCTATTATCAAGATAGATCAACGACTCTCACTCCTTTAACCCTTCCGTAAGATCCAATCCGCGTATGTGTACAAATATCTATTCGATTATTATATCGATGTCACGGGCGATTCTCAATAAAAAAAGGAAATCCTGGACGGTTTCCTTTTTTTATTGACCGGGAAAATCTTCCTTTTCCAGGTATCGTTCAATTTTCTTTAAAGCCCCTGGTTCAACAGCTTCCACCGCTGTAGCCGCTTCCTCTAAGGCCACTTCATAATCATAGCGATAAAACGCCTCTTCCGCAGCG
Source organism: uncultured Bacillaceae bacterium (assembly GCA_937983015.1). GTDB lineage: Bacteria > Bacillota > Bacilli > Bacillales > Caldibacillaceae > CALGAD01. The sequence goes on along the minus strand of CALKAK010000165.1, from coordinate 4,909 downwards.
AGCAGGCGTTGATTCAGTGTTTCATTAGTACTGCGATAGCGATTTCCATATTGAATGATTTTTTCGATCAAGTATACATTTTCAATCATCACCTGTACTTTGTCACTATATTCATGGATCGCTTCTTCTGCTTGTTGTAAAGCCTTACGTACTGCTGGCATGACGAGCGGTTTTTGTTCCAGCGTACGGAAGACATTCTTGAGAGCTTCCTGGCACTCGAGAAAGCGGGTTTCAATATCCGCTGGAATTCCAGGAACATTGCTTCTTTGCACCGTTCTGATCGTCTGTTGTAATTTCTTTCTTAATTCCTGAATCTTCTCCCGTGCTTCTAATTCATCTTTACGCAAAGTTTGTAACATATCTTTAAATGTTTGTTGTTCCTTTTCAATATCCGCTATCGTATTGATTAACTCGCCCAGCTTTTCTTTTATTGCCGAATAGGCCACTGAAGGTGCTTCACCATCTTTAAGTAATAAGGCCAGGGATTTTTTCATCTCATCCATGCGTTCATCTATCGTGCGAATTTCTTTAATGTCCGTTTCACTTATATGATAACTCTGAATGACTTCTTCGATTTCTTCATTTAACTCGCGATTCGTTTGTAATATTTTTTCGATGGAATCCTTAACGAGCTGTTTATTTTCCTGAACAAATCGCCTTGCATGAACTTCTGCTTCTAATATTTGATAGATCTTTTCAATTTCATCTTTTAGGACTTGAATCCCTTCCTGAACTTCTTCTGTTTGTAGATTTTTGATAGAGTCTAAATAAGCATCGATCTGTTGTTCGATATGGCTTAATTTTTTATCGAGCTCGAGATGCTCCAGAAAATATTGATTCTCCTCCATCTCTTTGATTCCGTATTTAATCTCTTTAATCTGTTCCGGTAATTTTTGTTGTAGTTCATTCAATAATAAAGGAATGGATTCCATGACCGTTTCTAAGATTTTTAGTTCATCAAGTATTCCTAAAATAATTTCGCGTGCAGTGAGATAATTACCGTTTTCCGTTTCCCTGTTAAACTCAGCAAACCGTTTTTCACTGTCTTTGAGACGCTGTTCTAAAGAAGGCGCGGCAATCCCGAAGGCGTATTGATGGGCGAGCAAATCTTTTCGCAGCTTTTTAAACAATTCTTGGCATTTTTCATAATCCTCATTGTTTCTAGCTTCACTGTCGATCAATTGATTGATCTTTTCGATCATCTCTTCAATTTCTCGCTCTGATTCTTCAATGACCCTTTCGATTCGGGCAAAAACCTCTTTCGCTTTTTTAAAACGAAAATGGTCTATGTAATCCTCGGCATCATACAGCCATTCTTCAATACTAGGTAACCGTTCTGTTAAAATGATATCCCATTCTTTCCGCCAGCGTTCAAAATACTCTTCCGTTTCTCCCATCATCCTTAATGTTTTTATTTTCCCTACTTCATCCAGTACAGGGCGGTTCATCAGGTCAATTTTTCTTTCTTCCCAATAATCGACCATTGCAAAATACTTTCTCTTGATCACATAACTACCGATTATTAAAAGAATAATGAGGATTATCGTTCCGATTATGAATTCCATAGTGTGCCCCCTGTTCCTGTACGCCATCTTCAACAAGAAAATGAAAAAAACTCTTATTGCCTATATGATACCATGAGAATGAAAATTTTTGATGATATTTTTCAAAATCATTTTCCGGATCATCCGGTTGATAAGACTGAAATTATCGCGGATTTTTGTTAAAATAAAATTCAATGTCAATAACACGGGAGGGATCGTTTTGTTATCCACAGAAGAACTGGCGCAAAAGAAAATAGAGCAATATGATAACGTCCTCAAGCAATTAAAAGCACTATTAGCGGGAGAAAGGCATTTATTGGCCAATTTAAGCAATGCGGCCGCTCTTTTAAATCAATATCTGGATAAAATCAATTGGGTCGGCTTTTACCTATTAGAAGGAGAAGAACTCGTCCTGGGACCTTTTCAAGGTTTACCGGCATGTGTACGAATCCCGGTCGGTAAAGGTGTGTGCGGGACTAGTGTGGCGAAAAAGCAAACGATTGTGGTTCCCGATGTTCACGAATTTCCCGGACATATCACTTGTGATCCTGCCAGTCAATCGGAAATCGTAATTCCTTTGCAAAAAGACGGTACAGTTCTCGGCGTCCTGGATATCGATAGTCCTTATAAAGACCGCTTTGATGAAATTGATGCAAAAAAATTAGAAGAATTTGCCGCAATCTTGATTCGATCCACAGATTGGTCGTACAGAATAAGTTTATAATCGACAAACAGAGCACTTCCCGGAAGGAGTGCTCTGTTTTTATATTTTCGCGGAAATCCTCCACTTGATTATACGCAATATCACGTTAAAAAGTAAACTTATTAAGGCCCGGTGTAAGCCATCGCCCGATTTTTCCCCAAAGCTTTCGCCTGATATAATGCTTTATCCGCTCGTCGAAAGAGCTTGCGCGGACTATCTCTCGTTCCTTCTTCCCAGCTGGAAACACCACAGGAAATGGTGGCTTGCGGTCTTGTTTCCTTTTCTATACGGCGAACCAATTGTTCCGCAAGTTCCAATCCCTCTTGTAAACCCCGATTCGGTAAATAAACGACAATTTCTTCGCCACCCCATCTCGCGGCTATATCGGTTCCGTATAAATGACTTTTGATGATGCTCGCTATTTGTTGCAAAACCTGATCGCCTACCTGATGACCATACCGGTCATTGATACGTTTAAAATTGTCAATATCGATTAAAATAAATGCCCCTTTGCGATCATTAGACATCGATTCTTCCATTTTTTTATCTAAATACGTCCGCGTGGCTAGCTTCGTCAAATAATCCGTGATGACCATTTTTTCCAATTCATCTCGCAACATGGCATTAATGAAAGCTAAAGCGGCATGATGACTTAAACTCTGGAACAGTTTGAATTCTTCAAATGTAAAATGATAGGAACGGTGGTCGACGATACAAATAAAACCGAAAATATTGTTTTCCTGTTTAAGTGGTGCGGACATCAATGAGCAGATTCCATAATTGGTTGTTGCGTCCCTGCTCAAATCACCCACCAGTATTCCTTCCCGACCCTTATCGATCAATCTATTAATGAAGTTCAACAGACCTTTACCGCTAATTGTAAAAAAATACGGGGAGCTCGAATCGAAAACTTTTGTGGCGTCGCCATCTTTTAGACAAATGGCGACTCCTGCCGCATCGAAAGAACGCTTTAATTCCTTGATAAAATATTTACCGATATCCAAAACGCGTAATTTTGTATTTAAATGACGTGAGACTTCTGTTACGATCTGTAAATTTTTAATCCACTTTTTCGACTCTTGATAAAGCTGGGCATTTTCAATCGCCTGACTCGTTAGATCGCTAAGTCTGGATATGAAATGAATATCTTCTCTTCCAAATATTTCACCGTTATTCGTTACCACTTCGAGTACACCATAAATCCCCTGTCGACCTTTCAAGGGGATATATAAGAATTGATAAAGGGAATCGTTCGCTTCCCTTCTTTTAATTTCTCCAGTTTTAAAAGCGTCAATTTCCGGTGACTTATCATTCGAAAAATCAAGAAATAAAAGGGGTAATTTTTTATCATACCATTCATCATGTGTGATATAAATACGAAAAAGGGAATGGGGATACAAATCACGAAGTGCGGTAAATAGACAAGAAAAAATCCGTTTTACATCAAGGGTGGCGTTTATTTGCCGTGCCGCTTTTTGCAACGTTTCCAGTTGTTTATTGCGCAGTTGAACCACTATTAATTCAATCACATTTTTCAAAAACTGATAACCAATCGTTGCACAAGAATCCCAAAAATCATCAGAATAAAAGGAACATTCATTGTGATCGGCAAACTGTAGCACAATGACCCCTCTCAAATCTCCTTTGGGATCTTTTAGAAGGAATTTCTTCTCAAAAGGGGACTCGAGATGATCACGATCACTAGACGTATCGGAAAAATAGGAAAGCGCTTGCCAATCTTCCAAATAAGAAATGTTTTCACCGGTTAGAACCGTGAACATATATTGATTTTCTAAAAATAATCGTTTATGAATGATTAAATGAAAATCATTAATCGAAAAATACTTTTGAAAAATATTTTTCATTTTTTGTAAATAAAAATCAAAATCCAATTGATCAGGGATGATTTCAAAAGAATCGAATAAATCACACTTGATCTGTAATAATAAAATTCTCTCTTTTTCTTGCATATCCTAATCACCTTTGATCAAAAAAATAAACCTATGAATATACTTTTATTTCGTGATAATTTTCAAATCATCGTCGTAAACACCTAACCATACTGTCCGGTCCCCTGACATTGGATAAAGAGCCTGTAATTCTTCATGCTCGGTAATTGGAAAGTGAAGAGTGTCATTATCATTCATTTGGATCTCTACAATGTTTTCTTCTCGATTGATCGTAAATGGAAATGACTCGTTAGATTTTGGATCCCGGTTTTGTCCATCCCTTTCTTCTTCTTGTAAATTTTCATTAAAGTAACGCCACTTTCCCTCTATTTTCACCCAGACACCGTTACTTTTTTTGTCTGCCATAAGCTCTTCTACAGGAGCATCCAATCTTTTATGATCGATCGCTTTAAAGAGAAATTTGTCATCCTGCTCAACAGTATATAAAATAAGCCAGTGTTTTGCCCGATGCCAGCGGTAAGTAGCGATAACGGGGCCTCCACTGGAAGTGTTCACCTGTTGAATGATGACCGCTTTCACTGGATAATCTTCACTATGAAAACGTTCATATTGCATTTGAAAAGCCCAGATCATTCCTGCAGTTATAACCAATAACAAAACAATTTTAAGAAACGACAGTCTTTTCCGTGTTTTCATATAAATCCCTTCAAAATAGTTCTTTAGTCCCTTATTATTATATCATAGGAACGATT
>CALKAK010000164.1 GCA_937983015.1 uncultured Bacillaceae bacterium | reverse complement strand
AAGACCTGCGGCTTCCATAAGTTCGCCTTTATTAGCGATAAGCAAATAAACCCCAGCTAAATTTTCGGGTAACTTATGAATTTTTGGTATCGATACTGGTGTGATGATAAGCGGAATCTCATCCTGGGAACATTTACGGATGATCCCCGCGATCGTTTCCGCCGGAAAATTGAGGTCAATCAATACATAATTGGCCGATTTAATGACATTCCAGCGATCCTCAATTTGTGAGAACTCAACTAGATCGCATATATCCATATCGGCAAAACCGATCTGCATCTCACCATTTTCATCGAGAACTGCCATATAATTTCCCGTATTCGCCGAAGGATATGTGATGGAAAAACTCAAGTCCATCCACTGTTTGGAGTTCTCCACAAGCCATTTGCCGTCTACATCGTCTCCTAAAGCCGTTAAAAGAGTTGTTTTAACGCCAAGCCGCCCGAGGTTTTCGGCAATATTCCTGGCAACACCACCGACCGCTTTATAGGATGTGACCGGATTGGAGGTATTGAATTGGAGAGGACCTTTTAACATGATCTTCCTGTCCACGTTCGCCCCGCCGATACAAACGACGCTCTCCTGTTCCCGTAATACGTAGGCTCTACCGATAATTTCCCCGCGCTTCATTAAAGATGATATATAATTAGCCACGGCCGGTCGTGATAAATTTAGCTTTTCCGCCAGTTCATTTTGCGTGATAAATGGATCATCTTGAATCAGTTTTAATATGAGCCGTTCTTTTTCATTCATTTCCACCCCTCCTTTACCTGCAAGGTAAACGTTTGTTTTCGTTACAAACGTTTGTTTAATAATAAAATATCTTGCGGGAAAATACAAGTATTTTCTATAAAAAATTCATGACCGAATGTTCTTTTCACAAGTTGTTCAATTTTTCCCATAGCCGAATGAACAGGGAACATTTATTTTCCCGGATAAATATGATATAACTATAACAGCGCCCATTGCGGGTAAGATTGCACGTTTAAAATATGGCTGAATTTCTTAACTATTTTTTGTTAAAGGAATGACTTTTATGAGCGCAGCGATTTACAACGATTTATTAAAAATCGTCGATGCCAGTAACATTAAAAGAGATGAATATTTATATAAACACACGTATACAAAATTGGGCGGGAAAGCCGATTTTTTTGTGACTCCTGCTACTTATGAAGAAGTGCAAAAACTATTCCGTTATTGTAAGGATCATCACGTCCCTTTCACGTTGATCGGTAATGGTTCTAATTTAATCGTTCGTGATGGCGGGGTTCGTGGTGTCGTCTGCTCACTGGAACATTTAAATAAAATCTGGCGGGAAGGGAATAAAATCATCGCACAAAGCGGCGCAAGTATCATCGCCACATCACGACGTGCTTTGGAAGAATCGTTAACGGGATTGGAGTTTGCTTGCGGAATTCCCGGTACGGTTGGCGGCGCGGTCTTTATGAACGCCGGGGCCTATGGCGGGGAAATTAAAGATGTATTGGAAACGTGCTTGCTCATCGATCAAAATGGAGAGATCGTCCAACGCGAAGCCAAAGAATTGGATTTGAGTTATCGATACAGCAATATTCAGGAAACTGGTGAGATCGTCCTTGAAGCCACGTTTCAACTCGAACCGGGCAATTATGATGAAATAAAAGCTGTGATGGATGATTTAACATTTCGCCGCGAATCGAAGCAACCACTGGAATACCCTTCTTGCGGGAGTGTTTTTAAACGTCCACCTGGTTATTATGCTGGGAAATTGATACAGGATAGCAACCTGCAGGGAACAAGAATTGGCGGAGCTGAAGTTTCCCGGAAACATGCTGGTTTTATCGTGAATATTGATAATGCTACGGCAGCCGATTACATCGCATTGATCCGTCACGTCCAAAAAACGGTGAAAGAAAAATTCGGTGTGGAACTGGAAACGGAAGTGCGCATTATCGGCGAAGACCCGGATTGAGCAGGACTGACCGATAATTTTTATTTTACATAGAGGAACTTTTCACGGTCTCACGAATTGTTCAAGAGAGACCCGTGCAAAAGTTCCTTTTTTCATCAATGGGGACAAATTTGCACTTGATCTTCTCATGTTTTTGTTTTATAGACGATATGTTCATCGAAATAACATGCGCACATAGCAATTTTCACAATTCCGCATAAAATCGCTCTTTTTGTTTCCGGTTTTCGACGGTTTATGATAAGTTATAACTAATAATTGTTTGTACGGTCTTTTCTTTTTCAAATCAAATGATAAATGGGGAAACAGATATGACAGCAGAAACCGCCCGCCTTTCCGAACGTTTCGAAGTGGCCTACAATCAAATTGATGATGCCTTAAAATCGATGTTAAAAATCTATAATCGTGGCTTTTCTGACCGGGTACGGATCGGCGCAAGCAGGCATAAGATCATTAAAGAATTCCAGGATGAGCTTTTGCAATACGCGCGTTTGCGTAACGCCATCGTCCATGAAAAAACGGAGCCCGGTTATTACATCGCCGAACCCCATAAAGATGTCGTGGAAAGAATTGAAAAAATCGCCCGGCTCATGACCGAGCCCGATCACTGCCTCTCCATCGCGACAGGGGAGGTTGTTTATTTTTATGTAAACGATCCTTTGATCACCGTCATCCGGAAGATGAAAGGGAATCATTATTCACAATTCCCTGTATACGATGATCACCGCTGTGTCGGACTGCTCAAATGCCGGACTATCGGCAAATGGTTCGCCAACCATCTAATCAACGGTACAACGAATTTGCAATTATTAAATGAAGTGACGGTCGGTGATATTTACGCGGAAGACAAAAATCACCCGTTTGTCTTTGTCCCAAAAACGCACACCATTTTCGAAATTGAAGACATGTTTGAGGAATTCCACAAGCAGAAAAAAATCTGGAAATGGCCATCGTTACCGAAAACGGCCGGCGTACGTAAAAACCTTTAGGAGTGGTCACACCCTGGGATCTGATTGAAATTGACTACACCGTGGATTAAAGATTATCCTACGCAAAAGAACCGATTCCACCGCATAGTAGAATCGGTTCTTTTATTTATCGTATAAATCATCGGGCACTATTTTTAACAAAGGACTTTCTTTGCCAATCGTAAAAAGCTGCAATTCATGCATGGCTCGCGTGCAGACAGTATATAAAAGGAATCGTTCGTCTTCATATTTATACACCTTTTCCGAGCAATTATAAACGATGACCGCATCAAATTCGATTCCTTTTGCCAGATAACTCGGAATTACCGTAACCCCTTTTACAAATTGATTCGTTTCTTTACGGATCAAATGAACCGGCAGATGTTCCTTCAAATTCCCGTGGACACGGTTCGCTTCAAGCTGGGTTTTACAAATGATAGCGATTGATTCGTGACCCCTTCCCTGAAATTCTTTGATCTTCTCGCAAATTCGTTGCAAAAGTTCTTCTTCTGTATCCACTTGCATAAGTACCGGTTTCGGACCATGACGCTGAAACGGTTCAATCACGATATCCCGCCCGAGTAAACGGGATGTGAACTCAACAATTTCTTTCGTCGAACGGTAGCTTTTCGTCAATACGATCGTTTCCGTTTCCGCATCAGGGAAAAGCCGTTCGATCCGCGACAACCCCGCTTCTCCGCTCAATGCATGAGTAAAAATCGATTGGTTCAAATCCCCGAGGAGCGTCATCCGGCTATTCGGGAAAATACTACGGAAATAGGCGAGTTGAAAGGGGGTATAATCCTGGGCTTCATCGATAAACAAATAACGAATCGAGGGGTAAAATTGTTTTCCAAAAATATGGTCGAACAAATAGAGTAATGGGGTAATATCTTCATAATAAAGGTACCGTTTTTTGACGGCGGCTATCGTTTGTTGCGAGATCGCCTCCCATTTTTCCGGCACCATATTCGTTCCTTTCGCCCAGTTAAAAAATTGCTCGTAAAGTTTTGGAATATGGACAAACTTTAAAGAGCTAATTTTTTTCACTAAAGGCTGGATCCGGCGCTGGATGATGTAATTGGCAATCATCCGCTGTTCCCGTGAAAAATCATCAAAGGTATTTTCCGTGAAGCGCCGTTCTCTTTGAAGTTGCCGATAAATTCGCGTGTACTCGGCGGTACTCAGTAACTCACTTTCTTCTTCAACCCATTCTTTTGTCCGTTCCTCTTCTGCCAACTTTTTCAACCGTTCCAGCAACCATTCTTTAACACGTTCCAGACGATTGGCTATAGTCATACCTGAATCCAATTGATAAAAATATTGTGTGATTTCTTGTGCCGGTATGATCACTTTTTCCCGGAAAACTATATTACGGAAAGGCATCCCTTCTTTATGCAAATACGCAATATAACGGTCGAGCAACTCTTTGAAGAGCAAACTCGACTTCACCTGAATGGATAATTTTCTGATCTGATAGTCCACATTTCTTGTACTTCTCAGCATGTATTCGATCTGGGTATACGGGTGCTCAAGTTTAAATAACTTGCCTAAACGGAATGATGCATACTGATAAAAGGTCGTCTGTTGCATATTTTCTTCGCCCAGTTCCGGCAAAACCGCGGAAACATAATGATTGAACATCGGATTCGGGGAAAATAAAAGGATATTTTCAGAGCGCAATTGATTACGATGCCGATATAACAGATAGGCCACACGTTGCAAAGCAGCCGATGTTTTGCCACTACCTGCTACCCCAAGGACGATCAAGTGTTTTGTTTTTTCATGACGGATAATGCGGTTTTGTTCAGCTTGAATGGTGGCGACAATGCTCTTCATTTCTGCGCTCGCCTTGCCGCTTAATACTTGCTGTAAGAGTTCATCCCCGATTGTCATACCTGTATCGAAAAAGCCCTGCAGCACTCCCTTGCGAATCAAGTACTGCCTTTTTAAAGTCATCTCCCCCCGGATGATACCATCCATCGTTTCATATTGAGCCGGCCCTGGAGCATAATCATAATACATACTAGCTATCGGGGTCCGCCAGTCATAAACAAGAAATCGTTCTTCCTCTTCATCCAGCACCGAAGATAAACCAATATAAACCTCTTCTGCATCCTCTTTTCCATCTTCGATAAAATCAATCCGGCCAAAATATGGTGAATCTTTAGCTCGTGTCAATTTCCGCCACTGTCTCCGGAATATGCCGTGGCTCCGTTCCCGTTCTGCGAGGAATTCCGCCTGCTGTTTTAAACTGGCGTGTGTTTCAATGATGTCATCGGGATCGTCCAAGTTGACGGTGACATCATCCCAGAAGGTTTTTCTTAAGGAAATGACATCTTTCCGTAAATCCCCTGCTTTTTCTTCGAGTTTTTTTAAATGACTTTCAATTACGCGGATCACTTCTTCAACCCGTTTTTGTTCTCGGGTAAACTCCTTGTCAGCCAATTCGAATCTCCTCCTGAAAAATAATGAAAAGGAGGTTCGAGGAGACCTCCTATAAAATAACGTTCTAACTCTTTTTATTGTATCCTTTACGTTTTATTTCAATTACTTTATTTCGCATTCCGATGTTTCCTGAAAAAACTCCAAGATTTTTGCTACGATCTTAAGATAGATCTTTTTCACCTCCGATTTATTTTTAACAAGATCTGACTTTGTACTCGCATTCGTTTCTTTCGCATATTTTTTCTGCGCCAAAAGAGCCAGCCGATCCAGCTTAAAGCGATAACTCCGCCACCGATAAGGAGAACTTTCTGCGATCTTTGCGACAGGGAAAAATCAGCAACAGGTTCGCTCACCTCACCACTAACCACTACTGTCTCCGGCTTTGATTGTGACGTTAATTGAAACGTATTAAGAACCTTGCCCGCTTCATCTTTTAAATATAAAACACCATCAGGTCCCACCTCATATGCAACGGTTCCCCCGTCCCGCTCCCAATAGACAATATCATTGGGAACGAGATATTCCTCACCCGCATATTCCAGTAAAGTATTCGCAGGGATGGTTTTCTGGCGAAAGTTATTAAAGCCGTATTCTAATAGCTTCATCGTATCGTAATAAGGGGCATCGCGATACATCGCTTTCATCGTCACAACGATTAAAGCCCGTTCATTCCGTTCCGCTGTCGTAACGAGGGTATGACCGGATTCGTTAACAAAACCATTTTTTCCACCGGTAATTCCTGCAAAAGGGAGCTCCCCTTTCACGAGGCGGTGATGATTATGTAAGGTTGTCTGCCAGGATAATCCATTCCACTCGTATTCTTTAATTCGAAAATACTTTCTGAACTGTTCATTCTTCATCGCATAACGGGTGATTAAGCCCATGTCAACCGGTGTCGTGTAATGATCTTCAGCAAACAGCCCGTGCGGATTGGTAAAATTCGTGTTTTTTACGCCGATTTTTTCCCGTAAAAAGCGGTTGATGTTCCGGGAAAAATTAAGAATATCCCCATCGATATGTTCGGCGATAGCATAGGCCGCATCATTACCAGAATTCACGAGCATCCCGATGATCAGCTTTTCCAAAGAAACAACTTCCCCGGGCTCAAGATACACTCTAGTTCCTGCAACATGGGTAGCTTCTTCACTAATGGTTACTTGATCTTGTAAATTCCCTTTTTCCAGCGCATAAATCGCCGTGGCAATTTTCGTAATGCTGGCCGGATACATTCGTTTCGTTTCATTTTTTCCGTACAGGATTTGTCCGGTTTCACCATCCATTAAAACCGCGGCCTCGCTATCAAGGTCCAATGTCGTTATTTCTTGCGCGGATACAGATGCAGATGCGATTAAGAAAAAAACGATCGTTATAAAAAATAGCAGCTGCTTGTACAAAGAACATCATCCTCTATTTCATCGTATACCCTTATTATACGACCCAATTTTTTTATATGGGTTTCAGAAAGTTATCAAAACGATAACAATGTTCTGGTTCAAAATTTACCAAACCGGCGAAATTTACTTTATCCTTTTTATAGGAGGAAAATTTTTGGCGCTCTCGCACGAACTATCTATAATAATCCGACTTCATTTTTTTCTAATTGAGGTGGTTTCATGCGAATCGTTTTTCCTAAACAGCATGGCGCATGGGCGATGTTATCGATCCCATTTTTGTTAGGTGTTTTCAAAGGAGAGCCGGTCTGGAGCCATATTTTGTTGTTCCTGGCGTGGGTCTTCTTATATGTATCCTCATATCCACTTTCTTTAGTGATGAAAGGGAAAAAACTCGTTATTACTGGAAGTGGTTTTTTATTTACGTCATCCCTGCTCTTCTTTTATTGATCTATCCGATCTTTTATAACATCCGCATCATCTTATTCGGCGTAGCGATGGTTCCCTTCTTTTTGACTACCTTATACTATTCAAAAATAAAAAAAGATCGGGCACTCATCAATGATATCGTAGCGATTATTATTTTTTGTATCGGCGCATTGACCAGTTATTATTATAGCACCGCTACCCTTGATCGGACAGCCTGGTTGATTTTTTTATATAACTTTTTATATTTTCTCGGAACCGTTTTTTATGTTAAAACAATGATTCGTGAAAGAAAAAACATCCGTTACAAATATGTATCGTGGTCCTATCATATCGGGCTTGTACTCATTTTTGCTATTATTGGGAAATTCCTTACCGCCCTCGCCTATTTACCGGCCATGGTGCGTGCCCTTGTATTATACGGGAAAAACCCGCGGATCAAAATCATCGGGATCAATGAAATCGCTAGTTCTCTTTTCTTCTTCATCACAATGCTCTTTGCTCTATAAATTTTGTGTCTTTGATCCGAATACGATATACGGCTTTTTTCAATCTCCCCAACAAACGGATTGAAGGGTGACTTCCCTGATCGGCGGATAACTATTTATGATTTGCTACGATTCCGGCTGAGTAAGGACATGAAAAAATCAGGCAGACAGGGAATCATCTTTTACCCGGAGTCTGCCTGAAGTTTATGATCGATCATGTATTTTCTACTTCATTCATGTTCATGAATCTAAGAGGTCTTTAAAAAAGTTCACAATCGCATCCAGGATTCCTTTTAAGAAATTCCCTATTTTTTGTAATATACCTTCATCGATTCCCGATTCTTTTAATTGCTCTTTGATGCTACTTGCCAGTTGTTCAAGCTGTCCCTTCAACTCACTAAAGTCGATATCCAGATTGCGGATTTTATCGAACAGGTCAAAAAGCAATTGTTTATATTCCTCGGAAATTTGAATCCCCAATTCATTCAGCTTTTCCTCAACGATTTGTTCAACTTCTTCGCGCGTTACCGGTTTCTGCTCCGCGATCGCTTGTTTAATTGCTGCTAATAATTCACTGACCTGCTCGTCCGATATACCGGCTTCTTCGGCTAGTTTCGTCGCCACATTCAACTCCTCATCGGCCACTTCCAAACGCGCGGAATCGAGTGTTTCACCGGTGGATTCGTAAGCTTTAAATATTCCCGTTAAAGCAGAATGTCCGGTTACTGGAATTGGCGAGGCAACCTCTACCATAGCATCCGTGACCCCCGCCGTAATCAATGCGTTTGCATACATTTCGTTTGTAACCTGGGTAATATTTTGTGGTGTGATCTGGATGACACGAATTCCCTGCCCTTCATCCAGCTTCGTGATTTTGGCAGAGGAATACATATTTGAATTCGGATCACCGTTTATATATTTAACGATATCTTCTGCTGTCACGGTTAATTCTAAAACATCATCTTCTTCATCGACTTTTAATAGTTTTTTCGTTTCTGCCAATTGTTCCGGTGATAATGCTTCACCATAAACAGCGATCACTCTATGTTCTGTATCCTCTTTTACGGCATAGGTTTGTGGAATTCCCAGTACAAAGGTAAATAGAGCGATGAATAAAATCGTTTTTAACATTCGTTTCATAATCGCCTCTGCTCCTTATTCGAATTTTTTCGTTTCACTATCATTCTATGACAAAATCGCTAGAATTAATAATAAAATTTCCAGAAATTTTTTCCTAACGGAACTGTTCATTCGCTGGATTTCGGTTTATAATGAATGAACATGTAGGAAATGTGAAACAAATCATTGACTTTATCGTATAATATTGCTAAATCTTCATAAATTGCAACAACTTCCCATTGATTTGGCTATCGCAATCCACGCGACATAATCGAAGGGGATACGAATCATGCAAAAACAACCGATCTATATATTACTAACCGATACCGGTACCTGGTTCACCCGGTTGATTAAATGGTTTACCAATGCACCCTTCAATCACGTCTCCATCGTTTTTGATGAACAATTGCAAGAAATTTATAGTTTTGGTAGAAAGCGACCGCGCAATCCCCTTTTCGGGGGCTTCGTGAAAGAAAATGTTTATACCGGTACCTATATCCATTTTCAAAATACTCGCTGCGTTCTATTAAAATATGACGTCACAGAAGAAGAGTTAAATAAGATCCGCACGGTCATTCGATCTTTTGAAAGAAATAAAGATTACTATAGTTATAATTTGCTCGGTTTAATCGGTGTCTTATTCCAGGTCCCGATCACGAAAAGTAATGCTTATTTTTGTTCACAATTTGTCGCCGAAGTATTCCAGAAAAGCGGTCTCGATTTTTGGAAGATCCCGCCTGCCCTTGTTACACCGAATCATTTTTTCACACACCTAGAGTTCGAACTCATTTATTCCGGCAGGCTTTATGATTACCCGTTGCTCGATCACTCCCGTTTACAAAGAAAATCGTTGCTTCAGCAACTTCTGGAAAAAACGCCATTAACGACTTTTAAAAATTATTTAACAGGATGATTCCTTCCTCTGCAAGGGAAGTTAAATCATTGCATGCTATGAACATATCAATTCATTTATGTCAAGCTTTGCCTTAAAGATAGGAACAGCCACTACACCATCACTATAACGGATGGGAGTGGCTGTTTTCTTTTTATTTACGTTCCATTTTAAATTGCAAGTACAGTTCACTGTAAAGAGCCAGGGTTTCTTTGCCGAGGCTTTCGTAAACCTCCAATTTTTCCGTTATTTCATCGGGGGGATAAAACCGTTCATCGTTTACTACTTCTTCATCAAGTAATTCCATCGCTGCCTTATTCGGTGTTGCATAACCGATATAATCCGTATTTTGCGCGGCTACTTCCGCATCAAGCATGAAATTGATAAATTTATGGGCACCATCGATATTATCAGCCGTTTTCGGGATGACCATCGTATCGAACCAAAGATTGGAACCTTCTTTCGGGACCGCATAATCGATGTACTCATTCTCCCACATCGCTTCACTGACATCCCCCGACCAGGTAACCGCGACGGGCGCTTCCTCATTGACGAGCAGCATTTTCATTTCATCCCCGACAATCGCTTTGATATTCGGCCAGAGCTTCTTTAATTTTTCCTTCGCTTCATATAAGTGCTCGGGGTTTTTATCGTTTAATGAATAATTTAAGCTATTTAAACCAAAGCCCATGACTTCCCGGGCTCCATCTATGAGCAAAATTTGATTTCGTAGGTCAGGTGCCCATAAGTCGTTCCAGCTTTCAAAAGTGCGATTCCCTAAAATTCGCGTATTATAAGCGATACCGACGGTACCCCAGAAGTAAGGAACTGAATATTGATTGCCGGGGTCGTATGGCATATCTAAAAACCGTTCATCGATGTTAACCAAATTAGGGAGTTTCTCGTGATCGAGAGGATAGAGTAAACCTTCCTCTTTCAACCGCTCTACCGCGTATTCCGAAGGAACCGCGACATCATAGGAAGTTCCGCCTTGCTGGATTTTGGTCAACATCGCTTCGTTGGAATCAAAGGTCTCATAGATAACGGTAATCCCCGTTTCTTCCTCAAACCGCTTGATCAGGTCCATATCGATATAATCGCCCCAGTTGAAAACAGTGATGGTGTTTTCCCCGGTATAACCTTCGGAGGCGTTCAAACGGTTCACCCAGATGATCAGGATAATTGAAACGATAAATATGGCGGTAAAAGCCCGAACGATTTTCTTCATTTCCGCGCCCCCAATCTAGCTCCCTGGCCATTATTTTGTTTCGAAACGATGAAATAATACCCGATAACGAGTAAGATCGTGATCACGAATAAAATGGTTGATAACGCGTTGATCTCCAGCGAAACACCTCTTCTAGCCATCGAATAAATTTCTACAGAGAGGGTCGAAAAACCACTTCCGGTTACGAAAAAGGTGACGGCAAAGTCATCCAGGGAATAGGTTAGGGCCATGAAAAATCCGGCAAAAATCCCTGGTGTGATCAGCGGTAAAATCACCTTTGTGAAGACGCCCCAGTGGCTCGCCCCGAGGTCCTGGGCCGCATCGATGATCGATTGCGGTAATTCCTGGAGCTTGGGTAAAACCATCAAGACGACAATCGGAACGCTAAATGCGATATGGGCCAGAAGAACAGATGTAAAACCGAGCTTGATCCCGGCGATCGTAAATAATAACAGGAACGAAGCACCGATCACAACATCCGGGCTGACGATCAAGATGTTATTCA
The DNA here is from genome assembly GCA_937983015.1 of uncultured Bacillaceae bacterium. GTDB lineage: Bacteria > Bacillota > Bacilli > Bacillales > Caldibacillaceae > CALGAD01. The sequence continues at coordinate 3,865 of CALKAK010000164.1, read as the reverse complement.
ACGATAAAACCGTTTGCCGGGATATCCGGTTTTTCATCAACCAGATCCCGATGGCACCGCAAACGCCAATGATCGTTGCGAATGCCGCTGAGAGCAAGGCGATGATGATCGTGTTTAAAACGATGATGAGCATGCGAGTATTGCCGAATAATTCCCGGTACCATTCGAGAGTAAAGCTGTCGAAGTTATACATCTTCCCGCCACTATTAAACGAATAATAAATCAAATAGAAAATCGGCAAATATAAGATCAAAAAGACGATGAACAAGTAAATGCTCGCAAAATCAATTTTTTGCTTTTTTGCCATTTCTGACCCCCCGTTCCGACAACGCGACGATGATGAACATGATGATTACCAGGAAGACCGCGATCGTTGAACCCATGCCCCAATCCTGGTTTACCAAAAACTGTTGTTCAACGGCTGTACCTAATGTAATGACCCGGTTTCCCGCAATCAATCGGGTTAACATGAATAAACTTAATGCCGGGATAAAGACGACCTGGCAACCGGATTTAACCCCGTTTAACGTTAAGGGGAAGATGACCCGGAGAAACGTCTGCCACCTGGATGCGCCTAAATCCATGGCCGCATCGATATACGTTTTATCCAATTTATCCAGCGCATTAAAAATCGGCAGGATCATAAACGGGATAAAAATATATACCGCGACAAAAATAAAGCTGAAATCAGTATATAGAATTTGCCGTGAACCGATGCCGAGCACTTCTAATAACGCGTTGGCCATGCCATGCGCACCAAAGATTCCGATAAACGCATATGCCTTCAGTAATAAATTGATCCAGGAAGGCATGATAATTAAAAGCATCCAGAGTTGTTTATAGCGCGTCCTTGTTAATAAATAGGCTGTTGGATAAGCGACGATTAAACAGAACAACGTGATCAAAAGCGCGTACCAGAAAGATGTTAACGTCATTTCCAGGTATACAGGTGAGAAAAAGCGTCGATAATTTTTTAAGGTAAAATTGCCATATATATCAAGAAAAGAATAATAGACGATTAGCAAGATCGGGGCGATCACAAACAGGGCGATCCAGAGGTAATAAGGGATTAAAAATAATTTTTGCGTTCTAGCCTTCATCGCCATCACCTTGATCATAGCTTTCTAAGCGGGCATCAAACTCTTCTTCGGTTTCCCCAATCCGCATGACATGGATATCCTCCGGATCAAAGTAAAGCCCTATTGTATCCCCGACCTCAGCTTTTTGCGTGGAATGAATGATCCATTCGTTTCCAAGCGAATCATAACCACAAATTTCGTAATGGACTCCACGGAACAGAATCGAATCGACCTTTACCTGGAGTTTACCGTTGTCTGGAGTCGTGATATCTAGATCCTCCGGGCGGATTACAACCTCGACGATCTCATTCTCGTCAAATCCTTGATCGACACATTCGAATTGCTTACCGGCAAACTCGACTAAAAAGTCACGAATCATTTTTCCTTTGACGATATTGGATTCACCGATAAAATCAGCAACAAAACGATTGATCGGTTCGTCATAAATGTCGGTGGGGGTACCACGCTGTTGAATCCTTCCTTCATTAATGACGAAAATCTCGTCACTCATTGCCAGAGCTTCTTCCTGGTCATGAGTTACAAACACAAAGGTGATTCCTAAACTTTGCTGTAATTCCCTTAATTCATATTGCATTTCCGTCCGCAATTTCAAATCAAGTGCCGATAACGGTTCATCCAAAAGGAGGACTTCCGGTTGGTTCACAATGGCCCGTGCGATTGCCACCCGTTGCCTTTGACCGCCGGACATTTCATGAATCTCCCTGTTCTCATAACCGTCTAAATTTACGAAATGGAGTGCTTCCCGCACCTTTTTATCAATTTCTTCCTCACTGAGTCTTTTGATCCGCAAGCCGAAAGCGACGTTTTCAAAAACATTCAAGTGAGGGAAGAGGGCATAATCTTGAAAGACTGTATTGACCTGACGTTTATTGGCGGGAATATCGTTAACGAGCTGACCATCGATATAAATATTCCCCTCGGTCGGTGCTGTTAATCCGGCGATGAGTCGCAAAATCGTCGTTTTCCCGCAGCCGCTCGGTCCTAACAGGGTGTAAAATTTCCCTCGTTCCATTTCAAAGCTGACATTTTTTAATACTGGCTCATCATCGTATGTTTTGGTGACATTTTCAAACCGAATAATTTCGCGCAAAGCCATTGTAACTCCCCCTTTTCAATTGCTGAATAAAATATTCTTTATAAATAAGAATCCGTAGCCACCAAAAGAATTTTGGAAGTTCCCGCAAAATGATTGCGGATTTGATGATCGTCTGAAGCACGGAAATAAATCGATTCTCCTGCTCTGGCAATGTAACTCCTCTTGCCAAGACGAACTTCAATTTCTCCCTCTAAAACATAAGCAAAAGTTTCGGCTAGTGAAGGTTCAAATTCCTTGAAATAGCCGTTTTCTTCCAGGGTAAGGATGATCGGTTCCATATCGTTTTCATTGGATTCCGGTACAAGCCATTGGATTTTGTAACCCATTTCCTCATCCACGTACTCGGTTTGATCACCCTCCCCATAGACGACTTTTTGTTCGTCTTCCTCTTCGTCAAAAAATTCCTTAGGCGTGCAACCCAGTACTTCCAAAATGGCAAAAAACGTATCGATCGACGGTGAACTTAAATCATTTTCAATCTGGGAAATATATCCTTTGGACAGATCCGTTCGTTCACCCAGTTCCTCTTGCGTTAACCCTTTTTTCAGGCGAAGATTGCGTATTTTTTTCCCAATTCGCATACTTTCCCCTCATTATCAAGTTTAATTTTGGTAAGCTAAAAGTTATAAAGTTTACTTTTTCTAAACCTTTAGTTTACATATTGCAATTTACCATTATACATATTTTTTAAGTGGATGCAATAGTTTTTATGAATTTTTTTGGACAAAAATTTTGCAAGAAAATTTTTTCCGTTACCTTCAGCTTTCACAACAAATTCTTCCTCTATTCACATGGCTTCAAATGCTTTATTTTTCTATCAATATCATAGCTTTTCCAGTAAATTCAGTTCCTGATTCATTGGACACGAATCATAACATGAGGCACGATCAGGTTTTACATATTGCCTAAAAAATGAAAGAAAAAAAATGGGCTTTCAAAAGAAGATGATCTTTTGAAAAGCCCTTCAATCGTCAATCGATTCTTCTCCTTATTCCATTTTCTCTCAGTCCAGCTAAACAACTGTTGTTTCTCAATATCTAGACCTCGAATTGTTTTACGACGGCTTGTAATTTGTCCGCCTCTTCTCTCATTTCCTCTGTATGACGGGCGATATCTTCCATCGCTTCACTTGCTTTTTGTACTGTATTGGTTGTCTCTTCAACAGCCGATGCCGTCTCTTCGGAAACTGAAGTGATGGTTTCTATCGAAGTTCCAATCGTTTTGGAATCATCAATCACTTTATAAAGTGATTGCACCGACTGTTCAAGCTTTTCACTTACTTGATCGATATAATCCTTAATTTTCGTGAAAGTCTCTCCCGTTAGATGAATCTGCTCTGTCCCTTCTTCAACGAGTTCATACCCTTCTTCTAATGATTGCAGGACATTTTTCGAAGACTCATTGATATCGCTTAAAATCGCGTTAATATCCGCGACCGATGTATTCACCTGCTCCGCCAATTTCCTTACCTCACTGGCAACAGCGGCAAAACCACGACCGTGCTCCCCGGCTCTGGCGGCCTCGATCGAAGCGTTTAAAGCCAGTAAATTCGTTTGGTCGGCAATTTCTTTGATGACGATGATCAATTGATTGATATTATCGATCTTCATGTCAAGACCTTTTAATAAATTTAAAGATCGATTGATTTTTTCGTTGATCGTGTTCATAT
>CALKAK010000163.1 GCA_937983015.1 uncultured Bacillaceae bacterium | reverse complement strand
GAATTCTTCTTTGTATAAGCGCTTGATATCCCATAACAACGCATTTTTGATTTCGATTCCCTTTTGAAAACGTTCGATTCGATTACCTTTTTATACCAGTAAAATGATTTTTTCCATTTTCTTTCAAGCGTTCCCGAACCATCATCGTGTTTATCTATATAAATAAATCCGTAGCGTTTACTCATTTGACCGGTCGATGCGCTGACGATATCGATTCATCCCTACGGGGTATAACCGATAACTTCTATTCCATCTTCGATCGCTTCCCCCATCGCCTGAATGTGTTTACGCAAATAATCGATCCGGTAATCATCATTGATCGAGCCATCCTCTTCCACTTTATCGTGCTCGCCAAGGCCATTTTCCACGATCATGATTGGTACTTCATACCGCTCCCACAATTCGTCCAGAGAGATCTGTAGCCCGATCGGATCGATTTCCCAGCCCAATCGCTAGCCTTAAGATACGGGTTCTTCACACCGCCGATAATATTCCCCGCGATCAATTTTTCTCGATCTTTATCTTTCCTCTCCGTCCGCGACATGTAGTAACTGATGGAGATAAAATCCACTGTACCTTCTTTCAGGATGTCTAAATCCCCATCTTCCATCTCCAATTTCACGTTTTTCTCTTTCATGAAACGTTTGATATAGTTCGGATCTTATCCACGGACCTGGACATCGGTACAAAAATTATTTAAAAACCGGCTTTGTTCTCTGGCATAAAGTACGTTTTCTGGATTACAATCTACGGGTTGGTAGAGGTTGGTAGGTAACAGATCACATTACTGATCTTCGCATCGGAGATAATCGCCCGTGCCGCTTTTACCGCAAGAGCACTGGCCAGGAATTGATGACGCAACCCCTGGAAGATCGGTTGATGGCGATCTTCGCCTTCTTTCAAGGAATAGCCAAGGGTGTGGACCGTCTGGAACAGTGCCATATTGATCTCATTGAAGATGAGCTAGTATTTCACCTTGTCTTTATACCGTTTAAACACGACTCATGCATACCGTTCAAAGAATTCAACTAATTTCCGGTTGCGCCAGCCCTTGTATTCTTTAACCAAATGCAGGGGCATTTCAAAATGGGATAAGGTTACGATCGGCTCGATTACGTATTTTAACAGCTCATCGAAAACTTCATCGACGAAATAATAAGCGTACGGAAAACAATTAAGGAAACATATTGGCAAGAAAATTGCCGGACTGCAAAAACTCATATTTTATTACACCATTTCTTTCCATATATGTAAGTAAAAATTTAATCCCTAAAAACGATTTTTTTGGTGATGAAAAAACGAAAAAAGAATGCCACCTATTTCTATCATTCGTAGAAACGGGTGGCTTTAGCTTTTGATAGATCTTCTGATTATTTACCAAGGAAACCCACAGAGAAAATATACGCCTTCCCTTTTACATTCAGTCAGCCATTCCTCTCTAGTTTTTTGGTCAATTGTTTTCTACGCCAATTGCGAATAAGGGGAACAATGAAGGTCAGAAACGAAATGAGTAATAAACTAAAAGCAATCGGTTTTTCAACAAAGATCCATAAGCTACCATTAGAAATTGTCAATGCTTGCCGGAGCGACTGTTCCATCAAATCTCCCAAAATAAATGCCAGTAGCATCGGAGCAGCGGGAAACCTAAAATATGCCATGAAATAGCCGATGATCCCGAAAAAAACAAGTAAATATAAATCAAAAGTATTGAAGCCGATACCGTATACACCGATCACACAGAAAACGATAATCAAAGAAATCAGCATCGGCCGCGGGATTTTTAAAATTCTGGATAAATACGGAATAAGAGGCAAGTTGAGAATTAGTAAAATCACATTCCCGATATACATACTGGCGATAACTCCCCAGAATATTTCCGGGTGTTCGTTCATTAATAATGGCCCTGGCTGAACGCCAAGAACGATCAAAGCCCCGAGCATCACCGCGGTCGTTCCTGAACCGGGAATTCCTAAACTTAAAAGAGGAACAAAGGACCCTGTGGATGCTCCGTTATTCGCAGCTTCCGGTGCTGCCAGCCCGGCAATCGAACCTTTTCCAAATTCATGAGGTCTTTTCGAAATTCGCTTTTCCGTGATATACGATAAAAAGGATGCGATCGTGCCTCCTGCACCGGGCAAGACTCCGATGACGAAACCGACTAGTGATTGTCGTAGCGTCGGACCGGTCATTTCTTTCACTTCTTCCCCGTTGAGCCGTAAGCTGCCGAGTTTACTCGTATAATTACCCGACTGTCTCCTCTCGAAAATCAAAGAGCTCACTTCAGCCATGGCAAATAAACCGAGGGCGATAACGAGGAAATCGATTCCTTCCAGTAAATTCGCATTACCGAAAGTAAAGCGGCGGGTGCCCGTTTGTAAATCGATGCCGATTGTCGCGATCATGAAGCCAAGGGTTGCGGAAATTAACGCTTTTACCGTCGAGCCTTCAGAAAAACTGGAAATCATCATCAATCCCATGAGCATCAAAGCGAAATACTCCGCCGGACCGAAAGATAACGCCAATCGGGCGAGAAAAGGTGCGAATAACGTGAGTAACACGACACTAATCGTCCCACCGACAAAAGAAGCGATCGCGGCGATGGCTAGCGCCTTACCTGCTTTCCCCTGTTTCGCCATCGGGTACCCATCAAATGTGGTCGGTACTGACATGGATTCGCCCGGAGCATTGAGGAGAATCGAAGATGCCGCTCCACCGTAAGCCGCTCCGTAATACACACCCGCCATCAACAACATGGCAAATGCCGGATCCATTCCGTAAGTAATCGGAATCATCACCGCGATCGCCGTAATCGGTCCCAATCCCGGTATCATACCGATCAACGTTCCGGTTAAAGCACCTATAAAGACAAAGACCAGACCTTCTAAACTAAAAGCTACTTGAAATCCGGTAAAAATCCCTTCAAACATTTCTACAACACATCCTTCATTTAAAAAGGAAGTAGCCCCTGGGGCAATTGGATTTTTAAAAACTGGGTGAACAATAGATAAATCACTAAAGGAACTGAAATGGAAACGATGACGTTACTCAGCCAGTTGCGGTATCCTAAAAACCGTGAGGTCGTCAAAATGAATAGAGCTGTTGCGATTACAAAACCGACGATCTCAAATAGCATGATATAGACAAGGACAAAACCGAGTGCGATCAGGATGACGGCGATTTCCTTCTTCGGGAGTTTTTTGTCCCTTTGATGGTTATCTTTCACAAAGAATAATAGAATGGAAAGGATTAATAAAATAAAACCAAGCGAAATCGGGACGGCATCAGAATCTACGGGAACGTAAGGGTAGGCAGGTAACCGGATACTGGCGATAATATAGCTAAATGCTAAAATAGCTAGAAATACGGCAATTTTTTTATTCGCCGACTTAAACACAGAACCCCCTCCTGATTGAAAAAGAGTGCCAATGATTGTTCATTGGCACGATCGTTTTTATTCATTCCCTAAGCCAAGCTCATCAAGTATGGTCTTCATCGCTTCATTTTCTTGTTTTAAAAACTCCACATATTCTTCTGACCCGATAAATAACTCATCCCAGCCAAATTGCGCACGTACCTCGGCCCATCCCTCTGACTCGCTAAGCCTGCGGAACATCTCCTCATAATAGGACAGGGCAGCGAAATCCAGATTTGGCGGTCCGAAAAATCCTCTCCAGTTAATGAACGTCGCATCGATTCCTTGTTCTTTCACTGTTGGAAATTCTTCGAGTACTTCCCCTTTTAACCGTTCTTCTGCTGTAACCGCTAACACCTTAATATTTCCTGCCCGGACCTGTTCGATCGTTTCCGCGACCCCGGTAGAATAAACCTCAACATTCCCATTTAGTAATTGGGTAAGGGCCCCACCTTCCTGATCGGAAACGTATTTAATTTGCTTGATATCCACCCCCGCTTCCTTAGCGACCCGAACGAATTGAATATGATCCATGCTTCCCGGTGCCGATGCGCCAATCACAGTGATGCTCGTCGGATCCGCTTTCATATCTTCGAATAGATCGTTCAGATCATCCCACGGTGCATCAGCCCGAACCACGATCGCTCCATAATCAGCGATCAAGTTCGCGATCGGCGTAAAATCCTCATAATTGTATTCCGATTGACCGTTCAACGGAACGAGAAGCATCGGTGGAGACGTGACAAAAATGGTATGTGGATCGTTCTTACCATAAACGTATGCCCATCCAACCGCTCCACCACCACCCGGTTTGTTGACAACACCGATTCCCACATCGATCAAGTCCTCTTCTTCCAATACTTTCGCTGCCATCCGGGCGGTAGTATCCCAGCCGCTTCCGGGTCCGGCTGTCGCGACGATCTCAAGGGGTCGCTCCGGTGCCCACGTGCTTTCAGTTCCCTCTGTCTCTTCTTCAGTGCCCTCATTTTCTTCAATTGCTTCTTCATTACCCGTCCCGTTACCGGAACAGGCGGCAAGGAGGGCTGCTAAAGTGAATAATACTAGCGCGTGGAAAAATTTTCGCATATACCATGACCTCCCCTGATAAACTATGAATCTATTCATGCATATGTGGGAAAGATCGATAAAATACCAGATTCCTGTTTAATCTCCGGCAAAATCTTTGCCCCATTCAGATCGTTTAAAAGCTCCATCTGTACCAATAAAAAAAGCGGGGCAAAGGGACGAGAAGGTTTCCCGCCTGATGCCCCGCAACGACTAATTAAACCTTATAAACCTATGGACTTGTTAACCTCAGTATGGACCGGAATAAAATTTCCGCAGCCGGAAGTAGCGACTCTTCGTTGATATCGAATTTTTCATTATGATGCCCGCTAGCAAGCTCCGTTCCGAAAATACAGTATGTTGCCTGTCCTCCATTTCGTTGTACTTTTTCCATAAAATAGGTGGCATCTTCGGACCCGGACCGTTCATTCTTTTCTAATATGGCTTTTTCAATCCATCGGTGTTCTTCCGCGCAAGCGGCCAGTACTCGTGCGAGATCTGGCGAACATGGACAGCTTCTGGCTTCCCCGGTTAGTTTAATCTCATAATCGACCTGATACATATGCGCCGCAGCGTGGATAATCTGTTCTACTTGATTTTTCATATAATCATTGAGTTCCGATGTATCACCGCGTGTTTCCACTTTTAATACCGCCCGGTCCGGAATGATATTTCTACCCGTTCCAGCATGCAGTTCACCGACGTTAACCCTCGTTGCCCCGGCAGAATGACGGGGGATCGCGTGTATATTTAACACCGCATTTGCCGCTGCCAAAAGAGCATTCCGCCCCGCTTCCGGTGCCCCGCCTGCATGTGCGGCAACACCTTTTAAATAAATATCCAGCTTCGATGTAGCGAAAAACCCGTTATTCGCCGCTACAAACTGGCGGTGGGGGACACCTGTACCGATATGTGTGGCGATGAAATAATCCACATCATCGACAACCCCAGTCTCCACCATCGCCTTGGCACCGCGTGTTCCTTCTTCCGCTGGCTGAAAAATGAGTTTAATCGTTCCTTGCAAATTCTCGTGATTTTCCGCGATTAATGTCGCCAAACCGAGTCCAATCGCAATATGGGCATCATGGCCGCATGCATGCATTCTCCCGGGAACGCGCGAACGAAAACCTTCTTGATTCGGAAAATGGCTTGCCTCTTCAGATTCATGGATCGGTAGGGCATCCATATCAAAGCGAAAGGCGAGGGTCGGTCCCGTTCGTCCCGTCTCCCAAACACCGACAACGCCTGTATAACCTTCCTGAAAATACGGTAAAAACTCCGGATCGGCCCCATTTTTTCTTGCCCACTCAGCATGACGCTGGATTTCCTCCTTATCCGGCATGCCCATACAATGTACAGGAGCCATGACCTCTTTTCCGAGTTGGAGTTTGAATCCTAACCTGGCAAGAATACGCGCAACAATTGAAGCTGTGCGCATTTCCAAAAAACCCGTTTCTGGATACATATGAAAATCACGACGCCACTTGACGAGCTGTTTCCCCAGTTCTTCCTGCAACTTGCACCCTCCCGTAAGAATTCAACAATTCATTTATCTATATTCATCATGACAGATAAAAACATGAAAATAAAGCAGGTGGCACGCCACCTGCTTTCACTTTCATTTATTAACCATTTTTTCCTCAACCGAAGTACAGCGATCAACTTTCCTTCCATCACTGAAAAGGGAATTTCATTATAAATGTGGAGTGATTCCCGGACCGATCGGCATACCGGTGAAATAGAAGACGAGCAGTAAAATAATCCATGTCACTAAAAAGCCAACAGCATACGGCAACATCAACGAAATATAAGAACCGATGCCGGCGTTTTTATCATAACGTTTCATGAATGATAGGATAATGATCATATATGGAGATAAAGGTGTAATGACATTGATAGAAGAGTCAGCAATACGATAAGCAACTTGAGTAAATGCCGGATGATAACCTAATTGCATGAACATCGGGATAAAAATCGGAGCTTCAAGGGCCCATTTTGCCGAACCGGAAGTGATGATGAAATCGAGCAGTGCCGTGAACAAGCTGTAGGCGACGATCAAACCGATCCCGGTGAAATTAATGTCCTGCAAAAATTCTGCACCGTTTACCGCAATCCAGATTCCCAAATTAGACCAGTTAAAATAGGCAATGAACTGTGCAATGGCAAAAACCAATACAATATAACCAGATAATTCTTTTACCGACTCTTCCATATAACGGCTAATATCTTTGCTTGATTTAATTTTTCCAACCGTGATCCCATAAGCGCATCCCATGGTGACAAAGAATAAAAGAAGGATTGGTACGATACCGCTGATAAACGGAGAAGGAACGAGTCCGCCTTCTTCATTCCGTAAAGGGCTGTTCGGTAACATGATCACAAGAACAATAAGCGCAATATAAATCAGTCCAGCAATTCCAGCATTACGTAACCCTTTATCCGCATCCGGTAATTCTTCACGATCATCGATTTGGATATCACCATTTTGATAGGTTCCCAATCTCGGTTCGATGATTCGTGTGGTGATCAATCCACCGACGAGGGTCAACAGGAAGACAGAAACGATGTTGAAATACCAGTTATCGACCGGAGTGACCACAAAGTTCGCATCCATGATTTGGGCAGCTTCCGTCGCAATCCCAGACAACAGCACATCCGTTCCCGCTATAAATAAGTTTGCCGTAAATCCAGCTCCGGCCCCGGCAAACCCTGCAGCAAGTCCAGCCAACGGGTGACGTCCCATTTTGTGGAACACATAAGCCGCAAGAGGTGGAATCAATACAATCGACGCATCCGATACGATATTCCCGATGATACCGACAAAGACGACAGTATAGGTAACGAGTTTCGGCGGTGATTGTAAGATCGTCTTACGGATTGCATGATCGAGTAATCCGACTTTTTCCGCCAGACCGATTCCAAACATCATGACTAGGACCAGGCCTAAAGGTGCAAATCCGGTAAAATTGGTGAGCGTGGATGTCAATATGAACTGAATCCCTTCACCAGAGGCAAGGTTTTTAATCGCTAATTCTTCACCCGTTCCTGGATGGATCACGCTAGCATTAAACATGCTTGCAACCCATGAAATAGCAATCACGATCAACGACAAAATGATAAAGAGGATAAACGGTTGGGTAATTTATTTCCGACACGTTCTACTCCATCTAAAAAGCGATAAAACCAACCTTTGTTTTTCTTCATAAATTCACCTTCTTTACTATTTTTTTAGTTTTGACGGTCGAACGTCCGCCGGAATCGGACAGTGATATGGATTTTCTTTCTGAAAGGCCGCAAACTCTTCCTTAATTTTTTGTAAATCTTGCGGCGAGATGATGACATGTAAACCTGTTAAAGCCAGGGCCTGAGCCGCCCGTAACATCCCTTTATTTGCGATACTTGTCAAACCTTGCGCGGTCATCTGCCATGAATGCAAGCTTGTTCCGATGACGGCGGTTGCAGAACTAAGTTGCGCGGTCGGCACGACCCAGCTCACATCCCCCACATCAGTAGAGCCCATCAAGATTTCGTCAGAGGGTTGATAAGGAGAAATCGTATCTGCTAGGTACTTTCCGGTGAACTCCTTACCATCCCCTTGATAACCAAAACCCTTCATGGCGGGGATGGCATTCTTTTTCTCTTCCTCAGAAAAGGTTTGCCACATGTTTTCGGCAAATTTTTGTTCTTCTTCAGTAAATTCTCCCGCACCGGTTTCCACGAGTTTTTCGTACAGGATTTTTTCAAGATGCCTGTTCGGCACAAAATTCGAGCACGCTTTATCAAAGCGGATCTCCACTTCCGTCTCCGTCATAAGCGCCGCCCCCCGGGCGATCTTGATCATTCGTTGATAAATACTTTCCACATCGGAAATTTTCGGTGCGCGAATGAGGTATAGAACTTCCGCCTGCGCCTGCACGACATTCGGGGAGATCCCGCCCGTATCTGTCACAGCATAATGGATACGGGCCTCGTCGATTACATGCTCCCGCAAGTAATTGACACCGACATTCATCAATTCCACCGCATCCAAGGCACTTCGACCTAGATGGGGGGAACCCGCCGCGTGGGATGGCGTTCCGGTAAAGCGGAAATACACCTGGTAATTAGCGAGCATCGATAAACTCATCACGGCATTGACGGTTGCTGGATGCCACGTTAAAGCGATATCGACGCCATCAAAAACCCCCTCCCGGACCATGAAGGTTTTTCCTGATCCCCCCTCTTCACCCGGGCAACCGAAAAACTTCACAGTCCCCTCAAGATTATGTGTTTCCAAATAGTGTTTTACTGCACAAGCGGCGGCAAACGCTCCTGTACCGAGTAAATTGTGGCCGCAGCCGTGACCATTTTCCTTCCCATCGGATTCCCGTTTGAATACGTTCGGCTTCTGACCGAGCCCCGAGAGAGCATCGTATTCGCCTAAAAATCCGATAACCGGTTTTCCTGAACCGTAAGTAGCCACAAAGGCCGTTTCAATATTCCCGGCATTTCGCTCTACTGTAAACCCCTGTTTTTCGCATTGTCTTGCCAAAAATTCAGCGGACTTATATTCCTCAAAACGGGTTTCGGGATGATAGTAAATGTAAGACGATACATTTTCAAAATACTCTCGATTCTCTGTAAATATCGCTCGATATAGGCCTTCAATCTCGAAACCTCCTATTTTCAGAAATGGAGCACATCCGCATAAGATGCTTGATCTCGATCTTCAATATGGAACAATTGCATTTCCACAAAAAAGCAAACCATCTATCAGAAAAATTTACTCACGCACTCGAAAACCGAAGTTTCAACAACTCTTCTTACGTACTAAGGTTGTTTGTTATCGGGCAAAAAGATTGCTTAATTTTTCCGAAAAAATGCCGGGGCGCGACCACCCCGTTTATTAATAAATTATCGACTTTTAAGAATTATATGCTTTTAAATCACCTTGTTCGTAGCCGAACTTGAATGGATCTAAAACGCGGTAAAGAGTATCCCCAAGTGGTGGTAAAAAGCCTATGTCTTCGACTTCCGCAACTCTTTTAAAGTATCGAGGGCAAGTTGTACGAAGAAAGCAGTTCCTTTTGCGAGAGCCGTTTCATTGATGTCGAAGCGGGGATCATGGAGTCCTCTTTGTTTCTCCGCATCTTGTAATCTCGTACCGAGCCAGATGAAGGCTCCGGGAATCTCTTCGAGAAAACGACTAAAATCTTCGGCGGCTAAAACGGGATCGACATCCGGAGTCGCTTCCTCACCGAATAATTTTTGTGCCGTGCTTCGGGCCAGTTTCGCCCACTCTGGAGTGTTGATCGTGGCTGGATAGCCATCGTAGTATTCCACTTCAACGGTGTTCCCATACATTTCCGCCGTATGATTGGCGATCGCAAAGAGACGTTCTTTTACTTTCTCTTTAATCCGGGGTTGATACGTCCGCACCGTGCCTTCCAGTGTGACTTGATTACCGATGATATTGCGGGCGCTGCCCCCTTCGATTTTTCCAATGGTTACAACAGCCGCCTCTAGTGGATCAACGCTCCTTGCGACGATGGTTTGTAAATTCGTGATGAGGTAGGCTGCCGTAACAATCGGATCATTCGTCTTATGCGGCATGCTCGCGTGACCGCCTGTTCCTCTGATCGTGATCTTAAATCCGTCGCTGGCTCCCATCATCTCACGATCGCGAATCCCGAATTGACCGGCGGGAAGATCGGGCCAGACATGCTGTCCGTAGATAACATCCGGCTTGATTTCCCGGAACACGCCAGCCTCCAACATCGGTTTGGCGCCGCCGACGGGCGTTTTTTCCTCTGCCGGTTGAAACACGAGTAGAACCGTTCCCTGTAACCGATCTCGCAATTGATTGAGAATTTTACCGGCACCGAGTAGCATCGCCATATGGGCATCATGCCCACAAGCGTGCATGATATTTTTCTTTTTCGAGATAAAATCATGGTCATTTTCTTCTTGAATCGGGAGTGCGTCCATATCCGCTCGTAAAGCGACGACGCCTCCTTCATCTTTCCCCTTGATGATCCCCAAGATACCGGTTCCAGCGATCCCGCTTTTAAACGGGATTCCATACGAACGTAATTTATCTTGAATAAATTTCGCCGTTTCGTATTCCTCGTAACTTAATTCCGGATTGCGATGAAGATGACGCCGAATCTCGATCAATTCCGATTCTAAGTTTTTCACTAACTCCAAAAGGTTCATAGAGGATCACCGCTTACGTCATACCAATATTCCCGAAAAACTTTTATATAGAATTTACCAGGTTTTTAAAACTTTATAAATAATTGATAGTAAAATTTAATCGTTTTACCTTGTAAAACTTTCACATTTCATCGGTTAGCACGATCGCGCTCATTGAAAAAACCTTTCTACCGGTACCCCGGAAGGAATTCCCGGTAGAAAGGTGTTTGCTAGATTCATTGAAAACGATTTCTCCATTTCGCAAATAAAAACATTTAATTAACGACCCATCAATTAAACGTGTACGCCTTCAATAAATTTTCTAGCTTTAGCGCCTTTCCGATTTCCCCCTGAATTTTTAATTTCCCAGTCATGTAGGCCATTGCCCCGTTGATCTTCCCGTTTAAAAACTTGTGGAAGACCTCCTCCGACATGCTCAACGTGCAATCCGCCTTCCGTTCTGTGTCGTTAACGACGGTTACCTTCCCGTCGTTAAAATGCAGTTGGAATACGTACGTTTCATCCCCTGTGATCTCAAATTGAAAGACCGATTGACTCCCTTGATGCGGTTTCGGATTTTCATTCAACACACGTTCGATTTTTTGTAATGTCTCGAGCATCTCACCATCCCCCTTGTTTGCCTTTGGTTAATAGTATTATACAATGTTTTTTATTATTCTAAAATTATTTGCTATCATCTCAAAAAGTTTTTCCAGGCATAAAAAAACACCGCCACAGTGAATAAACGAAGATCCTTGGCGGTGAATTTTGTCTATACCAATGATATTTACAGAAATTTAGACGACTGATGTATTCTATTGAAAGTTTATCGATAAATTTCCACACGAAAAATAAAAGTGATTATCCCGGCTATGAATTTTTATGGATTGAAATCTTTCCGGCTTCTTTCGGCGCAACTCGACCCGGCGGATTTTCCCGGAGATCATTTTCGGGAGTTCAGAAACGAACTCGATTTTTCGTGGATACTTATATGGGGCCGTGATCTGTTTTACATGCTCCTACAATTCTTTCACGAGTTCTTCGGTTTTCGGAATCCCTTCATCGACTAGAACGACAAATGCTTTCACGGCCGCACCACGATCAGGATCGGGACTGGCGACAACGGCACATTCCCGTACGAGAGGGTGTTTAGTCAGCGCGTTCTCCACCTCGAAAGGACCGATCATATACCTCGAACTGATGATGATATCATCGCTGCGGCCTTCGTACTAGAAATAGCCGTCTTCTTTGCGCGCTTGGTCGTCCGTTAAATACCAGTCGCCACGAAACGCTTTTTTCGTCCTTTCTTCATCTTTGAAATATCCCTTGAATAACGTCAGCGTATCCTTTTGAATCGCGATATCACCCACTTCTCCCGGTTCACACGGATCGCCATGTTCATCGATACTTTCCACCCGGTAAACGGGAACCGGTTTCCCCATCGAACCCTTTTCACTTTCATCCCCGGTAGATTACCGACTACAAGCGTATTTTCCGTTTGTCCATAACCATCCCGAACGGTTAATCCGAAATTTTTTTCAAACATATCGATCACCTGGGCATTAAGGGGTTCACCGGCCGATACTGCACTTCGTAATGAGAAAAGATCGAATTGACTTAGATTGTTTAGCTTTGCCATGAAACGGTATTCGGTCGGTGTACAGCAGATCACGTTCACTTTAAAATCCTGAATCATCCGCAAATACTTTTCCGCATCAAACCGTCCACTGTAAACAAAGGCTGTCGCTCCCATACCGATGGTTGAGACGAACGGGCTCCATACCCATTTTTGCCAACCCGGTGCGGCGGTCGCCCAGGCGAGGTCCCCTTCTTTTAACTCCAGCCATACTTTTGGAGCTACCTGGAGATGCGCATAAAACCAGTTATGGATATGAACAACCGCTTTTGGATTCCTTGTCGTCCCCGATGTGTAAGGAAGCATGGCCATCTCATCCCGATAAGTCTCTACGAAATCAAAATTCGGCTCTTCTTTTTCGCCAGTTCTGTTAAATTGATCCAGCCATCTTCCCGGTGTTCGCCAGCGATCAATTTCCACTTCAAGGTTGGTGTTGTTCCTTCCAGTTTATTTATCTCTTCTGTTAATCGATCATAGACGATGACGGCTTTTGCTTCTGAATGATTGATGCGGTACTGCAGGTCGCTGGCTCGTAACATTTCCGAACATGGAATGAAAACTAGCCCTGCTTTTTAAACAGGCTAAATACATACAATAGGATTCCGGTACTTTCTGCGATATGAGTAAAACCCGATCCCCTTTTCGTAACCCCAGGTTGTACAATGCACGGGCATACGAGTGGACTGAGGTGGCTAATTCCCGGTATGTAATTTTTTTACCGCGCTGCTTTCATTGACCCATTTTAGCGCAATTTTTCCCGGATCGCTGGCGCACTGTTCCACCTCATCCATAAAATTGTACTTTTCTGATACCAATAATTTCGGCATCGCTAGCCCCCGTGTTTTTGTACAAATTATATCACTATTCCCGTTTTTTTGAATATTTATTTTGTCCTATTCTTAATAGAATTTCTGTTCTTGTACTGGCTTCGCTGATGAATAAGGGGACCTCGCTTTTTCTCTGAAAATCAATAGTTCTATTTGATCTGTCTTTCAAATCACAACCTGCTAGTGATTACTGAACCTTTCCTCGCGGCATTTACTCCCTTCTCCGAGCGACTTCACCTGGAAACAAGAGTGGTTTAGAGGATCAATACCGTTTTCAATAAACTATTTTTTCGATAAAATTTACCTTTTCCATAATATGTCAATCAATTGTAAACGGTTACATAATTTTCAATATTTTGGAGTGAAATACAATATTTTTATTTTTGAAAAAACTTATTGACAAATAATTTTTAGCGATTTAAAATAGCAAACAATAACTATTGAATTTTAGGAAACTTTTGTCAAAAGAGGGGGGATAGGATGTTCGATCATCCGATTTTTTGGGGGATGGTTATATTCGCACTCTTTGCCGTGAGTGAATGGGTCAGTATTATCTCACGTGCTAGAATCCCGATGTTATTCACGGTGATGGTCCTCTATTTGTTGTCGCTCTGGTCGGGAATCATTCCCAAGGATATCGCTGAAAAATCATATTTCTTATCGTTCGCCACGATCTTACCTGCAATATTGATCGTTCATATGGGGACACTGATTCCTTTTCAACAATTGAAGGAACAATATAAGGCAATCTTCATCTCATTAACGGGTATTATCATCGCTACTCTATTGATCTTCGCGACGGTGATTCCTCTGTTCGACTATACCACCGCCGCATCCGGAATCGGTCCTCTGACCGGGGGAACGATCGCTTATATCATCACGGCAGGAAAACTGTCTGAACTAGGTCTTGATGGTTTGATCACCATCCCCGCGATAATTCTTGCGGTTCAAGGGTTAATCGGGATGCCACTTGCGAATTTCTTCTTGCGACGGAGAGGGATGAAAATAGTAAAAGTGATTAGGGAAAATCAAGCTTTGGAAGAAATTGCGGCCACATCGGAAGAAGTAAAGTCCAATCCAAAAAGGGCGGAAAGACGCCGCGTCCTCCTACCGGAAAAATATCAAACGCAAGTTATTTTACTCTTCCAAGTGTTTCTCGGGGCAACTTTAGCTGTCTTTTTAGAATCGATCACGGGAATCAGCTATAGCTTGTGGTCATTAGCGATCGGTATTATCGGATCCTATTTCGGTTTTTTTGTCGGCACGATCATGGAAAAAGCGAATTCTTTTGGTATTCTCATGGCGCTATTGATGGTGCTTGTCATGACCTCCTTAAACAACGTGACACCAAGTATGTTCACCAGCCACTTACCTGCCGTTCTTACGATTCTTGCAGTTGGTGTCGTCGGTATTTTCATCGGCGGTTATTTTGCATCTAAATTTTTCAAATGGGATCCGGACAAGGGTGTACCGGTGGCGCTTACCGCGTTGATCGGCTTTCCCGGAGATTACATCCTTTGTGAAGAAGTAAGCCGCAGCATCGGGAAAACCGCAACCGAACAAAAAGCCATTTTTAATGAAATCGTCACCCCCATGCTCATCGGTGGATTCACTACCGTCACCGTCGCCTCTGTTGTTCTGGCAAGTATTTTGATGAGCACCTTATAAATAAAAACACTATTTTAATCTATGAAAGGAGTTGGCAAAATGGCACATATTCTAGTCAAAAACGGAACATTGATTGATGGCACTGGTGGAAAACCTTTGGAGAATGCTGCCATACTGATCAAAGACGGGAAGTTTAAAGCGGTGGGAACCGTCGATACGATCCCCCATGTGGATGATGTAACCGTATTGGATGCCCAAGGCGGCTTTATTTTACCGGGTTTTTTTGACACTCATGTTCACATGATGATCGAACAAACGGATTATAACACGAGATTCCAAACTCCCTTTTCCTTTATGTTCTACAAAGCCATCGACCATTTCAGACGGACGATCGAAGTGGGGATCACCTCCGTTCGGGATGCGGGTTTTACTGATATTGGGGTAAAAAAAGCAGTCGAGGAAGGAATCATTGTCGGACCACGTATGCAGATCAGCGTACAACCGTTGACGATCACCGGGGGACATGGTGATTCCTGGACGTATTCCGGTATCGACTTAACCCATCCGACGTATCCGACCATGCCGAGCGGGATCGTGGATGGACCTGATGCGGTTCATCGTAAAGTGCGGGAAATCTTGCGTGCCGGGGCCGATGTGGTGAAAGTTCATGCGACCGGTGGTGTCATGAGCCCGACGGATCACCCCGATTTCACCCAATTTTCGCAAGAGGAATTAGAAATAATCGTTCGGGAAGCGGCCTTTCGTAAAGGCGTTAAAGTGATGGCTCACGCTCAAGGGGCCGAAGGGATAAAAAACGCGATTCGCGCCGGTATTCACTCGATCGAACATGGAATTTATCTCGATGATGAAGCGATTGAACTGATGCTGGAACATGGAACTTATCTAGTCCCTACTTTATTGGCTCCGCTGGCGGTTTTAGAACAATTTGAAAATACTCCTTTTATCCCTGAACACGCAGCGCAAAAATCCCGGGAGGTCATCGAAATCCACCGGGAAAGCTTTCGAAAAGCCTATAAAGCCGGAGTAAAGATCGCCATGGGCACGGACGCGGGTGTCATGCCCCACGGCACGAATTTACGTGAACTAGAACTGATGGTTCAAAACGGGATGACGCCGATGGAAGCGATTGTCGCTACAACAAAAACCGCCGCAGAGTTAATGGGCTGGGACGATCAATTAGGTACCGTTGAAGCCGGAAAAATCGCCGACCTCGTTATCACAAAAACCAATCCATTAACTGATATCGCAAGTTTGCAAGATAAAAACAATATCGTAACGGTCATGAAAGAGGGAAAACTTGTAAAAGATTTGCGGGATGCAAAGGTTCTTCAGACGGTCCGATAAAACGCGCCAGATGTTTCAAAAAGCGGGAAACATAAAAAAACCCCACTGATCGATCCGAGTTAAGAGACATCCGCCTGGAACAACATCGGTCAGCGATCGAGCAGTGGGGATTTTTTTATTATTAGTGGTCACCAAACAGACGGGAAAAGGGGTAGACATTAAAACAACGTGTTACCTAACGGGATTGGAAATTTTCCAGTCCAACTTTAAATTGTTCCATGTAATGTAGTTGTTCAACCACGACAAGTTCAATTTTTAATTTCCGGGCGATTTTCATCATGGCAAAATACACTTCTTCACGAACATACACAGTCGCAGGGATCTCCTTTAACCGGTCCAGGCACTGAAGGAAATGGGTTTGCACGACCTTTACAAAATCCCGTTCTTCATCCAGTTCATAAAAGACGACCTGGCCGACCTCTGTTTCTAAAGCCACAGAAATAAAGGGAAAATACGGTCTTTGCCGGGGATTTTCCTGAACCGGAGTCAGATTGTAAAAAACGTCAAATTCTATCGTAAGCGAACTCGGCTTGAAATTACGCTTCATCCTTTGCAGTGCGATTTCATCAACGCGAAGCGGTGCCTCTTTGTATAGAACCGGATGTTCCTGTAATTCTCCCCGCCAGGTCCCTTTTTCATCTTTGAATCGCGTGTAAAAAACTTCATCTACGTTCAGAAAAGAGTCATCCTCTTTTGCCATTAAACAAACCTCAATGGCTTGTTTTAAAATCGTGATCATAAATTCGCATTCATCCGGATCGAGGAGAGACGGAACATAACCGGGCTTGTAACTGCGAAACACCGGCCAAAATGTATGTTTGGACGTAGGGATTCCAAATTCATGGAATAAAGCCTCATCGACTTCAGTCACTTCCTCCGGTTCGACGAAGTCAAGGGCTATCGCACGCATCTCCAAATAATTAAAAGCATCGATTTGATCGCTGAATATCCGCTCCAGATGACGTAAACCTTCCTGCCCGATAAAAGCGATCAACCCATACGATTCTCCCGACCGGCCGATTACCGAACAATAGGCGGCCTCGCCTGTTTCCGGATGACGTACAGCGAACAATTGGTTATCCCATATCCACCGCCACGGCTTTAATTGATAAAATTCGTCCGCTATATCATATAGGTCGAACCAGAGTTCTTCCATTACCATATCTTCTAAGATAACATCGTCCGCTTCGCCTTCATAGTCCAGTTCTTCCAGCACGGCATTTATTTCTAACATTTCTTCGACCGGATCAAAACCGGACTGATCCACACCGAACTCAATCGTCTCCCACCTGCTATCTTCTTCCGGCGCTCGTCGCATGACTTTAATACAGCGAGGATAGGTAACACCTTTTTCAGGGGAAAGAATTTTTTCTAGAACGATGTCATGTTGCCAGTCGTCACCGAAATCATATGTATAGATACAGCGGTCTTTTTCTTTATGGAATATTTCTTCCAATGTCACTTCATGTTCATCCAGACGCTCGTGCTCAAACCAAAAAAGATCTTCATCATCCGAAGGTGGTGCGATGATGATTTTCGACTTCGGTGCCAAACCATTTGTTTTCCGTACGTCAAATTGATGCAAATGATAGTCCAGCCAGCCAAAAGCGATCTGTAATATTCGATGGAGATCATGGAATGTAAAATGTGATTCCACCTGAATCCGGCGCCAGATCGGCGGGCTCAAGTCTTTCAAGGTCACTTTGAATTGGTAAATCATATTGTTCAACTCGCTTCATAAAAAATTCATGTTACCATTCTTTATAAGTTGCGAATAAGAAACCTACTTTTACTATAATTGAAAAACGAAAAATGTACATATATTTGTTGTTTATTTTACACCTTTTTAAAAAGAAAGAAAATGCAAATCGCTGCTTGTGCATTTACTTATGTCAACCGAAAGGGGCAACACCTAATTATAGACGAAATCAGAATATTCATCCGGATTGAACGAAAAAGATTTTAACCCACACTTTTGATTTACAAGATTGGTAATAATTCATTAACTACCAGTAAAATCATTAAATGGGCAGCTACCGGTTTAAATGAGGATATATCCGGCCGAACAAGGAGCTCCTGGGGTGTCCTTCTTTTAATCTATAATAAATTGGAAAAACTTCTCCTGGACCACTTTCGTAACATCCCTTTCAATTGTCAAATCGAGAAAGATAACTTTTTCCTTTTCCAATGCTAATATAGGCATGAATTCTTATCGGGAGTAGTGGACAATTTACCCGGAACGTACTGACGGAAAACAGGCCAGTCCCTACCCTTGTGAAAATTCTTACCCGGGCGAACGATCAAATCATACCCTTTTTGTTGTAAACGAAACCGCCGTAAAACGGTACGGAGAAACCCTTTAATTAAAGATGGCTTGTAACATCCACCTGTTTTTCGAGAATTCTTTTGAGAATTAATCATCCTTCAAAACTTATCAAAGCTAGTGATGCGTAAGAATTCTCTTCGGCACCGGTAACCAAACGATAAACCATCTCTTTGGATTCAGGATCCTGAACGGCAAAAACAGTACGATCATCGGTAAGCATTCATGGTTTATATTCTTTAAACGTTTCTGTCAAATCGAGAAGCCAGGTCCATGTCGGAAAGGCAGTATTCCCACTTGATTGTTGCACTTCTCCATCGTCAGAAAAGGTCATGAGTTGAAACCCTTCATTCATTCCCTCTAGACCGAATTGGCTATCGAAAATATCGACATCATCCTCCCAATCCAAATCATCGCTGTATTCTCGCGGTACCTTACGCATGACTTTCATGCAACGGGGATAAAACACATCCGGATCCTGTTCTAGAATTTTTTCCAGAATAATTTCTACTTCCCGGGTCATGCGAAAATCGTATGTGTAATAACACAGCGAACCTTTTCCTTTAAAATACTTCTTCCAGCGTGATTTCAAGTTCATCAAATCCTGAATAATGAAAATCAAAAATATTTTCTTCACAAGTTAGGGGCTGTCTCAAAAATTATCACCGGCAACTTTTTAGACAGCCCCTTTTTTCATAAGAGATATTGCGATAGTCAGTGATTGTATGAAGCTGAATTATCCATATAAATGGAGCCTTTGCTAGTAAACCCTTATTTATGCTTCTCTACACTAAGTAAGTTTTTTGCTTTCCTTCATCATCTACATATTCAATAATTGTTCGATAGTTTTGCAAATTAATATTTAAAGTACAGGATTGTTCATCTTTTTTCCAGGACATGCAAATTTCATGTTCTTTCATAGGCTCGATTTGGAAAATCCCATTAAATGCCTCATAATTATTTCTAAACCGGATTAGTTTGATCAATCTTTGCACGACGTTACGATCAAGAGCCTCTTCTATTTCTTGCAATGTATAGTTATGGCGGTTGATCTCACGCCCATCTCCGGTTTGTTCTCCTCTCTCGTAGTCATTGGTGCCAGCAAGTAAACCAACATAATAGACCTGGGGGATACCGGGTACGAAAAACTGGATTGCTCTTGCAGCGAGATAGGCGTCATCATTTTCATCCAGCATCGAATAGTAAGTTCCCCGAATTTGATGTACGTCAAATCCATCAGCTGACTTATGTTCATCGGATAACACATAACTTAAATTCGAACCACGACTCAGACAAACATCTACAATTTTTCGCGCATCTTTCGTATCGATCAAATCATCTAAATCCGGTTTTACGGGAACCCCATCATGACAATCAAGCATCGTGAACTGATTATGAGGGCGATCTTTTAAATATGCAATAAGTTTTTTATTCGATTTATTGATGATTGCTTCAAGGATTAAATACGGCAGGATAAAATCATAAATCCAGTAACCACGCTTTGCAAGTTTATACTGGATAGAATAATGGGCGTGCACTTCTAATAATAATTCGATGCCAAATGAATCTGCAATTTTTTTAAACCATTCTAAGAAACGATAGATTTCAGGTTCAACAAAGAAACAACTCGTTCCGATTTTTTTAATTACATAGCCCACTGCATCCAGGCGAATGATTTTAACATTTTGTTCACTAAAATGTTTTAAAATGCTCATAAAATATTCCTTGGTCAATGGAGAATGAACGTCAAGATCGATTTGCTCAGAAGGATCCGTTTTGCCAAATGTTGTCCAAACCCTTTCCTTTTTACCTGTATTTTCAATGATGAATTCAGAATAAGGTACCGGCCTGCGTAGAAACATCTTAGCGATATCTTCATAAACTGGTTCACCATTTTCCCAAAGCTTGTCCAAAGTGATAAACATATCGGCATATTTTGACTTCCTGCCTTTTTTAAGGAAATCCTGGAAATATTTGGATTTTTGGGAGATGTGATTAACCATTAAATCTAGTAAAATATCGTGGGTTTCCCCTAGCGAGCGAATATCGTCCCATGTACCGAATTTCGGATCAATCTCGAAATAAGTGATAGGCGCAAATCCGCGATCACCTGAGGATGGATAAGGCGGGAGGATATGGATCCCCCCTGGGAATAAATCCTTCAAATGTGTGTTCAATAATTGTTTTAATGTTTGTAAATTCCCCCCAAGAGAATCCGGGTAAGTAATCAGTTGAACCTTATTTTTAACTGTCAATGTCATCGACTCCTATATCTCATATAGTTGCGCGAGTTCTTCTAAAGATGGAAAATCGACTACAGCACCAACAAATTTTAATTTATAGGCACTGGCGGCAATACCGATATGGATTGCCTTTCCGAGGGTATATCCTTTACAAATTGCAGTATACAAACCTGCCCAAAAGGCATCCCCTGCCCCTGTGGTATCTTGGATTTCCACGGCAAGCGAGGGAAGATAAATCGATTCTTTACCATTCGATGCAATCAATCCATCCTGCCCCAAAGTTAAAATAACTACCTTCGCACCTAGTGAAAGAAACTTTTCAACCTGATTTTCATCGGTATCTCTGCCAAAAAGTCGCTCGGCATCATCACGCGAAGGTTTGACGATATCAACATTTGGGAGTAGCGATTTAATATAGTTAACACCGTCATGGCCATCTTCCCAAATCCCCGGATGGTAATTCGGATCAAAGCCAACCAATAGATTATGTTCTCGTACTGTATGCAGTACTTTTTCTATTGTTAATCTGCTTGGATTTTTAGAAAGCGGCCAACAGGAAAAATGGACGATCTTTGAATTGAGAAGGGCTTCTTCCAATGCCGAATTGTAAGTAATATGAAAATCGGCTCCACGATAAAAAATAGGTGTGGGCGTTCCTTTACTTCTATTTACTACGACCAAACTTGTTGATTCATCTACCTGTTGAATTGTACTTGTATCGATTCCGGCATTTACTAGCTGCTCGATAAGATAAGTACCCCAAGGATCCTTCCCAACTGCTGCAACAACTTGAGCAGAACCCCCTAATTTTCTAACATTCATTGCAATATTGGAAGGGGATCCACCGAAATGCCGGTGGTAAGTGGATGATTTTGTGCAATCATATTCCTCGGAAATTAAATCAATCAATAGCTCACCGATTGTCAATAGATCATTATTACCTTCTTTTAATGGTACTTGTTTATTAAATTCCAACATATTTTTCCTCCACAGTCGCTGATATTCCCTTCGGCGTGTACCTGGATAAGTAGCATAGAATTTCATGGATTCATTATTTCATGCAGTAAAGAAATGAAACAAGTTTTGTTGAATCAGAATTGTAAAAACTTGATTTGATTATTTGATCGATCCTTGAATGACACCACTGATGACGTATTTTTGACATAAGAAATAAAAGATATAAATGGGAAGAATCGTTATCAAAATAGCCGGTATCAATAACTCCCAGTCATTCATATAAGTTCCGAAGAAAACTTTCATTTTAATAGGCATCGTGAAGACGGATTCGGTATTCAAGACAAGCGATGGGAGTAAATAGTCATTCCAAATCCACAAAATATTAATAACCGCAACAGTTACGGTAATCGGTTTTAATAATGGTAAAACGACGAAGAAATACGTTTGCAATGTATTACAGCCATCGATTCTGGCCGCTTCTTCAATTTCGTACGGAATCGATTTTATAAAGCCGTGGAAGATAAAAATTGATAATGAACTCCCGAAACCAATGTAAAAACCGATTAACAACGGAATCGGCATTTGATGGATCAAACGAAATTTTGCCCCATAAATATGGATCAAAGGGATCATCAATGATTGAAACGGAATCACCATAGATGCCACTAATATCGAAAAGAAAATTTTATTATATTTGGTCGGTTTCCTGACCAAATGATAGGCAGCCATCGATGAAAACAATAAAATGAGTAAAGTACTGAAGACGGTGATAATGAGCGAGTTTTTAAATGTGACGGGAAAATTCATCCGTACGAAAACCTCTTTAAAATGGCTAAAACGCCAGCTTTCCGGTAATGCGAATGGGTTTGTCAAAATCTCTCCATTGCTTTTAAACGAGTTGATGACGATCAAGATAAAGGGAAAAATGTAAAAACAGAAAACAATAAAAGCAATGATATATGCCAGGGCTTTCGATAATTTTCCAGCTTTACTCATCATGCCTCGATCTCCTTTTTCTTACTGAAATAAACTTGCAACCCTGTGATGACCGCGACTATGATAAAGAGAACGATCGCCTCGGCTTGACCCGTTCCGTAATCATATTCAATAAAGGCTTTATTAACCACGTGCATCGTCGCCATTAATGTACTGTTGTAAGGACCGCCGTCTGTAAGCGATAAGTTCAAATCGTAAATCATGAAGGCATTTCTGAGTGATAGGAAGATTGTAACGACAAAGGATGGAACCATCAACGGGAGGATGACATAACGAAGTCTTTTTAACGGTCCCGCTCCATCGATCGTTGCCGCTTCCATTAAATCTTTGGGAATGCTGATTAAGCCCGCAATAAAGATTATCATCATGTAACCGGATTGTTGCCAAACGGTCACGATTACCAGCGCCCAGAAGGCCATGACCGGATCTCCCAGCCAGCCCAATTCAAGCCACTTGATTCCTGTAAAATCACCAATAGCTGGTAAAATCTGGACAAAGACGAACTGCCAAATAAATCCAAGAACCAAACCACCGATTAAATTTGGCGTAAAATAAGCGGAACGGAGAAAATTCTGTACCTTTGCCCGCTCAATCACTAAAGTAACCAAATAGGCTAAACAGAATCCGACAATGTTAATCAAGATGGTAGTTGCAAAGACGAATTTAATAGTGATCCAAAGGGATTCCCAGAAGCGGGTATCATTGATCGCTTGCACATAGTTTTCCACGCCGGAGAAAACTAAAGGATCGGTTGGTGTGCTCATGCTGTGAAAAGTGAGATAAATTCCATATATAAACGGGATAATGACGGTTATGACAAAGAAAAATGTGGTTGGTCCCAGGAACAAAATAGAATTACCCCAATCGAGTATTTTTCTTTTCCGATTTACCATACTCTCACTTCCTTTTTATTAAAATGAGTGGGCGTTATGAAAACACCCACTCTGTTTTTATTAGATCAGGAATCATCATTGATTCTTGAAATAATCTTCGAAGAAGGCTGCCAAATCTTCTCTCGTGATTTCGCCAGCGATATATTTCTGTACTTCCGGACCAACGATTGTTGACCATTCTCCTGCATTGATGTAGTTTGTTGAGAATGGCATCGTCTGACCGTTCGCAATCGCTTCACTAATTGCTACACCGAGAGGGTTTGTAACCGTATATGGATTATTCTTAAATGCAGAAATGATTTGTGCTTTATTTACCAAGAAATCTTGACCCGCCTCTTCATATACAAGCCAGTTCAAGAATGTTTTTGCTGCTTCCTGTTCTTCAGGGGTTGCATTTTTATTTATAAACAAAACTTGTGTCGGTCCCACAGCGATTTTATTATTCAGCGGGTTGTCCGGATTATTGTCTACTGGTACCGGCATGAATCCGAAGTTCGTTCCTTCTAATGCTTGCAGTGAATCAAATGCCCAGTTTCCATTAAAGAGAATCGCTGATTCACCATTACCGACAGCAACGTGTGCGCTATCATAATATTGTCCGAGTGGGCGTTCGCCATAAGCATTATATTCCTCAGATATCAATAAATCGAGGGTATCGTAATAGCCGTTCCAGACTTCATTCTCAATCAATTTGATCGAACCATTGGCTAGTTTATCTAACATCGCAGCGGGATCGCCTTCCTGGTTTAAGAATAAGGAACTATAGTGGTTTCCTACTGACCAGGCTTCTGTTTGATAAGCAACAGGGTGTTCAATTCCGGATTCTTTAATTTTGTCGAGGAGCTCAATCAATCGATCCCTTGTGTTAATTGCAAACGGATCAAAATCATCGCCAACTGCATTTTTCACAACATCTTCGTTGTAAACCAATCCCATGCCCTCAATTGCAAACGGGAATCCAATCACTCTTCCTTCTTCGTCAGTTAAAGCATCGGATGTTTCTTCATTCCATTTTTCATCCGATAAATCGAGTGCGATATCCTTATATTTAGTCATCGCTTCATAAGGTTCAAACATCGCGATTGTTACAGTAACACCAGAGGCTGTTAACTTGTCATAAGGATTAAGTGTGTCACCGACAGCTTTGGAATGAACCTCTACCTCGATATCCGGGTAAGCTTCCATAAATGTTTTCGCAGCTTCATTAAACTGCTCACTAATTTCACCTTTACCGTTAGTAATGACAATCTTTACTTGGGAATCACCGCTATCGCCTGTTCCCCCTTCATCTGCTGTTTCTTTTTGCCCCCCACAGCCGACTAAGACAAGAACAAAAACGCTTACAAACAGGAAATAAATAAACCTTTTCATGTAAATTTGTCCTCCTTTAAAAATATTATTGTTAGCCAGTGCCACTCCAAACTTGAATAACAACGAGACTAACAATCTAAAACTTCTTATTGAAACACCTAATAGCCAGGAAATCATTATCTTGACTATAGGTGGTGTATCTGGATTCATTGGGAGATTCTACAGTCGACTTTTCTAAAGATGGAATTCTTTTAACAGGCGGTTTTTCTATCTTACCGGATCATTTTCACACTGTCACGAATGATCAAACGGTAATCTACGTAGTGCTCTAAACTTACTTCTTTTTCGTCTGATAATAATCGCAATAAAGTTTTCATGGCTATGGACCCCATCTCGAAAAAGTCTACGCGAACAGTTGTCAGTTTCGGACGGGTGATTTGCGCTAAATCAATATCATCGAACCCTACGATTGACATATCATCGGGAATAATAAATCCGCGATCTTCTAAACATTTTTTGGCCCCAATTGCAATTTCATCAGATGCACATATAACAGCCGTGGGTAGCGATCGGTTTTTTAAGATTTTTTCCATCGCATAATAGCCATCTTGCATAGAGAAATTACTCTCCACTAATATAACATCTTCCTTCGGGATTTGATGTCGCTCGACCTCATCTATAAAAGCCTTATAGCGCGTATATCCAGCCGACATATCGTACAGAGGGCCATGTATCATGGCTAATTTCTTATGTCCGCAGCGAATCAGATACTGGACCAACTCAATGATTGAACTATAGTTATCGACATCAACCCAGGGCAAATTGAATTCAGACACTTTTTGTCCAACAACGACCGCCGGGATTTTTGATTGGTAGATTTTCTCAACATTTTCCGCTGTAATATTGACTGCAGAAAAAATCAATCCATCAACCTGTTTTTCTATTAATATATCGATAGCCTTTAGTTCTTGCTCCCGATTCAAGCGCGTGTTACTCAAAATTATGTTATATCCATTTTGATTGGCAATATCTTCAATTCCGTCTATCAACTTGGCAGAAAAAGTATTAATTTGTGGAATGATTACACCAATCAAATTGGTTTTATTTTGTATCAAACTCCTTGCCCATGCATTCGGTCGGAAATTCGTTTCCTCTAAAACTTTTTCAACTCTTTTTCTTACCTCTTCGCTGACCGGTTTACTATTATTTAATACGCGGGAAACTGTAGCGATTGAGACTCCAGCCATTTCGGCGATATCTTTTATTGTGAGCTTCATTAGTTTTTTCTCCTTTACAGGAAAACGTTTTCCTACTAATACCATATATGTTCTTAACATTAATGTCAATAGCTGCTTATTAAAAATTTTTTACAAAATTTTGATGAAAGCAATCCCCGATTCGAGGATAAAAAAATGTTGTTTATCCCTTTTTTTAAGTGCTATTCTTATAAAAAAGCTTGCACTACAAGAAAGCCCGATCAAAAACATGTAATGAATGATGAGCCAAATCAATCCAACAAGAAATTTCATCTCCCTGAACAGGAAAACCTTTTCCGATTGTTGGACATAAACCCTTCCTATTGCAGTTGTGCTAGACTTCAGATCCATCATTTTAAGTACTGGTGAATAAAAAGCCAAATCTTTTTTATAGTTGTTTGTGAGTGATAAATTACAAATATTTACATGTTAAATTAATAAATTGCCTCGTTGTTTATTGCATAATAAAAGTACAGACAGGGAAGAAATCGATATCACTTCCCGGACGTTGTTACAAGCTGCTTCGTTGAAAGAATACTATAAAGGAGCCTTCACCCATAAAAAAATCTATTAAAAAAAGCAGAAGCCTTCCCAATTTCAGGAGGCATTCTGCTTTATACAAACTTATTCGTCACCGTATTTCTCTTTTTCTTCTGCGGCTATTTGATGGTGTGTGTGGAGTTCACGTGGATCGATATTTCCCATCATCGTTTCCGCCTGTTTCATGACGATGCCCAGCGCTTTTTTCGCCTGTTTCGGAGGATAGTCATATTTTTTCAATAATCGTTTAATAATACGGCGCATGCCGGCCTGGGCACTTTTCCGTTTGCTCCAGTCGATCGTAATGTTG
>CALKAK010000162.1 GCA_937983015.1 uncultured Bacillaceae bacterium | reverse complement strand
TATATCACCCAGGTTGCCGTCGGGAAACGGGAAAAACTGTACGTCTTTGGTGATGATTATGATACCCATGACGGTACCGGGGTGCGGGACTATATCCATGTGGTGGATCTTGTCCGGGGACATATTAAAGCGCTGGAGTATCTTGACAAGCATGAAGGGGTTGAAGCTTTCAACCTGGGAACGGGAACGGGTTACAGTGTATTAGACATTGTGAAAACATTCAGCGAGGTCAATGGTGTAGAAATTCCATATGAAATCACCGACCGCCGTCCCGGGGATGTGGCGATCTGTTATGCTAATCCGGAAAAGGCCAATCGCCTGTTGAACTGGAAAGCGGAATATGATTTGAAACAAATGTGCGAAGACTCCTGGCGCTGGCAAGTACAGAATCCGAATGGGTATGAGGAAGATTAAGGGATTAAAAAATTCCAGAAAGATTACACGTAAGTTGTACTCTTTCTGGAATTTTATTTTAAGTTCCAGGTTATTGTCTGTGCAACTAAAGTTTTCTTTCTCATGAAGCAACCTTTTACTTTTCTCCTGTAAATAAGCGTATGACGGCATCTGCCCATAATTCATGACCGTTTTCATTCGGCATGCCCTCATCATTTAAATAATGGGTAATCTCATCGCTATCGGGATCGGGCCAGTTGGGCCAGTGGTCGAAGTATGGAATCCCTTCATCCTCAGTGAACTCGGCAAGGGCCGAAACCTGGAGCGGATAGTAAGTCGCGGCATGGATGGGATGGGGAGGTTGCACTAAGATCACGGATTCGGGATTAGCCTCCCTGATTCGCCCAATAAAATTCTTGATGTTTTCATGGGATATTTCAATTTCGACTCGCCCGTTATCTTCTAGAGTCAAGGCCTCAAAAAATACCAAATCCGGTTTAGCATCGATTACGGATTTTGCCTCTTCGCTATCGACAAATTCTGTCGATGTCCCGTCGAATTGAACAATCGTCATTTTTAAAAAATCTGCGCCATAGACTTTTTCCAGATGTTCTTTCACCTGGACGCTCCATCCGTTCGCATTACTGGCGATTGCAGGCGATCCGACAATCATCATATGTACTGATTTTCCATTATCATAATTAGCGAGGAACATATTAGCAATCTGTTCGGGAAGTGAGGCCAAGAGTTGTTCTAATTCTTCGCGCTTGAGGGAAAAACCAGGTACACTTTCCTCAGCACCGTTATCATTATTGGAGGAATTGTTATGGATTACAGATGTATTTATGCTCCTTGAAACAGTCTCATCTATTTTGTTATTCCAGTGGATGTTTCCGATAATTAATGCTCCCATAAAAACTAAAATAGTAATTAAAACGCCAATTTTTTTCATTTTGTCCTCCAAACATTGTAAATGAAATATGCTACAATTTAACTATATAAATTCTGCTATTTTTTTGCAATATAGAATAAAAAATTCCAAATTTTTATTCAGGTATCATACTCGTTCGTAACAAAAGTTTACAAAGATATTTATTTATTTTTTAAAATCAAGGAAACAAGCATAGAGTCTTGATTTTCGAAAGTGCTCATTTATAATAGTATTTAGACAAATTTTGTCGATATTTATTATAAAATTACGAATTGAATCAAACTTGTTTACGTATTTTCACTATATTGTTATAATAAAAAATATTGTTGATTAAATTAATTGGGTCACACATTTGAATATGACGAGCGGATGTACCCTAGAGGGAGGAACCAATGGAAGAAGAAACAATCAGTTTGCAGGAAGTATTTGAAATTATCCGTAAGAAGATCGCATTAATTCTCATTATTACCTTTTCCGCTGCGGCCATCAGTGCCATCGTCAGCT
Source organism: uncultured Bacillaceae bacterium (assembly GCA_937983015.1). GTDB lineage: Bacteria > Bacillota > Bacilli > Bacillales > Caldibacillaceae > CALGAD01. The sequence goes on along the minus strand of CALKAK010000162.1, from coordinate 4,302 downwards.
TTTTCTTAATCACTCCAAAATATGAACGATCCACGCAATTACTGGTTAACCGATCACAAGTTAGCGAAAACTTTTCTACCAATGAAGTGCAAACGAATATTCAGCTCATTAATACATATAGTGAAATCATTCTCAGCCCGCGGATTTTAGATATAGCCGCAAAAGAACTTGAGGGACTAATCGATCTAGAAAATGGAGAAATCACAGCAAGCTATTTAAAAGGAAAAATCACAGTGAACAATCAGAATAATTCCCAGGTGCTTAATATTAGTGTTGAAGACACAGATCCCCACAGGGCGGCATTAATCGCAAATAAAGTAGCAGAAGTTTTCCAGAGAGAAATTCCAAGCATCATGAATGTAGATAACGTCAATATTCTTTCGGAAGCCGACGTGCCGGAAGATTTATCTCCTGTATCGCCCAAACCGTTGTTGAACATCGCCATCGCCTTTGTCGTCGGATTAATGTTAGGTGTAGGTTTGGCATTTCTCATCGAGTATTTTGATAACACGATTAAAACGGAACAGGATATTGAAAAATATCTTGAGTTACCTGTTCTCGGTGTGATTACCACTTTTGATATGGAGGACATGCAGCAAAAAAGAGATTTCAAATCGCTTCGGGGAGAGAGGAGAGTAAAACATGGCTAAACTTAAAAAGGTAGATTTTAAGAGAAATAGATTGATTGCCAAAACAGCTCCGAAATCCCCGATCACTGAGCAATATCGGACAATTCGGACAAATATCCAATTTTCAGCGGTAGATACACCTATTCGCTCATTAATGGTTACATCAGCCGGTCCGAGTGAAGGAAAATCGACAACAGCAAGCAATCTAGCGGTCGTATTCGCTCAACAAGGAAAAAAAGTATTGATTGTTGACGCTGACTTGAGACGGCCAACTTTACATTTTACTTTTGGCTTTACCAATACAATTGGCTTAACAAATGTGTTAACACGACAAATTCACATAAATGAAAGTATCCGAACAACTGATGTAGAGAATTTGTACTTTATGCCAAGCGGTCCGATCCCACCGAATCCTGCAGAATTATTAGGTTCGGCTACTATGGATCAGTTAATCAGTGACTTATATGAAATGTTTGATCTAGTAATTTTTGATGTTCCACCGGTTCTAGCAGTTGCTGATGCCCAGGTTTTGGGAAATCAAGTTGATGCGACAATTCTTGTGGTATCTAGTGGACTAACGGAACGTGAAGGAGCGATTAAAGCTAAAGAAATATTGGAACAAACGAAATCAAAATTACTCGGTGCTGTATTAAACAACAAAGAAGAAGACCGATCCACACATTATTACTATTATTATAGTTAAATGTAAATTAAATAAAAATTTGTTTAAATGGAGGCGACAAGATGATCGATATCCATACCCACATTCTTCCCGGTGTTGATGACGGGGCACAAACCGTTTCAGATAGTCTGGAGATGGCAAGGCTTGCTGTAGAAGAGGGTATTTCGAAGCTTGTCGCCTCGCCTCATCATTACACTTCGCGATTTTACAATCCGAAAGAGGAAATTGTTCCCAAAGTCGAGCGATTAAATAATGAGTTAAAAAAAGCAGGGATTCCCTTAGAGGTTCTTGTTGGTCAAGAGGTTCGCTTAATCGGCGATTTTGTCAAAGAATATGAAAGCGACCAAATTGTAACGATCAATGATGGTATATATGTCTTAGTTGAGTTTCCTGCCAATCACGTGCCGCGTTATGCAGAACAATTATTCTATGACATACAAATGGCTGGATTGATCCCGATCATAGTTCACCCAGAACGAAACAGTCAAATCGTTGAACAACCGGATAAACTCTATCATTTGATTGAAAAAGGTGCGCTCTCTCAGGTTACCGCAGCCAGCATCGCTGGATATTTTGGGAAGAAGATTCAAAAGTTTTCCATGAAATTAATTGAGGCAAATTTAACTCATGTGATCGCCAGCGATGCCCACAATACAACCAATCGTTCGTTTAAAATGAATGAGGCTTTTTTAACCATAGAAAAAGAATTTGGCATAGAAGCGGTTTATATGTTCAAGGAAAACGCAGAGTTGATCATTTCAGGTGGGATGGTTTATCGGGAACACCCGCAAAAGATCAAGCGGAGAAAATTATTGGGGCTTTTCTAAACAAATGTAGGAATTCCCCCAATTCTTTTTGCAATCTGAATAGGTCCTTTTGCCTAGCAAAATGTTTCACATTTAACAAACATATTCGGAAAACACATCGTTTTATAAAAAGTAAATATATTAGACGAATAGGAAAGAAGTGCGCCAATATAAATAGGAAGGAGATATTATAATTGGCCTATCGAAAACGATTAATCTTTTTAATCACATTGGATTCCACCATCGTCTTCGCCTCCGTTTTAACCAGTTTAATACTCTTCAATATCAATCCTGCTATTTTACTTACTCCAAAAGCTTTAATAACCGCACTTATCATGCTTATTAGTTATCATTTATTATCTATTTATTTTCGCCTTTACCATAAAGCCTGGGAGTATGCCAGTATTGGCGAATTAAAGACGATTTTGAAAGTAACTATTCTTTCAACGATCATCACTGCAATATTTGAATTTTTGCTGACGAGAAATATTTCCATTCGTATTCTCCTTGTGGCGTGGATGATGGAATTACTATTAATCGGTGGTTCGCGTTTTACTTGGCGCATCTTCCGGGATTCATACATACGTTCTATTGATAAGAGAAAGCGGACATTGATCGTCGGTGCCGGTGCAGCAGGTACGATGGTGGCCAAACACTTGAAAAATAGTGGTGAAGCGGATTTAAATCCGATCGGTTATGTGGACGACGATCCGAAAAAATGGCACATGGATATTTTCGATATCCCTGTTCTCGGCAAGATTTCCGATATCGAGAAAGTTGTCGAGAAACATAAAGTGGAATGGATCGTCATCGCCATCCCTTCCTTGAAAAAAAGTGAATTGAATCGCATCGTAGACTTGTGCACAAAGACAAAAGTGAAAGTGCAGATTATGCCCAAATTAGAGGATATCATGACCGGAAAGGTTTCCGTTACCAGTTTCCGGGATGTTGAAGTAGAAGATTTACTTGGCCGGGAACCGGTTGAGCTGGATATGAAGGGAATATCCGAAAAGCTGAAGGGGAAAACCGTCCTTGTCACCGGTGCTGGGGGATCCATCGGTTCGGAAATTTGCCGCCAGGTGAGCAAGTTCCGTCCTAAGAGGTTGTTGCTTTTGGGGCATGGTGAAAATAGCATTTATCAAATTAACCTGGAACTACAAAATAAATACAAAGACAAATTTGAAATTATCCCGTTAATAGCGGATATTCAAGACCGGGATCGCATCTTTGAAATCATGGATCGCTATCGTCCGCAGGTTGTCTATCATGCAGCGGCACATAAACATGTTCCTTTAATGGAGTACAATCCGAAAGAAGCGGTGAAAAACAATATTTTCGGCACGAAAAATGTGGCCGAAGCAGCAGGAACTTATAAAGTCGATACATTCGTTCTAATATCTACTGATAAAGCTGTCAACCCAACTAACGTCATGGGTGCGACGAAACGTTGTGCGGAAATTATCATTCAAGAATTAAATCAACAATACGAAACAAAATATGTTGCCGTTCGTTTCGGGAATGTTTTAGGTAGTCGCGGTAGTGTGATTCCCTTATTCAAAAAACAAATCCGCGAAGGCGGTCCGGTCACGGTCACCCATCCAGATATGACCCGTTACTTCATGACGATTCCGGAAGCATCCCGCCTCGTCATTCAGGCCGGAGCACTGGCAAAAGGCGGCGAAATCTTTGTTCTCGATATGGGGGAACCGGTCAAGATCGTCGATCTTGCCAAAAACTTAATCAAACTCTCGGGATTTACCGAAGAGGAAATACCGATAACATTCACCGGTATCCGTCCTGGTGAGAAATTATATGAGGAGCTTATGAATGAGGATGAAGTGCATCCCGAACAAATTTTCCCGGGGATTCATATCGGAAAAGTTCAGCTGATCGGACAGGAAAAGTTACATCATCTAATGGAAGAATTTGAAGATTGGTCTGAAGATAAGGTGAGAAAAGAGTTACTGGCTATTGCCAACCCTAAAAAAGAACGAGTTTCACCTTTACAATCGGCTATAAATTAAAAAATTTAACTCTTGTTTTCAACGAAAGGGAGTCATTGAATGTCAAAAGAGAAAAAGCGAATTTATTTATCTTCCCCGCATATGAGTGATGAAGGTTATGAAATGCAATATATAAAAGAAGCATTTGAATCAAATTGGATTGCACCGCTAGGAGAAAACGT
>CALKAK010000161.1 GCA_937983015.1 uncultured Bacillaceae bacterium | reverse complement strand
TCGCTTTCAAAAAAGTGACAAAAAAATATGCCTACAATTACTTGACTCAAACCGACACCCGCCATTTTTTGTCAACTTAAGCGGGAAAATGGTAAGATAATGTTGTGAGAAAAACAATAGGAGGCGATTCGTATGACCAAGTCCTTACAGGGAACGGTGACACTCCATAATGGTGTGAAAATGCCTTATTTTGGAATCGGAACTTTTAAAGTACCTGATGGAGAAGTTGTCATTAATCAAGTGAAAACTGCCTTGGAAGTAGGCTATCGCCATATCGATACAGCTGCTTTGTATGAGAATGAAGAAGGTGTCGGTATCGCCATCAAAGAAAGCGGAATCCCCCGGGAAGAAATTTTTGTGACGACGAAAGTATGGAATACCGACCAGGGTTACGATTCAACATTACGCGCTTTTGAGAAAAGCTTGAAAAAGCTCGATCTCGACTATGTCGATCTTTATTTGATCCACTGGGCCGTGGAAGGCCGGGAAAAATATTTAGAAACATGGCGTGCCCTGGAAACTTTATATAAAGAAGGCCGCGTTCGCGCGATCGGTGTCAGCAACTTCCAGATCCATCATCTTGAAGACGTGATGGCGCATGGTGAGATTAAACCGATGGTAAACCAGGTAGAACTTCATCCATTACTAAGTCAACCAGAGCTACGGGAATTCTGTAAGAAAAACGATATTAAAGTGACTGCCTGGGGTCCTCTCGGCCAGGGCAGGTTACTCGATCATCCCGTGTTGAAAGAAATCGGCGAAAAATATGGCAAGACCGTCGCCCAGGTCATATTACGCTGGCACTTGCAAAATGATGTGATCGTTATTCCGAAATCGACCAGGCCGGAACGCATCAAGGAAAATGCTGATATATTTGATTTTGAATTAAGTGCAGAAGATATGGCGAAGATCGACGCTTTAAATGAGAATCGTCGTTTCGGCCGTGATCCCGATACATTTAAACGTCCTGGCGAGTGAGTTCGTCGGGGAAGATCGGTGGTTGATCAAGATAGGGAGCTTTCACGTGAACCCTCTGGCCGGTGAATGGATGGTCGAAGGCTAGCGTTCGGGCATGTAGAGCCGGTCGGGGAAAAATCGATTTGCCCCCGTATAACTTGTCCCCGGCCAGGGGATGACCCATGTGAGCAAAGTGTACCCGGATTTGATGGGTTCGCCCGGTTTCTAACCGGCATTCCACCAATGTAAGCTTTCTTTTCCGATCGTGACCGATGACCCGATAATGAGTGATGGCCGTTTTGCCCGTTTTAGATACCCGTCTTTTTGTCGGATGATGCCGGTCGCGACCGATTTTCGCCCGGATCGTACCGGCATCCTTCTCGAGAATCCCCGTGACGATCGCGTTGTAAGTACGCACGACCTTCCTTTCGGCGAGCAGTCGGTCAAGCATACTTTTTGCCAGTGGATGTTTGGCGAATAAAATCGCCCCGGTTGTATCTTGGTCGAGACGATGGACATGCTGGATATAGATCGACCCTGATGGATCCTTTTCCTTTAAATAAGCATAAACACCATTGAGTAACGTATTTCGATCATCCGGATGATTCGGATGTGTGGCAAGTCCCGCTTTCTTATTTACGATTAAGAAATGATCGTCTTCAAATAATACGGAAAGATCCATGACTTGCGGTTCGATATTCGATTCCGGTCCGGTAAACACCGGAACGGACAACCGGTCTCCTTTCTTAAGTATTTCATGAAAGGGGACCGGTTTATTATTCAGAAGGATGGCCCTTTCCATGCGCCATTCGTGGCGTATTTTTTTCGGAACTTGCCAGAGATCTTGGAGTACATGTTCTATGGTTAATCCATTCCAATGGGGCGGGATCTGTACGATTAAATGATGGCCCTGTCGTTCAGTTCTTAACAATTGCATCACCTTAATCTTTCATCCTTGTTAGTGGATGTATTGTTTCCCATCAATTACCACTCACTTCTTGTCTAAAACTGTGGTATGGTAAAGGAGCAAGACATCGTTTGCAATATAAGTTGGTTAGGTGGGGCATTCGTGAAAACTGTCTATGTACAAACAGAGGAACAAGTCGAACGTATCCAGCAGCTGGTGGAATATATGTATAAAGAGATTTTTCCTCAGTATTTCACCGCTGAAGAAATATATGAATTCCGCCTGTTGAATTTTCTAAACGTAAAAGAACAAAACCCGAGAGACGAAACACTAACGGAATCATATCAAATTATCGCGAGTCTTGAAACGATTATTTTGATGATCGAATCCGGTGTGCTCGATCAAGAAAAATACCAACGTTTATTTGTACATAATGCCGAACAGTTATCGAAAATCGGGTATGAATTCCCGTTTTCCTATACGTCTTTTTTAAACAAGTTGTGGGCGAATAACAGCCAAAGCACTTACCACAAAATCTCAAATCAATGGTTCATCCAATAGAAAAAGGGGAGTGATCTCCCCTTTCTATCATTTTTCGTTCAGTGTAAGAAACCATTCGCGATATTCTTCCTCACTACCCGCCCCTTCAAAGCGGGTGACTTCCTCACCGTTTTCAAAATGGACTAAAGAAGGGACTCCTTCCAGATCATATTGTTCCGCCTCCTCGGGAAACTCCAGCACGTTAAATAATTTTAAATCGACCCCCAATTCTTCCGCCAGGGGAACGATAACCGGTGATACTTCCCGGCAGTATTTGCAAAGCGGACTGAAAAAGTAGACCGTTTCCGTACCGTCGCTATGTAAACTTTGTGCCAATTCGTCCGGCATGATCAGATTCTGATAATTCGGATCGTCCAGTAATTGAATCGTTTCCGGATGAAGATCATCGGTAGGATATGGATTGTTCGCGAGTTTTTTGTTGTTCTGGTAAGTTGTGAGAGCGATTATAAGTGCAGAAAGGACAACGATTATGCCAAGGAAAACGAGCACTTTCTTCACAATCAATTGCCTCCTTTATCTTGTTTCCATAACACAAAATTAATTATGAAGATCAGGATGAAGGCGACTAATGATAGAAATGGTATCGTGATGAATCCGAACCAATTTATGTAAGCAGCACTACATGCAACACCGCGGCAAAAATCTACACTTTCCATAATCGGCAATTTTTGTAAGGAATAATGAAAAGCTGCCAACCCCATACCGATTCCCGCGATTATGCTAGCATAAAGACTCATCGTCCAGTCTTTGCGTATATAACCGACACCGAGCAAAATCGTGAGAGGATACATCAAGATTCGCTGATACCAGCATAATTCGCATGGGATAAATTGGCGGATTTCTGAAAAATATAAACTTCCAAAAGTGGCAATAATAGATATCGTCCAGCCGAAGAAAAAAAGGTTGTCCCGAACTTTTTCGGACATATTCTCCCACCCCATAAAATTTCTTTGAGGTTATTTTACCACAGGAGCGAACAGTTTGTCTGTAGAACGTACAGGCGGTTCATCGAAAAAAAAAAGACTCGCACGGTTCGTGCAAGCCATGATCTTTCGTCTTCTCGCTGTTAAACCGAATGGATCATTCGTTCTTGCCAGGCGATCGCCTGTCGACTTGCATGGTCAATATACTGGATGAGCGCAAGTAGCTGCTCCTTAACGAGTTTGCTGCCCGGGTGAAAATAATAGGCGTGGAGAAACTTTTCGATCTTCTTCGATAAAAAATGGTCTTTCGTTCGTACCATTAAGATCAGGAGATTATCCCATTCGGAACGATACGTATAATGAAGCGCCCGGTCGTAATCCGCTTTATTCATTTTTAACCCCCTTTTTCAGGAGCTAAAAATAGTGTGTGCTGGTTCTGCGGGGGATTTTCCCTGTAAAACTTAACAATGCAGGGGACTGCAAACGTTTTTATTTACCAGTATATTTTATGCGCATCCATGGTAGCGGTAACATCGTCGGATTTTCTGAAAATTATTTTTATTGGAGGCACTCATGCGTGGTTATCGTTTGCTTGGCATGATCGTGATTCTTTGTTTTTTTCGACCATTTCATTTATTAGCGGTGATCCAAGCGCGGGACCCATACGATCATCATCAATTACAAATGGACCTCATTTCGTTGAAAAAAGAGTTTGGGGATATTTTGGAGATCCGCACGATCGGTCGAAGTGTTTATGGGAAACCCATTCAAATGGTTCGAATCGGGGAAGGGAAAGATTATATCCTTTTTGTCGGTGCCCATCACGGTAGGGAATGGGTCAGTGCCAATTTACTCATGATGCTTATCGAACATTATGCCACTCACTATCGGGAGGCGAAAAAAAATGGTTTTGATCCGGATGTGTTTGATCGGATATCCCTTGTCGTAATACCGATGCTCAATCCTGATGGGATCGATATTCAACAGGGAAGAATCCCGCCGGAACATTTTTTCGAGCTCTGGTTGATGAACGAGGGGAGTTTTGATTTCTCCCGCTGGAAGGCCAATGCCGCGGGGATCGATTTGAATCGGCAATATCCGGCCGGTTGGGAGGCACTCCCGTCACCAGCAGGTCCTTTTTTTAAATTTTTTAAAGGTGAAAAACCACTTACGGCGCAAGAAGTAATCCACCTTGTGGAATTTGTTCGGGAAGAACCGCCATTAGCGGCGGTGAGCTTTCATTCCGCCGGCCAGGAGATTTACTGGTCTTTTGGTGACAGACAAAATGTTCTAAGGGATTACCGAATCGCCCGGCGACTTTCTCGCGCGACAGGTTATCCTTTGGCCACACCCCCAATACATGCGATCGGGGGCGGTTTTACCGATTGGTTCATCGCCGAGTTTTCCCGTCCGGGTTTTACGATTGAATTATGTAAAGGGCGCATCGAGACGAATCCCGATATCGGTGAGCTTGAAACCGAATTTGCAAGGAATCGGGATCTCGTCTATGTGTTGATTGAGGCGCTGAATTATCATCGGGTCAGGTGAAGGAGCTTTATTTAATTTATAAAAACGAACTGGTTATCATACCATGTATATGAAAACTTTTTGCATCGGTTAGAAAAAAATTACCTCGATGTATAATCAAAAAAGAAAAGGGGCGAATCGGTCTATTTCACCCCTTTTTCATCACGACCAGGAAAACTGTTTCAGGTCAATTTTATTTACATATTCAGCGGTATCTCTTAACGTGTTTACGATTTCCGGAACCTTCAATTTCCCTACCAATTCTTCGATACGGCGGTCCCTTCATCGGCCAGTTTCTCTCTTTCTTCTCGCGAATGGATGAACGGTGTCGGCATGTGGCAATAGGCTTCGTAGAAGAATGAGCAGATGGCACCGGATTGGTAGGCCAGTTTACCTAACCTGTTGATGGGGGCTTTTGCCATTCCTTCACAAGCTTTATTCATATCGTAAGTAACCGAAAGGGATTCAGGGACCAGGAGAGGAACATCGTCTAATCGACCTAAAAGTTTATTGGCACCGATGATCATTTCATGGGAATGCTCCAAAAGGTTAAAACCAATCGGCTTGACTTGCCGGTAAAATGTCGATATAAAGGATCGATGCCTTTGTTTCATTAAAGAAATCGCGAATCATCGGACTCACCATTAAATATGCTAGGCCGTGGGATGTCACGTAGTTTTGCCAGCGAAATCCCTGTCTTAATAAAGACTCGGCGATATTCATTAAATAGGCGATTCCGTCTGGATACTGATATCGATCGTACCTCTTCCCGATACGGTATTGCCCGCGAAAAAGTTAGGTAAGTTTGTTAATATTAGCCCATCCGCAACTTCAGCAAATTTTTATGATAAAATCCAACCCGTTCCCGTAGCATTCTCTCCTTCAGTCCATCATAAATTAGATTTAAGAAAAGGAGAGGATCGCATGCGGAGAGATCAGCATAAAGAACTGTATCGAGTGATTGAGGAAATCACGGATATCGCTCGGGGGTTTGGACTTGACTTTTATTCGATGCGTTATGAAATTTGCCCGGCAGACATCATCTATACTTTTGGTGCGTACGGCATGCCGACCCGCTTCAACCACTGGAGTTTCGGCAAACAATTCCATAAGATGAAACTGCATTACGATCTCGGACTCAGCAAGATTTATGAACTCGTGATTAACTCGGATCCATGCTACGCCTTTTTGCTCGATTCAAATTCCCTCATTCAAAATAAACTGATCGTCGCCCACGTGTTGGCTCATAGTGATTTTTTCAAAAACAATGTCCATTTCCAAAACACGAAACGGGATATGGTCGAGAGTATGGCAGCGACAGCAGAACGGATCCGTCAATATGAAAAGCGTTACGGTAGACAGGAAGTGGAATCGTTTCTCGATGCCGTTTTATCGATCGAAGAGCATATCGATCCTTCTTTGATGCGGCCTCAACTGGAATGGTCCCTCGAAGATGATGAGATCGATGAGGAAGAAGAACCGGTAAAGAGGACACCGTATGATGATTTGTGGGCATTGGATCGAAAAGAAGCGGCACAAGTGTCGCAAAAGATGAAAAGGAAAAAATTCCCGCCCCGTCCCGAAAAAGATCTATTATTATTTATCGTCCACTACAGCAGGGAGTTAGAGGAGTGGCAACGGGATATCGTCACGATGATTCGCGAAGAAATGCTATATTTCTGGCCACAGCTGGAGACGAAAATCATGAATGAAGGATGGGCCACCTATTGGCACCAGCGTATCCTCCGGGAGCTCGATTTGACGACGGAAGAGGCGATCGAATATGCCAAATTGAATGCCAATGTGGTGCAACCGTCGAAAACCGGACTCAATCCTTATTATTTAGGATTGAAAATTTTTGAAGATATCGAAGGGCGCTACAATAATCCGACCGAAGAAATGAGAAAACGCGGGATAAAGCCCGGATCCGGTCGGGAAAAGATCTTCGAGGTGCGCGAACTCGATAACGATATTTCCTTTTTACGGAATTATTTAACAAAAGACCTGATCATGCGGGAGGATATGTATTTATTTCAAAAACAAGGACGGGACTATAAGATCGTCGATAAAGATTGGGAAAGGGTCCGGGATCATCTCGTCAACATACGAATCAATGGCGGAATTCCCTACATCACGGTCATGGATGGGGATTACATGCGTAACGGTGAACTGTATTTGCGTCATCATTATGAAGGGATTGAATTGGATATAAAATATTTGGAAAAAGTCCTGCCGTATATTTACCGATTATGGGGAAGAAGTGTGCATCTGGAGACGGTGATAGAAGAAAAGCCGATTGTATTTAGTTACGATGGAAAGCATGTCCAGCGGAAATATTTATAGGTCAAAGGGACTTTCGTATAATAGCTCCATGAGAACGAATCGATTTCAATTTTTTTATGAACTTTCACAGAAACGCTCGACCAAAGTAGGACTTTTGGCGGTAATTCATAAAGCGATGAAGCTCGTTGTATAGCAGCGGCAAATCGCAAAAAACGCGAGTGGAAGGTGAAAAAATCTTGCCACTTGCGATTTTTTTTGGACGTGCTGGAAAACTTCTTCTGACGGGAGTTTTTTCTTTACTACATGCTTTTTCAATTCATCGCGGTTTACTGCAAAAACGATCACTCAAGCATCGGGAACTTGGTTGCTTCCTTGTTCCATTTCCGCTTCAGGTTCAATCAGCTCCCGCTTTCTGTAGCGGGAGGGAGGAGCCCATTCGAACCTGTGAAATTCGGTAAAGTCTTGACAGCGATATTTTGAGCCTGTCCAGTACCTGTTTCAGCACTCCCCTGCATCACATCGGAATGGGGATCTCTTTCTAGGAATCATTAATTTTCCCGCTTCCGCCAAACTGCCGATACGCCATTTCTTAGAGGAATAAACCCTAACATATTTTGTTCGAACATAAGGGCAGCATAAACCGGAACCATCCAACGGGGAGAATATCGGCAATCGCGAGTCTACCATTCCTGTGGTCATGATGCCCATATGGCCATGGTCCTCGGTGTTCTCTGGAAGCTGGAACAACATAAAGAATTAGCAGCGAAGCTGCGAATCAAATTTATTTTTCAACCTGCGGAAGAGACGGGGGAAGGGGCCTTGAAAATGGTCGAGAAAAATGTGATCGATGATGTTGATTTTTTATTCGGAGTTCATTTGCGACCGGGGTAGGAAATGAAACTAGGGCAGGCCAGTCCGGTTATCGTCAATGGGGCGACAAAGGTTTACGAAGTGGGAATTCGCGGGGAGGATGCGCATGGGGCCCGTCCGCATTTAAACGTGAATGCCATTGAAGTCAGTACGGATATCGTCCAAATGTTGGCGAAGATTCCCCTGAATCCCCAAATCCCATACTCGGTCAAAATGACGCGCTTTCATGCTGGTGGGAAAAGTGCCAATATCATTCCCGGAAATGCGGAATTTGCCCTTGATCTCCGGGCGCAGACAAATGAGGCGATGGAAGAACTGGAAAAACAGGTAGAAAGTATTTTTGCGGCGATCCGGACCCGGCATAATATCCGACTAGAAGTTGTGAATGAACTTGAAATCGCGGCGGCGATCGTCAATCAAGAAGCTACCGAAATTATGTAACGGGCCATTATTGATGTTTTCGGTGAAGAGGGACTCGTATCGACATTAATAACCCCCGGGGGAGATGATTTTCACTTTTATACAATTAAAAAGCCGGATTTGAAGGCGACGATGCTCGGATTGGGATGCGATCTTTCACCTGGTCTTCACCACGCCCATATGACGTTCAAGGAAGAGGCCTTGATAGATGGGGTGAACATTCTTTATCGAGCGATTTTGCATGCCTATCAACTCACCACATAAATACATAAATATTTGCAAGGGAAAAGGTGTGGAAGCTGCCCACACCTTTAAATATGCCTCTCTTTTTCTTTAACCGTTTGCACTTTCGCTTTGTACAAAAGGTAGATTCCGAAGGCGACAAAAGAAAGGACGATACCGGAGAGATAGGGTAAGCCGATGGAAATTTCAAACAGGGCTCCACCAACCGGGGGACCGACGATCCGTCCCAGGGAGTCGAAGGAGGAAAGGAGACCCGTAACGTTTCCGTGATGCTTCCCAGCGGATTTCGTTAAGAGTGCGGTAAGTGCCGGACGGATTACCCCGTTACCAAGACCGAAAATCGAAAGGAAAATCGCGGCGGTAAGGAAACTTTCGGTTAGTAGTATCAACCCGAAACCTAAAGCGGAGATGATAACGCCCCCTTGAATAATAGCGCCTTCCCCAAAACGTTTTGCTAATGGTCCCATTAGACCGCCCTGAACAAAAGCACTGGCTAATCCCATGATCATGAAAATGTAGCCGATTTCGGTTGAACCGAGTCCCGCCCGGGCAGCACCAAAATAGGCGAAGGTCGCTTCCAGCCCGGCGAGGGAAAAGGAAATGAAAAATTGTAATAAGAAAAGAAAGCTGTTTGGTCCGCGTAATCCCTTGAAGCGTGATGGCCTTTCGTCACGTATTCTTTCCCGCATCTCACGCGGTAATGATTCCTTCAGCAAGAAAAGGACGAGGACGATCGTGATAAGGGAGGAAACTCCCGCTACGATGAAGGGGAGCCGCAAACTGATTTTTGAAAAAATACCACCAATCGCCGGACCAACGATGAATCCTAAACCGGCAGCAGCACCGATGATGCCCATACCTTTACTGCGATTTTCCGGCGTCGTGATATCGGCAACATAAGCGGATGCGGTCGGCATATTCGCGCTTGACAGGATCCCCCCGATGATCCGGGCAACAAACAACATCCATAAATCAGTGGCAACGGCCATAAGGAAAAAAGATAGTGTGAGACCGGAAATGCCGATCATCATAACTGGTTTGCGACCGATATTATCGGATATTCTTCCCCAGACCGGACTGAAGATGAGTTGCATTGCCGAATAGACCGCCATCAACCAGCCCAATTCGGTCGGATTCGCCCCTAAATCGCGGGCGTAAAAAGGAAGTACCGGGATGATAATCCCGAAGCCGACCATGACAAGAAAGATTTGTAAACCGAGGATCGGTAAGGTCGATTTTGCTTTCATGGCTTTACTCCTTTAATTCGCAATATGTATAAAAGCGTAGTTCACTATCATTATAAAACACGTCCGGGAGGATAACGGTATTTTTGCCTTTGCAACGGAATTACAGCCAGAATTTTATGAAAAAATTGTGAAGGATGTTGCGTACTCTTTCCATGCATTCATTTCCACCTACCAACCATTGATCTGTCCGGATCAAAAACGGTGATGGACAGTTTCCATCACCGTTTTTTTACAGTATAGGTGAAAGCAACCTTGAGATCGATTCTTTAAAACGGATGATTTTCGGTCTT
>CALKAK010000160.1 GCA_937983015.1 uncultured Bacillaceae bacterium | reverse complement strand
CTCATTTTTGCGCCTCAATTATCGCATCACCCCTTGCGCAGACAATAACCCGCTTACGATTTTCCCGTTTGAGATTTTCGCAAAAAATCATGCGAACAAAAATAAAAGACGCGTACCTGTAGCGACTACAAGTACGCGTCCTATAAGGGCTTACGCGTTTTTAATGCGGATAGCAGGATTCGAACCTGCACGCCCGTAAGGGCATATGACCCTGAATCATACGTGTCTGCCAATTCCACCATATCCGCATATATAATATTCGATCCTTTTTCCATCAGATAATATACCACAAATTTCACTTAGAATGCAATATTTTTTTTATTCTTTATGTAGGAAATTATTGGTAATTCAGCGACGTTTACTACTTTCGTAAAGCGGAAACATTTCTTTGGAAAACATGGTGAAATAAATTTCAAAACATGAAACAGATTCCGTCTATTAAACCTTTTACCTGAATTTCTGAATCATTTCACTAGCCGGCCATACATTTAATGATAGAGGTGAAAACGATTACTCTATTGACTTCATTACATGCGCAAAAGGGAGGCCTGTGAATAACAAATTTATGCGAGCCATGCAACGGTTTGGCGGCGCCATGTTCACGATGGTGTTATATTTTACTTATTCGGGAATGATCGTTGCCCTCAGTCTCGTCTTTCCCACCCCGTCCTTTTTTGGCCGTCTCGCCGAACCAGACACCTTTTGGTATAAGTTCTGGATGACGGTTCAAAATGGTGGCTGGACGATTTTTAATCAGATGGAACTTATTTTTGTAGCTGCACTGCCGATTGGATTGGCCAAAAATGCCAAAGCCCAGGCGGCGGTTGAAGCTGTGCTCATTTATCTAACGTTTAATTATTTCATTAATAGCATCTTGACATTTTGGGGGCTGAGTTTTGGAGTGGATTTTTCCGTTGATCCGGGTACCGGTACCGGCTTAGACATGATCGCAGGTATTAAAACTCTAGATACGAATATATTAGGTGCGATTACCATCGCGGGAATCACGGTCTGGATTCACAATCGTTTTTTTGAGAAGAGGTTGCCTGAATATCAAGGAATCTTCCAGGGCTCACCCCTTGTCGGTATGATCGGTTTTATCGTTATGTTGCCGCTCTCATTACTCACCTGCTGGATCTGGCCGCCGATTCAGGAAGGAATTGCTAGCTTGCAAAGCACGATGGTCACAACCGGATTAGGCGGAATCTGGATCTATAACTTTTTAAATCGCGTATTGATTCCTACAGGATTACACCATTTTATCTGGATGCCTTTTTATACGGACCAGCCATTGTCGAGGAAGGTTTGGTTAAATATTGGTTACAGCATCTTAATGAATTTGCCCAATCCAGCCAACCAATCAAAGAACTCTTTCCTGAAGGTGGCTTTATGATGTTCGGACTTGAAATGGTCATCGCTCCCTTTAGTAATGCCGCAGCCTTTTACTTCACAGCAAAACCGGAAAAGAAAAAGCAAGTACTGGCTTTACTGATTCCGGCGGCTTTGACGGCGATCCTTACAGGCATCACCGAACCCTTTGAGTTCACATTCCTGTTCGTGGCACCGGCACTTTTCGTCATAAACGCCTTGATTTCCGCCACGATGAACACTTTGATGTACTCTCTTGGCGTGTCAGGCAATTTTAATGCCGGTTTATTCGAATGGATCTCCCAAAACTGGATTCCTTTATTCCACAATCACTGGCCTACCTATCTATTACAAATCACCATCGCAATCATTTTTGTCTTCATCTACTTTTTCGTCTTTAAACTGTTGATCGAACGATACAATTTTGCAACACCGGCGTGATGGCAAAAGAAGTTTATGCATTAGATCCGGACACTTTGCCAAATACGTACTTGCAATATTATTTTTTCCCCGATCTCATCGTGGAAAATACGAATCCAAATTTCACCCGTGTCGATGAAATACGCGAAGGCAGGAAAAAATTAGTTTTTTCAGCATGCCAAAAGATTGCTGAACAACAATCAACGGAAGGCTTTAACCTGGACATTACCGATGATCACGCCGAGTACATCGTCGATCTGGCCAGGATCATCGCTTACAACACACAGGAAAGAATGCTTGTCATAGTAGAAAATAACGGGGCGATTGAAAATTTCGATCCTACAGCCATGGTCGAAATTCCCTGTATTATCAGTTCCAATGGACCAGAACCGCTTGCCATCGGCAAGATTCCCCGCTTTCAAAAAGGATTGATGGAACAACAAGTTGCTGTAGAAAAATTGGTCGTTGACGCCTGGATCGAACGATCCTACCAAAAACTTTGGCAAGCATTAACCTTATCAAAAACGGTACCCAGTGCAACTGTTGCCAAACAGATTTTAGATGAATTAATTGAAGCCAATAAAGATTACTGGCCCGAATTACATTAATCCTTTTCAATATGTTAGCGATCCAATTTCCCACCTGAAAAGAATATCCCGCCAACAAATGGGATATTCTTTTTTCATTTCTGGATTATAATAGAGGTAAAATTTATAAGATGGTAGAAAATGGATGAAGTTGATGGCGCTATTAATAAACATCATGAAAATTGAATGAAAACGATTTATATACATTACAATTAAGGTTTGCCCTGAAAAATGATCGTTCCAGGCAATCGACCGGCACAGGAATGGAAAAGGGTGAAAAATTTTTTGAACGACTCAAAAATTGTACCGGTGAAACGATCAAGCATTTCCAAAATACGGATATTCAGCCGCTATTGAAAATGATAAAAAACGCCCGCAACATTACGTGTACGGTAGCGGCTGGGCACCAGATGTAACAGGCAAAATCTGGATTGGATATTTTTCGGCTGTAATCTCCCGCTGATTTTCATAAGAAGTTTTACAGAGTTCTATTACATGTTAGACCATTTTACTATTGACGATTTCATCATCTTGATTTCCCTGCGCGGAAAGATCTACGAAATCATTGAATGCCTGCAAATATTACAATTGGAAAATATCCCGACTTTATCGATTACGGATCTTAAAACCAACCAGCTGACCTCCTATGCAACACATAATCCGTATCATCAATCGCTGGAGATCGTGAAACGATTGGGAAATGACTGGATACCGAATATGTAGGATGCGGGAGCTTTGCACGTTTTATGTGACTTGTTATACTTGAAATATGTCGAATTTACTTCTCATTCACGCTGAATAGGCGAATCTTCTTTTTTCTTATGTAAAAAATATGAATAAAAACATGCCACTGAGTAATTTCCCCGGGCCGGGATTATCAAGGACAACGAACTGTTTTTCTTCTCATCGTATTTTGGTTATGATTTAATTAAATTAGTCCTTACTTGAACTGAGCTGCAGGAGGTAAGAAAATGTTTAAAAAATTATTCAAGCGAAAAAAAGTTGTCGATGTTTTAGCCCCTCTTTCCGGACAATACAAGAAAATTTCTGAGGTACCCGATCCGGTTTTTGCACAAAAAATGATCGGTGATGGTGCCGCTATTCACCCGGAAAATGGTAAAGCAACTGTTGTCGCACCGTTTAACGGAACGATTAAGCTAGTTGCTGAAGCTAAGCACGCCATCGGACTAGAGGATGAACACGGTATTGAACTGCTCATCCATGTTGGAATTGATACGGTGGAATTAAAAGGAGAAGGATTTACTCCTCTTGTTAAGGTGAATGATAGAGTGCAGGCTGGACAGCCTCTCATGGAAGTGGATTTTCTCACCATTGATGAAAAAGATAAACCAACCATTACCCCAATCGTGGTCACCAATAATCACGATCAACAATTTCAAATCATCCATAAGGAACTGGATACAGTTGTTGCGGGAAAAACCGTTTTGTTTTCTGTAGAAGTGTAGATATCCAAAATAAAAAAGATACGCTTAACGGCAAAGCCTGTTAAACGTATCTTTTTTATACTATGATGACAAACTGATTTTTGTGCTTAATTTCTAAAAGAATCGTTCAAACATCTTTTTGGCTTTTCGTACCTTCTTCATCATTTTTCGGTTTTGCTTTTTCAACTTTTTTAATAAAGAATACGGCACCCACCAGGATGATCGCTAGGAGAGCGATAATAGGCAAATTCCCGACTACCAAAATAATGAGCCAAGAAAATCCCTGGATCAGCCAATCGATGCTTCTCTTAAACTGATCAACCGTTTTTTCCCACGTATTCAAATCTTTATCCAATCCGCTAATTTCAACGTTTCTCTCCTCGATTCGGACCGTTACCGTGGCCATTTCCACCCGATTTTCGAGATAGCGTAGGCGACCGGTTAATGAGTCGATTTTTTCTTGAACGTCCGTTAAATCCTTAGATATTTTTAACAAGTCCTCCGTATTTTCTGCCTGTTCCATAAATTGAAGCAAGCGTTCTTCCTGCGCCCGGAGCGATTTTAAGCGCGATTCAAGATCGACGTACTCCTCAGTCACATCTTGCCCTTGCACATTTCGGGAAAGTACCTCGCCATCCATCTTTTCAACATCTGCGATAAACGACGTGAAATGTTCCTGAGGTACACGGACCGTTACTTCTCCCTGCCGCAAATCATCATGCGTTGTGTACGTATTAGAATGAACGATGTATCCACCCAGGCGTTGCACTTCGCCCGTGATTTCATTCATAGTTTTTTGCAAATTTTTCAC
>CALKAK010000159.1 GCA_937983015.1 uncultured Bacillaceae bacterium | reverse complement strand
TGAAGCCGAATTTTTTCTTTAAAGCGTGCGCGACAACTGGCGGGACGAGGTTGCTGACATCCCCATTAAATTGGGCCACTTCCTTCACGATACTCGAACTGATGAAAGAGTATTCGTTGCGTGTAAGCATGAAAAACGTTTCAATTCCATCATCTAATTTTCGATTCATGGAAGTGATGACCATTTCATATTCGAAATCAGAAACCGCCCGTAACCCCCGTAAGATGACGTGAGCGTTAACTTTTTTACAATAATCGACGAGTAGTCCGTTGTACGTATCGACAATCACATTATCATAATCCTTCGTCGCTTCTTTGATCAATTCCAATCGTTCTTCGACGGTAAACAAATTCTTTTTGCGCGCATTATTCAAAATACAGACGTACACTTTATCAAATATTCGTGAACCTCTGGCAATAATATCCAGATGCCCATTGGTAATCGGATCGAAACTCCCCGGGCAAACGGCAATCCGTTCCATTGCTATTCCTCCTTGCTATTTTCTATAAAAATCGAGATCGCGATCGTCCCGTATTCCGCATATTTCCAGCGTTCAAACATACCGATTTGATCGGGTAAGGTTAACGTGGCCGCATGTTCGCAGACGATGACTCCATCCGGAGCAAGGAGCTCACTGCTGGCGATTTTTTCTAACACCATTATGTATACGTGTTGTTCGTATGGGGGATCGAGCCAGATGACGGAAAATTTTTCTTTTCGTTCCGTCATTAGATGTAAGATTTTTTTCCAATCTGCTCGATACACTTCTGCCCGTTCTTTGAATCCGCATCGCTCTATATTTTCTTTGATCGTTGCCAGTGCTTTACGACTAACATCACAAAAAATCACGTGTTCCAATCCCCGGCTCAAGCCTTCAATTCCTAAAGCACCGCTTCCAGCAAATAAATCGAGTCCGTATCCTCCAGTGAAATAAGGACCGATGATATTGAACATCGCTTCTTTAACTTTATCCGTTGTCGGTCTCGTTCCTCTTCCCGGAACCGCTTTAAGCGACCTTCCCTTTTGACTCCCTGCGATCACACGCAATGCCATCACCTGTTTTCTGTACCATATTGAATCTGGCCTATTTCCATTTCATGCTAACATAAAATCAACTTCAGTACTAGGCATATTTTTCCACTAGAAAAATAAAAAACCATCGGTGGATGTATAAATCAAAAAAATACTGGTCAAAATGATAACGACAACATCGTGATGATGTTGTTGCCAAACGCGGAGAAGACTTACGTTTCCCCATAAGTTCTTCCTCCGGTTTCTCCTCTCCCTTT
>CALKAK010000158.1 GCA_937983015.1 uncultured Bacillaceae bacterium | reverse complement strand
CGAAGTATTGATTTTCAATTAAAACTGGGAAGGGAAATGCGGGATATTCGGTCAAAATAAACGGTACGGAGAAGAACATTTGCAAAAGGAATTGAAACCTTTTTAAGCTGGTACTCGACAAATTGGTAGAGGTGATCGAGATGAAGAAAATTATATGGGTTTTGATGACCGGGATTTTCCTGCTCGGTTTTCTCGGGGGGTGCGGTGTGCGCCAGGACAGTGAAATTCGCGAAAGCATGAATCAGGAAATCCAACATGTTGAAGAGCCCCAAATGGTGGATCGCGATGAAGATATGGACACCACGGTGGAAGATCCGGATCGGTCCGTTTCTTCGAGTACGACTGAACGGGAAGAGGTGAGTGGAGAAGCAGAGGACGGTATCGCGTATGTTGATGAAGGGGGCGGCGAGCAAGGTCAATCATCTGCTTTCAGCGGAGTAGAAATCATGCAAAAAGAAGTACGCTTCGTCGGTCTTGCCGATCCCCATACGATTGAAGTAGAAACGGAAGATGGATTCATGGCTTTACAAGTAGATCCGCGTTTTGCCGAGAAACTCGAGCAACTCCCCGGTATTACGGTCATGACGATCGAATACTATCAAAATGAGTACGGTCAGTACGTGTTGACAAATTACAAGGTTGATTGACATAGTTAGCGGGCTCTCTTCGTTTGGGAGCCTTTTTTCGTGTATACAAAAGAGCATTTCTCAGGATTTACCGGTGTTCTCCAGATATAATGGGGGTAAGTATTGGGGGTAGTGCAATCTTGTGAGGCCCGTACAGCACTGGCCCCTCACGCTATAACGAGTTCATTATTTGAGATATTCGCGATCTCCCGGAAGAAGGGGAGATTCGCTCCAGTAAATGTTGCGCTGGTTCACTGGGTGAAATGGGATCGAGTTCGATTGGCCAAATAATGAGGTGCTGTTCAGAGAAACAGGTGTTTCATCAGGCGAGGGAGCGCAAGAAACCGGGTAACAGCACAAACCGATTAGCGCAACCGCATAAGTCTTTTGCGAAAGATAAATAAAGCATGAAAAGAATGAAACACAGTTACATAAAACAAATTTTTTACATAACGATGAACTTTTGAAAGGGGATGGGGAACATGTCTAAAGTTGTGGAACGCTGGAAAGAAACATTAGAAATTCCGGTCATCATGGCGCCGATGTTTTTAATCAATAACCCGCGGATGGTCATTGAAGCGTGTAAAGCGGGGATCATCGGCACTTTCCCTGTGCTTAATGCCCGTACCACTCCCATTTTAGAAGAATGGCTGCAACAGATCACCGATGAGCTGGAGCGTGAAAAAGAAAAAAATCCGGAACGGCCCCCTGCGCCCTGGGGAGTAAATTTCATCGTACACCGTTCCAATCACCGCTACGTGGATGATTTAGCATTAATAGAAAAATATCAGCCGCCGCTTGTGATTACATCATTGGGGGACCCGCGCCCGGTCGTAGAAGTGGTTCATGCATATGGTGGTGTTGCTTCTTCTGATGCGACGCCCGTTCAACACGCGAAAAAGGCGATCGCAAAGGGAGCGGATGGTCTCGTATTAGTGGCGGCTGGCGCCGGTGGTCATGGCGGTACATACAATCCAATCTCCTTCGTCCATGAGGTTCGCGAGTTTTTTGCCGGTCCGCTCGCTCTGGCCGGCGGTTTGACAAAGGGAGTGGATCTTTTGCTCGCCGAACTGGCTGGTGCCGATTTCGCGTATATCGGAACCCGTTTTATCCCCGCGGTGGAAAGTCAGGCTCAGGAAGAATACAAACGGGCCATCCTCGAGGCATCAATCGAGGATGTCCTTTATACCGATGCCTTCACCGGGATTCCAGCCAATTATCTGCTTCAAAGTATTTATCGGGCGGGATTGGATCCGGAAAAATTACAGAAAAAGGAGACCATCGATTTTTCCGAGTTAGCAAGAAAAGAAGTCAAGGCCTGGAAAGATATTTGGGGAGCGGGCCATGGTGTAGGTACGATTCACGAGATTCAGACGGTCGCGGAAATCGTGGCAGAATTGAAAGCAGGTTACCGGCAGGCGCTGGAGAAAGTCGTCCATAAGGCCACCCAACTTTCCAAGGAATCTTGATGGGAATAAAAAAGGACAGCACCCATGATGGCTGTCCTTCATCATGTATTATTTTTCATCGTCTTGATCGGTCTTATATTTTTGCGGATTTTCAGCGATTTTTTGCAACAGTTCCAATCTTTCATACGAATAGAATGGCGAGACTTCTAAAGGATAGCGATCTTTTAATGTCATATATAGAAAGGACGAATCTTTCCGTCTATTTTGAAAGACTGGGTAGCTCATCGCTATCTCCACCGATTTTCCGTTGAGCAAATACACCCTGGTTCTTTTTTTATTCACTGCCTCAGCGGTATAAATGCCCGAGTTGCTGAACCAGGCGATGCCAAGATCATTCGGTAATTTGCAAGAAAAAAGGATGATGCCGTGGGGGATGTGCAGAGCTACTGGAACCATTTTCTTTTTCCTCAAGATATCACGCGAGCCTTTCAAAGCTCCTGCCAGACCATTCCCCAAGTAATTGAATGAAGTCTCGACTATTTCATTTGGCGACTGATTCACCAAAAATATTTCTTTATCCTCGTAAACGAGGGTATTTTCATTTCCGTACGAATCGTACTCAGTTATCAGTGCTTGAGTGAATTTATTGATTATATACCCCATTTTTCGTATTCCCTCCTTATTTTACTTTTTTAATGGGCATAATCAATGTTCACTGGCTGACCGTAACTGAGTAAACTGGAAATGAAATTCGTTTTTGGTGAAATGACCAAATTATAATAACTATCCTAAAATTAAAATTAATATATAATTCGGAAGCTATGACGAAATTCCTTCTTGTTAACAAAAGTTTTTAAAAATGTTGTCGAAAGCAGTAAAAAAGATGCATGAGGCAGAAAAATAAAACCGGGAAATTTTTCCCGGTTTTTGCCTTTTTATGGGATTTGCAAAAAAGCTTTTAACTTTTGTAAGGCCTCTTTATGTCTCCGTTTCACCGTTGGGTAACTGATTTGCAGTTTACCGGCAATTTCCTTGAGGGAGTATCCTTCAAAATAATGGTAAATGATGATTTTCCTGAGTTCTGGTCTTAAGCGTTCGATCCCTTGTTGCAATAACAATTTCTTTTCCAAAGGATTGTTATCATTTGTTGGCAACATATAACTGAGGAAATCGAATTCTACGTGAACCTCCTTTTCTCCCGCGGAGATTTTCCTTTTTAAATGGTTGAGAATCATTCCGCGGATGCGATAATAAGCGAAAGTTGCGAAGGCCCCTTTTTCTGGATTGTAGTTTTGATAGGCATCATATAGACCGTACAGCCCGAGTTGGAAATATTCTTCGCGGTCTTTGAAAATGTTGTATTGATTGATGATCGAGTGGATGAGCGGTGTGAATTCTTGGACCCAGTAGTCGAAGTCTTTCACGGATCGTTCCTTTCTGAAAG
Source organism: uncultured Bacillaceae bacterium (assembly GCA_937983015.1). GTDB lineage: Bacteria > Bacillota > Bacilli > Bacillales > Caldibacillaceae > CALGAD01. The sequence goes on along the minus strand of CALKAK010000158.1, from coordinate 2,351 downwards.
ACGCGTCTTTCCTGTATTCCCGGGTACCATCAGGATAGTAAATGGACAGAAAATTGTCGAAACAGATAAAAATTTAATTTTCGCATGATGGGCAAGTTTTCAGATAATTTTCCTGGAAGAACAGGGTAGTTTTTTAGTCGTGGAGAGAAAATCAAAAAATTAACGAGAATTTGCGGGAATGGGCGTTGACATGGAGGGGATGGCTTTACCGATAAAAAACCCCGCCGTGTCCGGCGAGGTTCGCTCATATTTTTTGCATGTTATAATTTTTTCCTCAAACTGGAGGCGGATTTTTAGCGTAGATATCAACCTTGTATTAAAAGCTATACTTACTTAAATCCCAATCGATTTCTTCGAGGCCAGCTTCCCTTAATAGCGCATTCGCCTTCGAGAAAGGACGGCTTCCGAAAAAGCCGCGATGGGCGGAAAGAGGACTCGGATGGGGTGATTTGATGATCCGGTGTTTCGTTGTATCGATCAAGGAGATTTTCTGCTGGGCTGCACTGCCCCACAATATGTAGACGACCGGTGTTTCCTTTTGGTTTAGCGTTTCGATTACCCGGTCGGTGAAGATTTCCCAGCCTTTACCGCGGTGGGAATGGGGCTGTCCTGCCCGAACGGTCAGCACCGTGTTCAAAAGAAGCACACCTTGTTTTGCCCAAGGAACGAGATAACCATGGTTCGGAATGGGGCAACCGAGATCCCGATTCAGTTCGAGGAAAATATTTTTTAATGAAGGCGGTGGTGGTACACCAGGTTTTACGGAAAAGCTCAAGCCGTGCGCCTGGTTCGGTCCGTGATAGGGATCCTGTCCCAGGATGACGACCTTCACGTCCTTGAAAGGTGTGTAATGAAGGGCGTTAAAAATATCGTACATATCCGGATAAATCGTCCGCGTCATGTATTCTTTTTTCAAGAATTCGCGTAACTTCAAGTAGTAAGGTTTGGAGAATTCTTCCTCGAGAAGCGAAGCCCAGTCATTTTTCAAGATTTTCTTTTTCATTTCGCTCATCCTCGTTGTAAGACTAGTTTTCTAGCTTTATTGTAACCTATTTTTCACGGTGCTGTTAATCTTTGCATCTACTAATTGTCGGTAAGTGTGTTTGGTTAATTAAGGTGGGGAGTTAAAGGATTTTTAGTTCTCCGGTATTGTTTTGGGGGCTTTGATCGTCGATTGCCGCTTATCCTCAAAGTAGTGAAAAGTTCGTAGTGATTTTTGTAATGAATATCTGCATTGCAAAATGTTGGTGGTAATTCGTGTCGATGTTTTTTGCGATAACGTACATGCGTGATAGGTGATATGTAAAATCTTTACAAATAATGACAAAAATCACAAACGTGGTAGACATTTTTGGTCCTGACAGTACAATGGAAGGACATGGTAAATTTAAATACTAACGGAGACGATGACGGTTTTGCATACAAAATTGAAAGACTAATTATCAAATACTCGGTATTTCAAGGGACGGAACGACAGAAGAGATTCCCAAGGCTTATCGAAATAAAGCAAAAAGGTACCACCCGAATGTAAATCCAGCGCAGGATGCCCATGAGCAGTTTATCGAGATAAGCGAAGCATACGAAGTGTTGCGGGATCCGGAAACGCGGTCGAATGACGATCGATTGTGGCGAAATAATGGCGACAAATCATCTCAAACTGGATGATCCGAGTTATCATGATTCGATGCGTAATCTAGAGCGTAGAGCCCGTCAGTATGCCGATATGTCTTTAGAAGACTTGCTTGAACAAATGTTTGGTTTTGCTTATGAGGCGGGACGAACGATTCTTGTAGGCGAGCGGGATAAGCCGGCGCTCGATCCTTTTGATTATATGAAAATGAGTTTTTACGGTGTGATCTTAACGATTTGCCTGATCTTAAGTTTTCGGGAATCGGAACCATTCCCGCCATCGCGATCGGTTTGTCGGTTGTAAATGGTGTGACAAAGAATGAACGCTCCATCGGTATTGTGCCGTTTATAGTAACGACGCTCGTCGCGGATCTTCTAGTTATTATTTTAATAATCTCGTGGCCTTCGAGTTTATAGTTTTTTCGCGTTATGTTGAATTGGCTAAAAAAATCATTTCAAATTTGCCTGAAATAACGGGGGATTTCACCGAATAAAGAGCGAACTTACCCAAAATTCAACCTCAACTTGCCAAAAATATGTATGGCTTTTGTCAATTTAATTTGCTCAAAATAAAAAGCCGCTCATGCTAAAAATTGAACGTGATCGGCTTTGGGCGTTCCCATCAAAAATGCCTGCCAACACTTCACTCTTGTCAATTGTTTATGGGCGTATGAGTAAAATTTTTGTAGGCAAAATTAATCCCCTCAAATTAGCGAGGTGGA
>CALKAK010000157.1 GCA_937983015.1 uncultured Bacillaceae bacterium | reverse complement strand
AACATAAAATCTTGTTGGAGTGCCGTCAACATGGAACTGCGCACGATGCGAATTAAAAAACCGATGAGACCGATTGAAACGACAATCGCCGGTAATAAGAGACTATGAAGACTATTAATTAGCCCCTCAGAAAGCGGGATATAGCCTGTAGCCGGGAACCAGCCGAGGCGACCGGAAAAGATCACCAGAAAGATCAACGCCAACCAGAATTGCGGGATCGCTTCTCCGATCTGCATGATCGTTCGGGCAACATAATCGATCCAGCGATGTTGGTAAATGGCAGATAAAATTCCCATGATCGTCGCAATCGGAACGGCAATCATAAGGGATAAAGCCGCCAGGGAAAGCGAGACCGGTAACCGTTGCATGATGAGTATGATCACATCTTCACCAAAAACGAGGGATTCCCCCCAGTCGCCCCGTACAACACGACTCACCCAGTGAAAATACCGTTCGTACCAGGGCAAGTTCAAACCGAGAGATTCCCTCAACTGTTCGACGAGTTCCGGTGTTGCCTCCGTCCCCAACCGCATCAGGGCGGTATCTCCGGGAATGATGCTTAATATAAAAAATGTAATAGCCGAAACGACGAACAAGACGATCAGGCTACTGACTAAACGTTTTAACATGTATTTTATCATATTAACCCTTCTATTCTACTGTCGATATTCTATGTGAGAAAAGATACTCTTCCTTTGTTATATCGATATTTTCCAGCTCGTTCAAGAAAAAGAAATTTCAAACAATATCGAATCCTCATATGGAGAAATGGTCCATTCCCCGCACCATTTTTTCAGGTAACGGGCGAGCGCAACAGCCTACTCTATTAAAAATTATTCTTGCGCCAATCCCTGTTATTCTACCTTCACTACTATATACTTTATCAAAAATATATCGACCAGGTGGATAATTGCAGGATCTTACATACGTACGATCGGGATTGAATAAATGCGTCGGATTGAAAACTCTAGTTTTCGTTCACGATCATAACATGCCGGTCAAAGAGCTCGGTACCAATTCAGGACTGATATTAAAAGAAACCTCCCGTTAACTCTGGTCATTTTTATCTTGTGGAGATAAAACTCAGCATGATATTCAAAAAAAAAACGAAGTCAATATTTTTTACCAACGTAGTCTTTTTCTAACAAATCAATTATAGAGGGCTTGGAAAAATTTGTCTATTTTCCCGGGGACAAAAAGTCTTTAAAACATTTCATAGCGTTTGTTTCCGTACTTTCATTCACGTGAATTCCATCGAATCTTTTCTCACAGGAAGGGCGGAAGCAAATAGTACTTCCTTTCTAGAAAGCCCATCTTTTAAAAAAGGACTTTTAAACACACAACACTGATTTAAAAAAGAGAACCGTACCTCCGTCTTTTCGGACGAACGCACGGTCTTTTATCACAGGAATCGAATCCGGTGGAGAGCATCCGCGTATTCATTCTTCGAAATAAACATCTTTCATTTCATATATATCGATTGGATATGACTCGAATCCGGCCACATCTTTAGCGGAAACGACGATGGCGATTGGCGATTGAATGTAAAGGGCCGGCACTTCCTCGGCCAGGATATTTTGAATCTCCGCATAAAGTGCCATTCGTTTTTCTTCATCCCGTTCTTGCTGGACGGTGGTGAGAATCTCGTCGACCCGTTCATTGGAATAGTTCATATAGTTTTCACCGCTATCCGATTGATAACGGGCAAGTAATGCGAATGGATCGAGCCTTCCTGTATGACCGACGACGGTTAAATCGTACTGGCGATTCGTGTAAATATCGCTGAGCCATACGCCCCATTCAACAGTGTGAATATTGGCGGTGATTCCTACTTCCCGTAACTGATCGGCGATCACCTGACCCGCACTGACATACATAGGATAGGCACTCGGTAGATACATATCCAATGTCAGGCCGTCACTGTATCCAGCTTCCTCTAGCAATTGTCTGGCTTTTTCCGGATCGTACGAGATCACATCCGTCGTGTCAACATATCCTTTTAAGATCGGCGGATAGTGTGAACCAATTTTTTTACCGTAACCAAACCAGACCGTTTCGATCACGGCATCCTTATCCACAGCATGGTTAATCGCTTGTCGTACGCGGACATCGCTCAACGCCTCGTGTTTATTGTTCATCGCCATCAATTGAATCGCATTGTACTGGACTTCAACGATCTTCAAGTCCTCGTTACCGATGATCGGTCCGGCTTGATCGCCTGTGATCAAGATCATATCGATCTGACCACTCTGCAAGGCGGAGATTTGTGATGTCGCATCCGGCATCACGATGAATTCAATCGTTTCGATATTGGCGGGATCATAGTAATCTTCATTTTTCTTCAGGATGATATGTTGCTGGGGAATCCATTCTTCTAACCTGTAGGGACCGGAACCCACCGGCTTATCCCGCAATTCATCGACCGCCTCTTTCGGAACGATCGCCGTCCACGGATAAACAAACAAGGTTTCCAGAGCGACATCGAGTTGATCGGTCACGAATTCAACCGTCCGTTCATCGATCACCCGAATATCGACGATATTGGCGTACACGTCAGACCGCGGGCTTTCCTCATCCTTCAACCGCTCGAAGGAAAATTTCACATCCTCCGCTGTTACCGGACGGCCATTGTGGAATTTGACGCCCTCGCGTAATTTGAACGTGATCGCCAAGCCATCTTCGGAAAGTTCCCAGCTTTCGGCAAGAGCAGGCTTCAATTCGCCTTCCGGTGTAGTGCGAATCAATGTATCGTAAATATTATTGGTAATCTGGAATGTAGCCGCAGCTGCCGTACGGTGAGGATCGAGACCATCAGGGTCCACACCCAGGGCCATCTTTAAGACGGTCTTATCTTCCCGTGTGATCTCTTCCGTTTGCTTACCGTCTCCTTGTGAAGAATCACCGCCACACCCAGCCAATAAAACAACGGCAAGTAGAGAAATGAAAAATATCCGTAACCTTTTCATCGCACGAACTCCCATTTCAAAATTTTGGCTGAACTCCCGGATCCTTTACCTCGTTTCGAAATAATTAATGATCGTTTTGGTTTTATAAAGGATTCTCTTGCAAAACTCGGCAAGAGATGGACTGGAATTTTTAAAACGCATGAGAAATGCGGATCCAGGAGAAGTCCTACAGACAATCACACCAAAGATTTTCCATTCCGGTAAATATCGGGACTCAGCAAATAGTCAACAATACTATAACATAAAATATATTTCTAGCGCTAATGAAACCTTTTCTCTATTAAAGACTCATAATTTTTTCCTGTGTTTGTCCGAAAAAGATTTCATTTTATAATTCTTGTATTTTTTCATATCTAAATACAAAATTTACAAAAAATACGAGAATTCGCAAGTATTTTCTGATATGAATAGTACATTCCAATTGTCGAGGTAAACATCATGAATCGATAATCGATACGGATATTACAACGGCGATCGATCAATTTTGTCGCCTAGGGCTCGAACATCCGAAAATTCGGTACATCAACTTGGGAAAAAGCGGCGGTGTTTACGCATATGAGGATGTGATTGCGATAAAGATCTTTAAGCAAAATGCAAAACACAAGAACGATCCGTTTTTATTACGGCAGTTAAATGGAATCGAAAGGGTACCCCGAACTCTACCACTTCGAGCCTGAACGATACATGGTTATGGATTTTACTAGAGGAAAAACTCTTTTTGAAATCGATGGCCGCAACAATCTTCTATTAAAAGATTACGATCATCACCTAGAGAGAATTTTCACGGAAACCCGTTCTCGCGGTCTCGTTCCACAAGATGTGCACTTGAACAATAGGATACTCGATCACAGCGGAAAATTGTATATCGTCGATGTTGGAAAATATCTTTATGGAGAAGAACAGCGCTCGTATCGTACTAAATGGTTCTGGACCTCATCGAGCAGTTCTTTCGGTTGTTGGGTTATACGTCAAGTAGTCCATCCTGGGGTTGGGGTGTTACTTCCAGTCCCTGGAGCTGGAGCTATTCCTCAAGCAACTAGTAATGTAGCGAAATAAGTCTTTTAAAATGAAAAATGCGGAAAGAGTCCGATACTCCTTCCGCTTTTTTCTTATCCTTCCAAAATGTATTACATTCCTGTATAACCCCCGTCAATGCGGATTTTTGTTAAAGAATATCCTATGTAAAATTTTCCTGTAAGCGGGGAAAATAAGCTACAATAAAGTAGGATGATCGTGACGAAACTCGAAAAGCCTTTGATTTCGAGTATTAGTATAGCATACGGTTTTCGAGCAAACTATTGCTAACTAGAAAATCAGAAGAAATAACGTCATTTTAGTTTTTTAAGGGGGAACTATCATATGAACATGCAAGAGGAAATTATGAAGGCGCTCCATGTCCAGCCAGAAATCGAACCGGAAAAAGAGATTAGAAAGCGGATTGACTTTTTAAAAGAATATTTATTAAAAACAGGTGCGAAAGGATTCGTCCTTGGAATAAGCGGCGGGCAGGATTCGACTTTGGCGGGGAAACTGGCACAAATGGCCGTTGAAGAATTGCGGGAGGAAGGGCATGACGCCATTTTTGTCGCGCTTCGTCTTCCCTATGGCACGCAAAAAGACGAAGTCGATGCGCAAATGGCCCTTGAATTCATCCAGCCTGATGAAACCCATGTTTTCGATATTAAACCCTCTGTCGATGCCCTCGTTCTTTCCTATCAAAATGTCGCCGGTAGCCCCCTTTCCGATTACCAGAAAGGGAATGTGAAAGCGCGGATGCGGATGATCGTCCAGTACGCGTTTGGCGGGATGCGAAATTTATTAGTCATCGGCACAGATCATGCGGCGGAAGCGGTTACCGGATATTATACAAAATACGGCGATGGGGGCTCGGATCTTTTACCCCTCGCCGGTCTTACGAAACGGCAAGGAGCGGCCTTGCTCAAGGCATTGAACGCCCGAGAAGAATTGTATTTAAAGGTTCCGACGGCCGATCTCCTCGATGAAGCACCGTTAAAAGCGGACGAAGACGAACTCGGGATCAGCTATGAAGCCCTGGATGATTATTTAGAAGGAAAAGAAGTTCCAGACGATATCGCGAAAAAAATCGAAGCCATTTATCGCCGTTCCATGCACAAACGCCATACACCAGCGACGATGTTCGATGATTGGTGGAAATAAAATCCCCCGGTCTACAACCGGGGCTTTCATTATTCAGCCACTTTTCGTAAATTCCAGAAAACCGGACCAGCGAAATTTTCATAATCGGTGAGCGTTTTGTTGACACCGATAACCCTATGATAGTGACCTAGAGGAAGGACAGCAAGATCATCCCAAAATACGAACTGGAACTTTTCCATTACTGCGATGAATTCTTCTTCCGTCTGAACGAATTCCAAATCCAATAAATGGCCTTCCATTTGCGGATCATTCGTTTTTCCGGGGAGTTCATCCCAGGGGTTGAGGAAAGTATAATAATGCGGGAACAAGCGATGATCCCATGTTGTGACAAACAGATCCCATTTTTCGGGCTGACTCCAATTATTCACGAAAAAT
>CALKAK010000156.1 GCA_937983015.1 uncultured Bacillaceae bacterium | reverse complement strand
GCCGAAAAGTACAACATCCAAAATAGTAATCTTCTAAAGGAATTTGTTTATTCCAGTGATAAAGCAGCAATAGCGGAGGTTTCCTTTACTGTTTATGAGCTGGCAAAAAAAGGCGAGAACCAGGCTCGGGAATTATTGACAAGCGCCGGAATCCGTTTAGCTGAACAGGCCCTTCGTTTCCTGAAAATCTTACAGACTACCGATCCAGTGCATATTGCTTGTAAAGGGAGCTTGCTAGAGAAAAATGAAATCGTTTTCCAGGCGTTTAAGGAAAAGCTTCTTGAAAGGGAAACTGTTCTTTCCATCAGCAAACAAACTCCCGAAACGGTTACCGGGGCAAAAGCAGCCTGGTTATCTGAAAAGGAGGGATGAACCGTTGTTAGTTGTCGGGCTCATGTCCGGTACCTCGTTAGATGGAATTGATGCCTCTTTAGTGGAAATCGAAGGGTTTGGTGAAGCGACGAAAATCAATGTGATAAAAAGCATTTCCCTCCCTTTTGATATTGCGATAAAAGAAGAACTATTAAACATCATGGATATTCACACATCAAATGTCGAGCAAATATGCAGTATGAACTATAAAATTAGTTACCTGTTCGCTGATGCGGTGAAAGAAGTTTGCAAACAAGCCCATGTTCCCCTGGAGGAACTCGATCTCATTGGATCTCACGGTCAGACAATTTATCATATACCGCAAGCCTCTCCACCGCTTGTCAATTCAACATTACAAATCGGCGACCCGGCGGTTATTGCTTATGAAACAAATACATTAGTTGTATCTAATTTCCGGGCGATGGATATGGCGGCTGGTGGAGAAGGCGCTCCATTAATTCCGTATATCGATTGGTTGCTATTTAAAAGTAGGGACAAAGGGAGGATTCTACAAAACATTGGCGGTATCGGTAATTGTACCGTTTTGAAACGAAAAGGTATGAAAGACGATATGATAGCCTTTGATACAGGACCGGGCAATATGATTATCGATGAACTTTGCCGCACCTTAAAACAAATTCCGTTTGATAAAGATGGAGTCCTGGCGGCTCAAGGAAAGGTGCATCAAGATTTGGTTTCGGAATGGATGCGACACGATTATTTTAAAAAAGCCCCGCCAAAATCTACCGGACGGGAAGTTTTTGGGCGGGACTATACACTTAACCTGATCAAGAAATATTCACATTTACCAGCTGAGGATTTAATCGCCACAGCCACCTATTTCACGGCTTACTCTATTGTCGCTAGTTACAAGCAATTTGTTTTCCCCGATTATGAAATCGATGAAATTATTATCAGTGGTGGCGGTGGAAATAATCCGACATTATTGGCTATGATGAAAGAACTCCTTCCAGATAAAACCGTGATTACGAGTAAAGAATTAGGAATTTCAACCGATGAAAAGGAAGCGGTGGGCTTTGCGATTTTAGCCAATGAATATATCCATCAACAGAAGGCCAATATTCCGAAGGCAACAGGAGCCCGGAGCGAGGTGCTCCTTGGGCAAATTACCTTGCCACCATACGGAGATCATAAACAGGTATTAAGAAGAGCGAATAAAATGTAATTTTTATATAATGTAAAGTTGGAGAGTATCATTTCCTGTACATTTTCAATATAAACGAGTAAAGTGAACGGATTAAAATTTATCAGGATTTGCCAACGATATTATTGACAACAGAAGAAGGTGAAGCCATGTCACAGCATGCCGGGGGCATCACCATGTTAATGGAGATGGTGGCGCATTTACCCCCATCAGAAGCAAAAATTGCCAATTTTATATTAGAAAATCCTCATGAAGCGATTCGGCTTACGGCTAATGAACTCGGAAAACGAAGCAATACGAGCGGGGCTGCGGTCATCCGTTTATGTAAATCACTCGGGCTATCCGGTTTGCAAGAATTAAAAATGCGTATCGCCGGTGACTTGATGAAGGAAAAAAATGAGGAGTTCCGGGATATTGAACCGAACGAAGCTCCCATTACCATCATCGAAAAATTAACGACGAATACGACACAAACGATTCGCGAAACGGCCGAAATGATTAGAATTGAGAAATTAGAAAAGGCAGCGGAGGCAATTATCCAAGCGAAAGCCGTTCATTTTTTCGGACTTGGCTCATCTGGTCTTGTAGCTATGGATGCACAGCAAAAATTTTTGCGTATCAAAAAACATGCTACAGCGATTACCGACAGTCATCAAGTAGCGACTCTACTCGGAAATGCTGATCCAAGCGATGTGTTTGTCGGAATCTCCTTTTCTGGAGAAACCGTGGAAGTTGTCAATTTGATGGAGATCGCCAATAAAAGAAGAATGAAAACGATCAGTATTACAAAATATGGGGCCAATCCTGTTTCGGAACTTGCCCAGATTCCATTATTCACTTCGGCTAGAAAAGAAGCGACGTTTCGAAGTGGAGCGACCTCTTCCCGGATCGCTCAGTTGCATGTGATCGACATATTATACATGACCGTGGTCACAAAGACATATGAAAATTCCATTCAATATATCGACCAAACAAGAACGGCTATTGATGAATTAAAACTTTTGCAGAAGAAAAATAAATAAGGGAACCTATCCATGGTTATTTGCAAACTCGGTATTCATCATTTAATTAATTGCCACACTTTTATGTATTTAAAACGAATTATTGTAAATAAATTACCCCCATACTGTGATGAACGTCGTTAAGTGCCCATTACAGTTTGGGGGATTTCCTTTTCCGGATGATTTCATACTCAAAAGTATTACTGTTTTTCCAGAATAATGCTTAAATTAATTTTTGATCTTCACTTTCCGGACAAATCCATTGGCTTCTTTTAACTTGGTTATCGCTTCTGAATAAGAACAGTTTAAGAAAATCATGATAATTGCCGCTTTCACATTGCCATTTGCCAGCGAAAAATACTTACTTGCGGTAGCAAAATCTACACCTGTAGCTTCCATTATAATTCGGTGCGAACGATCAACAAGTTTCTTGTTGGAAGGCTGGACATCAACCATCAAATTTTCATAAACTTTTCCAATTCTGATCATGGATGCAGTGGAAATCATGTTTAAGACAAGTTTTTGTGCAGTACCTGCTTTAAGCCTTGTTGAACCGGTAATCACTTCCGGTCCCGTTTCCACTTCAATGGCAACATCAGCAATTTTTCCTATCAAAGAATTTTTATTATTACTGATGCTGACAGTTTTTGCACCTATTTCCCGGGCATAATTCAAAGCTCCAATAACATAAGGAGTGCGTCCGCTCGCAGCAATACCGATGACCGTGTCTTTATCTGATAAGTTGATTTGTTTCAAATCATCTTTTCCTCCACATTCATCATCTTCAGCACCTTCCACTGCTTTGGTAAACGCTTTCTCCCCACCCGCAATAATACCGATGACCATTCCCGGATCCACGCCGAACGTCGGTGGGCATTCAGAAGCATCTAGAATCCCCAAGCGTCCACTCGTTCCAGCACCTACGTAAATGAGCCTGCCACCATTTTCAAAAGAGGCGATCGCAAACTTTACGGCCTTTTCAATATGATCGATTTCATTTCGAACTGCCAGCGGAACGGTTTGATCCTCGTTATTCATAACTTCTAATATTTCGCGTATAGACATCAAATCAATATTCATTGTATTAGGATTTCTTGATTCTGTTGCTAATTTTTCCAGCATAACATCACCTACTTATATATTCGGGTTCCTTATAATTTAATTTTAATACGCCTTAAAATTAAATGTCAATAATATTAATATTAAAATTGAAACATTATTTCAAATTCCGTTTTTTTAAATAAACTTTATTTCCAATGTTCATACCGTTATTGAAAAACCGTTTCAAACTTTACATCAGTAATAATTTTTGCACAAAAAAATGGTACCCCGTTTCTTTATAACAGGTACCACGTTAACCGAATTTTAAAATATATTTTCGATAAAGCTAGTGATTCTTTTATGGTTTGCACCGTACTTCTTAAACTGTTCCAGTCATTCATTTTTATACCTTTTCAATCTATTATGATAATTGATAGTGGCGAATCCATTATCATACTCATTTCGTTATTCCTCACACTTATACATCTCCTTCAAATCATCCCGAACACTGCTTTCATCAAGGGGCACTCCGTTTCTATAGGCCGAGCGATTGATCATTAAACTAGATAGCGGTGCCGTTAGAAAGACGAACAAAATTACTAGTAAGATTTTTGCGTTGAATCCTTCCGGTAGAAAGTACGTGATCACCGCAAGCATTAAGAAGATGACTCCTAACGTAGAACTTTTTCCCGCGGCATGCATTCTGCTATACACATCGGGAAGGCGGATGACGCCGATTGCACTTAGAAACACGAGCAAGGTTCCAAGGACTATAAATATGCTTGTGACGATTTCAATCCCGGTCAAAGACGGAGCCTCCCTCCACGAACTTCGACATCGCTACAGTCCCGATAAATGATAAAATGCTCAATACAAGAATTATGTCAGCGTAAATCAGCGTCTTTTGTAAAATCATCACAACACCAATAAAGCCAACCAACGAAATCCCCAGAGCATCTAAACCTAAAATGCGATCATTCACCGAGGGACCTTTCATGATTCTTATAAAGAATAGAACGAGAGAGATCCCCAGAATAACAAGCGAAGTATAAAGAATCCACTGAAACATTATTTTGTCACCTCCATGATCGCCCGCTCAAACGTGTTACGGATCTTTTCGATCATTTCCTCTTTATCAGGTACATGCAAAGAATGGACATAAATCGTTTTTCCATCCGGGGAAAAATCCATGGAGGTTGTCCCTGGAGTTAATGAAATTAAAGCGGCTAATAAAGTTATTTCTAATTTGGTATCTAGCCGAGTTTCAACCGCTACGATTCCCGGTTTATTTGTAAGCCGGGGACTGATCACGATTTTAAGTACATCAATGTTCGCTTTTATCAACTCAACAAAGAATAGAACGATCAATTTAATAATCGCCCATACACGTTTTAAGTAAAATTCAAATTCAAGGAATCGTCTTAACAAAAACAAAATCAAAACACCGATAAGATAACCGAATAAAAAACTCCCGAGCGTATAGTTACCTTCTAGCAACAACCAGATGACCGCGATAAACAGATTGACGACAATTTGAAAAGCCATCGCAACTACTCCTTAAAGACCGCTTCAATGTATACCGATGGGTCCAGTATTTGTTCACTTATATGTAACGAATATTGGAAAATTGGTTCGGCAAATAAAC
>CALKAK010000155.1 GCA_937983015.1 uncultured Bacillaceae bacterium | reverse complement strand
TAAAGAGGCTATGAAATTGAACAACTTCATTCCCGACTATTTAACATTTGACAAAGAAAAAATGGAAGGTACGTATACTCGCTATCCAGAACGCTCCGAATTGCCAGCAGAAATTAACGAAGCCTTGATCGTTGAGTACTACTCTCGTGAATAGCTAACATTCCAGTAAAAACCCTGAAATCTTACAAAGGATTCCAGGGTTTTTTATTTTGCTACTAATATTTTGATGATAGTCAGAAAAACATTTTATGTACAAATTGATTTTAATCCATACATGAACTTGTTTTCATGGAAATACAAAATCAAACTTAAGGAATACCATCCACTATTTTATCTACTTTAATACTTTAGCACGGTTTGGGTATTAAATTTTCGCTAAATCGTGAGTTATTTCGTCATTTCATCAAAGGACAGATGATTACAAATAAATAACCGGGATCGATCTCCCGGTTCAATCATGAACCATAACGGAAAAGTCATTCCTTGATAAAGATTTTTCCTTGATTGTAAACACAATTTAGCGCAGTTAGTATCAATTGCTAAAAATTCTATTCTTCCGGAAAAATTCTCACAATCCTTTCCGCATTCATGTACGAAATTAAAGGTTTTGCTCAATCCCGACATCATGTTCAACAGCCTTTTTATAGACAGATTGAGCCACAGCCAGGTCAAAATATGCTGCTCCCACGGATTTGAAAAATGTGACCTCTTCATCATTTTCCCTTCCTGGAATCTCACCTGCAACTAATCGATCGAGCTGTCCATAAATTTGTTCAAAACGCCATATTCCCTTTTTAGCAGGAATGATTAAATCCCCCGCTTCTTGTTTTACCCCTTCTAAAGTATCAACAACTATTTTAGTAGCGCGAAGAACGGCAGTTTCATCGACTTCTTGCATATGAGGAAGGTATGAACCGATCCCGTTAATGTGACTACCAGTTTGCAAAAACTTCCCTGAGAATACCGGCTTTTCCGACCTGGTAGCACAGTTAATAATTTCTGCTTGCTGAACGGCCTCTTCGGCAGAACGAGCGATCTCTATATTCCCGTTAAATCGAGGATTTTGCTTTCTAATCTTTTCAGCAAATACCTTCGTCCTTTCCAAGGTTCGATTAAAAAGAATTATCGTTTGAATATTTCTCACTGCAAGTACACCTTGAACTTGTTCTTCTGCCATCCTTCCACAACCGATTACCGCCAATGTCTGAGCTGATCGTTTCGCTAAATATTCCGTAGCAATAGCACTGAGTGCTCCTGTGCGAAGCCTTGTTAAATAAGATGCATCCATACAGGCTAGATGGTCTCCGGTCTCTGTATCCGTCAACAATATGATCCCCTGGGTTGTTTTTTTCTTTTTCTCCGGATTGTTCGGAAAGATTGACACAACCTTCACACAAGCGAATTTTCGTTCTTGCCATGCACTAGGCATGTACAAGATCGAAGCACTCTGTTCAGGAAAATCCAGGACCGTTCGTTGTGGATTCTCTATTTTTCCTTCTTTATGATGAATGAGTGCTTTTTTTAAATCTTGAATCGCTTCTTGCATCGAATATAATTTGCGGATTTCACTTTCTGTTAAAATTCTCATCCGTCTCATCCTTCATATTAAATCTCCATTCATTAAACATTTACCGCATCGTCTTTTTTCGCAACCGTTTTTTTCTTTTCACGAACAAACATGACGCTTATTAAAGAAATCAGCGAAGCGAAAATAATATAAATTGCTACAGGCACATAGGATTGATTGAAAGTAGTCAATAGTAAGGTGGCGATAAACGGTGCTGTTCCACCGGCAAGTGCCGCGCCAATTTGATAGCCTAGCGATACGCCTGTATAACGAACTTTCGATTGAAAGATTTCTGAGAACATGGTACCTAATACGGCAGTAATTGGCGCCCAGATAATTCCCAGACCGATTATGGTCGCAGCGTATAATGCGAGATCTGTTTTCAACTCCAATAGCCAGAAATACGGAAAAGCAAATACCGCCATTAAAATAGCTCCCCAATTATACAAAGGTTTCCTGCCAACCTGATCGGAAAACCTTCCCATTATAGGAATTAAAATGGTCGTTACGATCGTAGCTACTGTTACAGCATTTAACGGTTTAGTACTTTCAAACCCTAGGTTATTCGTGGCATAACTTATGATGAAAGTTCCGAAAATATAGAAAGGTGCCGTTTCAACAACTTTGCCACCGATTGCGATTAAAACTTCCTTCCAATGAGTTTTTAATGTTTCTAATAAAGGGATTTTTGCTACTTCTCCTTTTTTCTGGACCTCTTTAAACTCTGGAGTTTCATCAATATCTTTACGAATCCATAAGCCAAAGACAACTAATAAGGCGCTCAATAGAAAAGGAATTCGCCATCCCCAAGATAGAAATACCGGATCAGGCATTAAAGTCATAAGGGACATGACTAAAGTACCGAGCAGTAAGCCGATTGTTACCCCCATTTGCGGAATACTGCCAAATAATCCCTTGCGATTTTTCGGCGCATATTCATAGGCAAAAAGGAGCGCACCGCCCCATTCACCACCGAGGCCGATGCCTTGAATTAGGCGCAATGTGATTAAAAGAATGGGCGCCATCACACCGATCATTTCATAGGTCGGCAACAATCCCATTGCTGCGGTTGCTCCACCCATAAGACTTAAGGTCAACACAAGGGTCCTTTTTCTACCAATTCGATCACCGATATGACTAAAAATAATTCCACCTAAAGGGCGAATGAAAAACGAAAGTGCAAAGGATGCATAAGATAAGAGTAAACCAACTGTGGGATCTTCAGCAGGAAAAAAGAGCTGATTAAAAACTAGACCGGCAACAGTTCCATAAAGAAAGTAATCGAACCACTCGATGGAACTTCCTACTAGACTAGCAATTAAAACCCGTCTCGACACTTGTCGATCCATAGAAAGCACCTCCTAACTTTCATCGGAATGTTATCAATTATAGAAATAATATAATAACTTTTTCTCCATAATTCAAATATTTTTATTATTTTAATAATTATATCTCAATAATTTCCCTAAATAATAATGGCATTTGGTGTTGCTTTTTTATACCGGGAAAATATAGCATGGCTTCGATGTTATATCCTTATAAAATGAGTAGATAAAATGACTAAAAAGTTGCTAAGCAAAATTCTGCACAATAAAAAGGGGCATCCAAAAGTTGAAAATACTACTTTTGGATACCCTTTAAATATTGATGAACAGGTTATAGCCTTGCTATTCTCGCTTATTGAAAATACTTAGTACAGTTCAAACGTTTATCATGAAGACTCATTTTCGCAACAAACTAATGTAACTTCGCAAAAAGCGAATCCAGTTCCGTCTCTTCGCAAAGTAACTCTGGAATAGGGAGAGGAAATCATCGTATTTATCTTGATAAGGGTACCAATGAATTTCCGAGTTAAACTTGCCGCGATCGTAGATGATTGCTTTTTCATGACAAAAAATAGTTAATCCCTCTTTTCCGTGATAGCGACCGATGCCGCTTTCTTTAGCCCCACCGAAAGGAAGATAATGATTGGCTACTGAAACGATGACCTCGTTGATCGTAACCGCTCCCGAAACTAACTGACTGGCCACCCTTTTTGCTTTTTGCGGATCGTTTGTCCACACGCTCGCATTCAGTCCGTATGGAGTTGCATTAGCAAGACGGATTACTTCTTCTTCTGTTTGAAAAGGAATAACCGGTAGTACCGGACCGAAAGTTTCTTCACAAACAACATCCATCTCATGGTCAACATTTGTTAAGATCATCGGAGGGATCAACAATGATTGATCCCACCGTTCTGGATGAATACCGGTGATTAATCGTGCGCCTTTTGCTAATGCATCTAACACATGATTTTTCACGATTTCTTTCTGCAAGGGATAGGTCATCGCACCGATATCACTATCAAAACCCGTTCCCTGAACGAGTTTTTCTGTTTCTTGTTTTAATAAATATAAAAACTCCTCGTAAATACTCGCTTCAA
This sequence comes from uncultured Bacillaceae bacterium, assembly GCA_937983015.1. Taxonomy (GTDB): domain Bacteria; phylum Bacillota; class Bacilli; order Bacillales; family Caldibacillaceae; genus CALGAD01. Next base: position 10,384 of record CALKAK010000155.1, on the reverse strand, counting down.
TATAAACCCGTTCAGCACTCATGCATACTTGACCGGCATTCGTAAAGGCTCCCCATACAGCTGCTTTTGCCGCCCGTTTTAAATTGGCATCCTCAAAAACGATAAAAGGATCTTTACCGCCTAATTCCAATGTGGTCGGAATTAATTTCCTAGCGGCAACTTCTTGAATGATTTTTCCCGTTCGAACGGATCCTGTAAAGAAAATATAGTCTGGATCCCCCGCAACAAAAGCGGCACCTGTTTCTTTGCCACCATGGGCAACTTGTACCACATGTTCAGGAAAACCAGAAAGTTGAAATAACTTTTCGATATACCATCCTACTAGTGGCGTCACTTCTGATGGCTTTATAATCACCGTATTTCCTCCGGCTAAAGCACTGATAGCTGGAACCATCGCTAGTTGCAACGGGTAATTCCATGGTGAAATGACCAGAACAACCCCCCGGGGCATGTACTCGACATACGATTTCTTACCGATGAGTAGTAATGGGGTCTTCACTTTCTGTCGTGATAGGATTTTTTCGGCATGTTTTAAGACATACCGGATCCCTTCCAGAGTAGGCATGATATCGGCAACAAGTGCATCTACCGGAACTTTTCCCGTATTTTTTACGATGATATCGACCAGCTCATCCATGCGTTCGACTATTACGTATTGTAAGTTTTCGATATACCGTAAACGCTCCTTAACCGCAAGACCGCTCCATCGCGAAAATGCATCGCGAGCATTTTGATAAAATGTGTCAACTTGCGATGGCGGTGTTTCGTTCAGTTCGCCGATTAATTCCCCTGTTGCAGGATTTACAATCTTCATTTTTGTCATTTTGATCATACCTTCTTTTCACTGGAAACTTTTCATCTTACTTGAATATGATAGTCTTCCTGATTTTGATTTTCCAGATAAAATCGAACCATTGATGGAATCTGCTCTTTTAAGTCCGGGCAGGTAATGCCCGCTTCCTGTAAATCCTTTTCCGCAATCGTAGAATCAAATGTTCCCATCCACTCTAAATAATCAATTGTCTCTTTTTCTACTCGTAAAAACTTGCGCACCCATGAAAAAGATAATAAAAACCGGACAAATGGTAGCGGCATTTTCCATGATGGTTCTTTTCCGGTCATCTCTTTAAGCAACATTTTATACACTTCCGTTACTGGATACGGTCGGGGATCGGTCAAATGATAGGTCTTACCTTCACCCCGGGGACTGTGACTTAAATAAAGAACCGCTTCCGTGATAAAATCGACCGGTACTAAATTGATAAGGGTTTTCGGATTCCCCAATAACGGAAATGCTGGCAACCTGCGCAGACGATGAATGAAATTCAAGAAAAAATAAGGCCCGTCAAATTTGATCGTTTCACCCGTTTCTGAATGACCCTTGACAATTCCGGGCCGGATGATCGTTACTGGAACATGCGATTTCATGTTTTCAACTAGTACTTCCGCTTCATACTTTGTTTCTTCATAGTAGTTTTTAAAGCCGGGGGGTCTGATCAATTCATCTTCTTTACAAATCCCGGTTCTTGTACCAGCAATATAAGCTGTGCTGAAATAGGTATACCGGTATAAATTTTTTAAAGTCAACACCCAATCGTTCACATTCTTCGTACCGGTTACATTTACCCGATATGCAATCGTTTTTGGTACAGCAAGATCATATATGGCCGCTAAATGGAATACATGGGTTACTTCAGAGATCAATGTGTCTTTTATTTCTGCATGTATGCCGAGCCCTTCTTTTGTTATATCCCCTTCAATAATTTCAATTTGATTGTCACTTAAGTTATATTGTTCGAAAAGGCCTGAAACTTTCGTCAGCGCCTTCTCTTTCATCGTCGGTAAAACTAACACGTATATTTTTTCGATATCTCGATTTTTCTTCAGCAATCCTTCAATTAACTGATTCGCGATAAATCCGGGAAAACCGGTAAAAAAATAGACATATTTCATCCGATCACCTCATGACCACCGTATTTATATCTTTACTATACTAGGCCGAAACAACAATAACCTCCTTTTTTGTTTCTGATTCGCTTTCATAAACTTTTTCAATCAATGTTTGGTAGCGTTTTTCAACGATTTTATAACGTACAGATAATTTCGGAGTAATCTCGCCACTTTCTACCGTCCATTCATCGTCAACGATGATAATCCGTTTCGGTTGTTCAAATGTAGCGAATTCCCTGACTTTTTCTTTTACCTCACTTAAAATCAATCGCTGGATATTTTCATTTTTTACAAGCAATCGCTCGTTAACATGCTCAATGTTTTTTCGTTTCGCCCACAGAACTAACTGCTCAAAATCTGGCTTGATTAACACAATTACATACTTTTTTCCATCACCGACAAGGAGCGCATACTCAATGTAAGGGCTTTCACAAATTGCATTTTCAATCGGTTGTGGCGACACATTTTTCCCCGTTGATAGAACAAGTATTCTTTTTTTGCGGTCAATAATTCTTAAATATCCGTCTTCATCAAAAACACCGATATCCCCTGTCTTGAACCAGTCGCCCGTAAAAGCCTGGTTTGTCGCTTCATCATCGTTATAATAACCTTTCATAACACTCGGTCCGCGAACAAGAATCTCCCCATCTTCAGCGATTTTCACATCCAGATTCGGCAGGACTTTGCCGACTGTACCAATTTTTGCCCGGACCATAGGATTTGTCGTAATTACAGGGGCAGTTTCCGTTAAACCGTATCCTTCTAACACCGGAATGTCGATTGCCCAGAAGAATCTGGCAATTTCCTTATTTAACGTTCCTCCGCCAGAGACCATACCACGGATACGGCCACCTAATTCTTTTTTTATTTTCTGATATACTAATTTGTCGGCCATCTTCCATCGACGTTGAAGAGATTTCGGCATGGCATTTCCTAAAATCAGTTCATCGATCCTTGATTTCAAGTACAGCTCATACCGTTCCGTTCCCACTTGAATAGCCCAATCGAAAATCTTTTTTCTAATGGGAGTTCCTTTATTAATCTGTTCCATAACACGGGCATACACTTTTTCAAAAAAGCGAGGTACACTCGTCATAATTGTCGGTTTAATTTCTTTCAAGTTTTCTGGCAATTTCTCAATATTTTCGGCATATGCGATCGTCGTACCCGTTGAAAGCAAAGTATAATGACCGGCCATACGTTCAAAAACATGTGAAAGTGGTAGATAGGATAGCGCCAGGTCTTCCGGTGTGATTTCGATTAACCAAAATTTGACCGCTTCAATATTGGCAAGAAAATTACCGTGGGTAAGCATCGCTCCTCGAGGCTGACCGCTTGTTCCCGAAGTATGAATAATCGTCAATAAATCATCGCGTGCGAGTCCTCGCCACATTACCTCCCAGTTCGAAAACGGGTTCTGCCTTCCCAGTTCTTCCAATTGGCGAAAAGAAAAATCTTTTTCTGAAAGGGGGAAAGTTTCATCCGGATACATAGTCACGATGAAATCTAATGAACCGTACCGACTCTCTTCTACTTTTTTACGCTGCAATTCATTTTCCACCACGATCGCCCTTACATCTGCATTTTCTAATACGTGACGGACCTGCCCAGCTGGTAAAGTAGGATAAACCGGGACGCTAACTGCATTCAGACTTGCCAGGGCAAAATCGGTGATGCCCCACATCGGATTGCTATTTGAGAGAATCGCTACTTTATCGTGCTCGCGTATGCCTAGATAATGAAATCCGGAAGCAACTTTATAAATTTTTTCCCAGAAAGTTTTATACGACATCTCTTGGTAGACACCATCTTCTTTCCAAATAAAAGCCGTTTTCTCTCCATACCGTTTAACTGTTTCATACAACATTTCAACGATATTGTTGACCTTCAAACATCTCCCTCCCCTTCCCCGGTTAGTCAAAGGACTATTTTCATGTTCGTCATGTTAAAATAACACTTGCAAAGATCAAACTCTTTCATACGAGTGGGGATGAATCATGCTTTTTAAAGTCAGGCTGAATGGATTAGGATGTAGAACGGGTACTAACTTATAAGAAAAGGAATCGGCCCGCCTAAGGAGCCGCATTCCTTTTCGGAACAGGATATTTTTAAAACTTTACAGAATTCAGTAACGTTTGTAACTTCAAGGCGAGCCCCATATTCCCCTGGATTTTCAATTTTCCACTCATAAAAGCAACAGTCGGATTCAATTTTTTTGCAATAAGATCTTTAAAATCATCCACTTCCAAAATTAAAGTGCACTGCGGTTCCTGTTCTTTACCCATAACCGTTTTTCCACCGTTTTCGTCGATGATAATCTGGAATTCACCTCCATCATCGCCTTCGATTTTGAAGTGGTAAACACCTTCTTTCCCTTTTGTCACATCCGGATCATGTTTTAACGCCGCATCGATCATTTCAAAAACTTCGGATGTTTCCGGTTTTGTAAAATTCATCTCGATCCCTCCACACTTGTTTAAATTTACAATATTTCGACAATAGTTGCCGTAGCCATTCCAAAACCGATACACATCACCTGTAAGCCAAATTTCCCTCCAGTATCTTCAAGCGTATGGAGCATGGTTGTTAATATTCTGGCACCACTCGCACCTAATGGATGCCCAATGGCGATCGCTCCACCACGTGGATTTACTTTTTCCATATCAGGCTTTACTTCTTTTTCCCAGGCTTTTACGACCGATGCGAATGCTTCATTGATCTCGATTACATCCATTTGTTCAATGGTCAATCCTGATTTTTTCAAAACTTTCTCTGTTGCAGGAATAACCCCTGTTAACATCAGTACGGGGTCCACACCTACGACTTCTCTGGCAATAATTCTTGCCCTCGGCTTCAAGCCCAATTGTCGGGCTTTTTCGTCGGACATGAGAAGAACACCAGCTGCCCCATCACTGATTTGACTGGAATTTCCTGCTGTAATAACCCCACCATCCGGATTAAAAGCGGGAAGAAGCCCGGATAATTTTTCTAAACTTGTGTCGCGACGGATTCCTTCATCAGCCTGGACTTTTAAACCATTAACATTGATCGGGATAATTTCCCGCATAAAATACCCTTTATCCGTAGCTTCGATCGCTTTTTGATGACTGAAGTAGGCAAATTCATCCAGTTCCTCCCGGGTTAACTGCCATTTTTGGGCAATGAGTTCTGCTGAAAAGCCTTGTGGTATCACTTGATATTTATCTAACAATTGCTGGCTGAAATCTCCCATATCGCTTCCCATTGGTACCCGGGTCATACTCTCGACACCACATGCAATAACAATTTCACTATCCCCGGCGATGATCGCCTGGCAAGCATTATGTATTGCTTGCTGGCTCGATCCGCACATCCGGTTGATGGAATATGCAGGAACATCGACGGGAAAACCTGCGGCAAGTACGGCAAGACGACCAATATTTCCACCCTGTTCACCGGTCATCGTAACGCAACCGGTGATCACATCATCAATTTCTGTCGGTTCCAGACCGTTCCGCTCAATTAAACTTTTTAAAACAGGCACGAGTAAATCGACAGGGTGAATATCCTTAAATATTCCATTTTTCTTGCCAACCGGAGTGCGGATCGCATCGATAATTACGGGATCGGGCACGAATTTTACCTCCTTCTCCCCTTAGATTCCATAATTTAAGATTTAAAAGGTAAATAACTCAATTCCGCCAGATACGTACAGGCCGATTCCGGTAATGTAACTTGCCTTATCAGATGCTAAGAATGTAATCGCATTGGCTACATCCTCCGGCTTTCCCGGTCTCCTGAAGGCTGTACGTTTGATCATCCGCTCATTCATCACCGGATTTCCCATTTTAAACGCTTCCGTTTCAATAATCCCCGGTACGATAGCATTGACGTTAATCCCGTAACGTGCCCCTTCCAATGCCATACTTTTCGTAAAACTTAATACACCACCTTTTGTAGCGGAATAGCTCGCCTGCCCGAAGCCACCTAAAGTCCCGGCAACGGAAGATAGATTGATAATCTTACCATATTGTCGTTCTTTCATATATGGCCAGACAGCTTTCGTGCAATTATACGTCCCGGTCAAATTTACATTAAGATCCCTCTGCCAGAAATCATCATTTTGATCTAAAATTTGCGAAACATGATCGAGGGTTCCAGCATTATTGACCAAGATATCGATTTTTCCAAATTCATCAACAACCTTTGAAAAAACTTCTCTCACTTCTTCCCGGTTCGTCACATCCATTTTGATAGCGACGGAATTCCTCCCCATCTCTTGAATCTCCCGGGCCGTTTTTTCGGAGTAGATAATTTGTGTGCTTTGCATGATCTGGGCCATCGGACCATATCGTTCAGCAATTGTTTCCTGATTTTCATCCGACTCCAGTAAAATATCGGTAATCACCACATCCGCTCCGGCTTCGGCAAGTGTAAGTGCTGTTTGTCGACCGATCCCCCTCGATGCTCCGGTGACGACGGCAACCTTTCCCTGTAATAGATTGTTCCAGCTTGACAACTTTCCTCACCTCTTTCCTAATGGATCTTCCATGCGGAAATGCTCGAATAGAACGATGTACTAAATAAATTTAGCTTTTTCTTTGTTGAAAAAAGCTGCTAGGCCTATCGCCGGTTCATCAGTTAAAAAGGTTTCCGAAAAAGCCTGTGCTTCAACTTCTAAACCTTTTTCAATCGGCAAATCTGCGGCGTTGATCGCTCGCTTTGCTAACCCCATGGCCTTTACTGCTCCTTCGGCAAGACTCTCAGCAAATCGTGTAGTCTCTTCAATTAATTTTTCCGGGGCAACTGCTTTAGTGATCAGCCCAATACGCTCAGCTTCATCTGCCTCTATCTGCTTCGCTGTAAAGATCATTTCAATCGCTTTAGCTCGACCGACTAGCCTTGGCAAACGTTGTGTTCCGCCGGCTCCTGGAATGATGCCTAATGATACTTCCGTAAGCCCAATCCTTCCTTTTCCCATAATGCGAAAATCACAGGAAAGCGCCAATTCGCAACCACCGCCGAGGGCGTAACCATTGATTGCCGCTATTACCGGCTTTTCAATCGTGCTCAAACGATGAAAACATTGCTGCATTCTCGCACTTCCTCTAGCTATGCCATTTTCCTCCCCGACATAATCACCGGCTCCAGCGACCATCGCTTTTAGATCCGCACCTGCCAGGAAAATTTTCGGATGCTTGCTACTAATTACGATTACGCGAACATCGGAATCCTTTGCCAGTTGTTCCACAGCCTCATCTAGCTCATCCATCAGGATGTTATTAATCGCGTTGACGGGGGGATTATCGATAAAAATCCAGCTAACCCCCTTCTCTCTCTTTGATATCGCTATTGTCTGATAACCCAATTCCATCCTCCTTAGATCATTTTTATAAGCTCATAAATTTATATTTAAATAAGAAAATAAAATTGATAAGCTAACGATTTTACGAATTATAATCATAAACGGAATCACAAACAGATTCTGCGCATCACAATTCAACATGGTCAAAATATATTCTATTAAACTTTTAAACCATATGGCGCATACTGCCTCCGGGCGATTACAAGATGCTGAATTTCGTTCGTTCCTTCAAAAATGTCAAAGACTTTTACATCACGAAACCACTTTTCAACCAGGTTTCCGTCCAGACCGAGCGGTCCTAATATTTCTAAACAATTGCTGCAAACTTTTAGTGCCATCTGACCTGCCAGTGCTTTACACATGGCTGCTTCTTTAGCATTTTCCAATCCTAAATCTGCTTTCCACGCCGCTTCCCAGGTTAAAAGCCTGCTTGCAGCAATATCTTGTTCTGCTTCGGCAAGGAGTTCAACAGCAACCGAATAAAGCCTGCCATGCTTTGGAAATTCTTTTTGTACAATATCTAGCGTGTATTCATAGGCAGCCCTGGCGATACCGATGGCCATTGCAGCCACGATTGGACGGGTGCTATCAAAGGTTTTCATCGCTACCTGGAATCCTGATGAGTTACTCACTCGTTTTTCATACAACTCTTCTCCACCTAGCAAGTTTTCATCAGGAACAAAACAATCGGAAAACACAAGTTCAGCCGTCTCATTGGCTCGCAGTCCCATTTTGTCCACAATCTTCGGAGTCGAAAATCCTTCCATGCCCTTTTCTACGACAAATGCCCGATGTCCAGATCGACCTAATTTCGGGTCAACAGTAGCAAATACAACAACCCAGGAAGCTCGTTTTCCATTCGTGATAAAAATTTTCTGCCCATTCAACACGTAGCCACCGTCAACTTTTCTGGCGATCGTACGTATTCCCGAAACATCTGACCCTGCCTCCGGTTCTGTTACAGCATAAGCTCCCCATTTCGGTTCATCAGGTGTAAATATCGATAAGAAACGTTCTTTTTGTTCCGGTGTTCCGCTTGTCATAATCGGAGGTCCACCCAAACCGGGCCCCGGTAATGAAAGGGCAATTGCTGCATCACCCCAGGCGAGTTCCTCCATGGCAATAACGCCTAAACGGTTTGCCTCATTTTCCTTCCGGCCCTTTTTCTTTTTCTCACGATTAAACGATGCCGTATTTAAATGAATCCCCATCTGATTCATCCGTTCTAAAAAATCATCCGGCACCCTTTTCATCTGTTCCGCTGCAAGGGCGATCGGCCGGATTTCATACTCAGCAATATATCGAGTCATCTCTTGCATTTGTTTTTGCCGTTCCGATAGTTTAAAGGAGATCATAACCTTGCCACTTCCTTATGGTTATTTACTAACCACTCACCATACTCGTGCAATAATTCCTTTTCCCTACCATATAGTAACACCTGTGCCTGGGCATCTCGCATCCATTTTTCGACCGGAAACTCGCGAATATAACCGTGACCGCCCAGTAGCTGGACTGCCCGATCCGTTGCAAAACGCAACGCACGATGAGCACGATTTAATCCCCGTAAAGCAAGTGGTAGCGCTTGGGAGATGTTTTGATCTCCTGTGACCGCTGCCACGAGAAGAAGATGGTTTGCTGCTTGTATTTCAATAGCCATCTCTGCGATTTGAAAGGATACTCCCTGAAATTGAGCGATATGTCGACCAAAAGCTTTACGCGTTGCGGTATATTCTGTAGCGTAATCTAAAGCAGCCCGTGCAAGACCGATTTCTTTAGCCGCCTGTAAAATTTGTATCCTTGCTCTTGCCTGTGCCAAAATAATCTCCGCTTCCTTCCCACTGGCAATCACCTGTTCAGGTGGAATTTCCACCTCTTCAAAGTGGAAGGCAGCGACATTCGCATGGTTAAGACCGAGGCGGTTGTCTACAGGAATTTTATATTCGCCAGGGTCATCCACATAACATAATTGTTTATTTCCTGTAGAATCTGATAATCCAATGATCAAGAGATTACATGTTTCTCCAAGACGCACAGGTGGAGTTTTCCCATTTAGAATAGGACGGAGATTTTCTACTCCCAAGTGCAAAGATGTTTTTACCGAATGATAAGATCGGTCGATATCAATATATGCAACCGTATTCATTTCCTCTGTCAAAAATTTTTCTCGCAATTCCTTCGACCGCTCATTTTCCGGTAAAATTCGAAATAATGATGCCGCATCTCCTGCACCGGGCAAGCTTTGCACAAAATCCAGATCACCGTAAGCCAATTCCTGCAGGATTTGCACCTGGGTCACTAAAGGTAATTCCAGTCCACCCCATTTTTCCGGCAGTTCCAACTGCAGGATTCCCAGCTCCTTCATTTGCAAAATCACTCGATCGTATTTATCCGTTATCTCTTTTTTCTCATGAATGAGCGGACGGATTTTTTGTCTCGCTAGATCCCTGGCTATCTCGATAAAAGCAAGCTCCTCTTCTGTAGGTTGAAAAGATATCACTTAGAAACCCCCTGTTTCAAAAAATTATCATGTTACAGCAACGTAATTAGACATATAGGTTTGTAGTTTTAAAGCCAGCCCTTTATCCCCTTTAATAACTAAACGCCCGCTCATAAACGCTTCAGTCCCATTGAGCTGTCCCTGTAAAGCTTTTTCGAAGTCTTCTTTTACAAACGTTAATGTACAATCCGCCTCTTTGTTAACTCCATCAACCACTTTACCGTCCTTTCCATCGATGATGATTTGGTAAACAGCATCATCATCATGGAACTGTACCTGATAAATCGCTTGTAACCCTGAAAAATACGTTGCATCCTCTCGCAAGGCTGTATCTAATTTTTGAATTAAATCCTGTAATTTTGCCATCTGAATACCTCCTCAAACAATTCGTTTAATACGATTGTATTTTTTCTTTATTAAAAAGAACATTCCGTACTTAGTCGTGTTGTTCAAATGTAGAACATATCATCCGAAAATAGTACGTGATTTCAAAATTTTAGGAGACGTTTTCGAATCAGGATACAAACAAGGCAATTTTACAATCACTTGAACAACGGGGATTTTATCAAAGCCAGTCATACTTAGAAAAAGGA
>CALKAK010000154.1 GCA_937983015.1 uncultured Bacillaceae bacterium | reverse complement strand
CTTTTCGGCAAGCACTTTTGCGAAGGTGGAAGAAATCCCTTTTGCATCAAGCTCATTCGCGATAATCTTTAACGCTTGTATTCCGATATCATAAGCACTTCCTTCGTCACCTAACAAATGGCCCCAGCCACCAAAGGTGCGGAATTGGCCATTCATTTTCGTCAGGAAAATCGAACCGGTTCCGGCGATCGCTAGGATACCGCTTTCATTTTGGAAAATAGAATAGTAAGCTAACTCGGCATCGGAAATGACTAATACAGGTAACTGCACATGTTGCGATAAAAAGCTTTGCAGGACCTGTTTCCGCGACCCTTTCCCTGCACCGGCAACCCCGATGACAATACCTTTACAGGCAGGTCCATATGCACTGCTTAAAGCAGTCTTTATTCCTGCTAGAATATTCGTTTTCGCCTCGTCATAAGCAACGGCAATATTCCCGGGCCCGTTTTTATATTCGAAAATAATCTTTTGCTTTTGATCCACAATGGCGGTATAGGTTTTTGTTCCGCCTGCATCAACGCCAATGTAATACATATTGATCACCTAATTAGTTTCTGTAAAAGCAAACTTTTCCCAGGGCTTTAAATAATCGATGAGAAAAATTTCTTCTTCTCGGATTCTGCCGACAACATTTGTCTTACCCGAGTTTTCCATATCTTTTAAGGCGATTTGTAATTCACCGGCATATTGTTTGTATAAATCGTTTTCAATGATAATATCGCCACGCCGGATATCTCTCGTGTTATGAGGCGGGAAGGAATGACCGCGATATTTTACCCGGCTTTGTGTGGAGCGAATCATATAATCCGATACATCGCCCCGGTAAAAATGGGGTTCTTCCAGAATGATTTTTCGTTCTAGTTCAGTAGTCGTTTCATATATTTCAACTGTAAAAGTAATTTTTTCTTTATTGAGTTGGCTAAGCTTCATGAATTCTTCTTCGGACGCATAAGCATTACTAATGATCACATCATCGATTAATTTTGTCGCAAATAAATGTTTGGCCTGTACTTCAATCGGTAAGTTGCGATGCATTTCTAAAGTAGGTAACCCTTCCATCATTGGCCACGGTCCGAAAGTCGCTGCATTGGAAGAAACGAAGGCGGCAGTTCGCAAGCCGTAGCTTTTAAACTTTTCGCTACATTCGATAAAAAAGTCATAGGATAGTCCGGAGTAACGGTGCGGGTAAAAATTATGGCAGCCAATCAATTTATTTCGATTCGGCTGGTAACTCATTATATTGTCCAAATATTTCGTAGCATTACTCATATTGATTTCAATTAGGAGATTTTGGGGATTATACGTCATTTCCGCTTCTTCTCTACCGGTAAAGCCTAGATCAAGGCGAATACCGTCGACACCGAGGTCTGCAAAAAAGGACAAATCATTGTAAGAAATATTTAATTCATTCATTACCCTCGGACTGATATCGCAAATTACTTCCATATTTTTACTTTTTGCAAAGTGAATCGTGTCTTTAAAATTGTGTAAAATTTCTTCCTGATTTCCGTCCACCGATAATAAGCAGGTGAAAATTCGCGAAAAACCGTATTTACTTGCCAGCTCGATATATTGTTTATCTTTTTCCGGGTCGGAACGGTGTGGATAAATGGAAATGCCTAATTTTTTCTCCAAATCAATTCCTCCTCCAATTTATTTTTTTTCTAAAGCATCGATTCTTTGCAACAGTTTTATCATTTGTTCAATCAGTGACATCTCACTGATGGCGGTCATTAAATGGTCCTGGGCATGGACCATTAATAAGGAAATTTCAACACCTTTATTATTTAGTTCATACTGGATTAATTTCGTTTGCGTATTGTGGGCTAGATTCAATACTTTTTGCGCCTCAGCCATTTTTTCCCGGGCCTGATCGAATTTTCCTTCATAGGCGAGATCGAGCGCTTCATAGGCAATTGCTTTGGCATCACCCCCGTTGGAAATGATTTGAAAGATTTCATTTTCCCAATTCATACAATGTGCCCCCTAAAAATATATTAAACTTTAATTTTATTATGAAATAAAATTTTACATTTTTCAATCATAATATTGAATTATTTTTTTAGTTTATTTATAATAAAAGAAAAGAAAGCCCTTTCAACCATTTTATCTGGAGGTGATTAATATATGAAAGTATTATTTGTTTGTTCTGGAGGAATGTCCAGCGCTATTGTTGTCGATACGCTGAAAAAGGAGGCGCAAAAACACGGTTTGGATCTGGAAGTGAAAGCCATCGGTTCCAGTGAAGTGGAACTGGAAATCGGTGGAGGCTGGGATTGTTGCATGGTTGCACCACAAATTCGACATCGCTTCGATCAAATTAAAAAACAGGCCGATGAAGCAGGTGTTCCATGCGGACAGATTCCTCCACAGGCCTATTCACCGCTAGGGGGCAAAGCTTTGTATAAGGCATTTACAGAACTTGTGAACAAATAATGATTAGGGGTGAAAACCGTGAGCAAATTTGTTCAGTTTCTTGAAGAAAAAGTTTCAAACCCGATGGCTCGCTTCGCTGAACAAAGGCATTTGCTGGCCATCAGAGACGGTGTCGTTTCATCATTACCATTTATTATCGTTGGTTCCTTTTTCTTGATTATCGCATTTCCCCCGTTTCCTGAGGATTGGGCCATCAGTCAATGGGCCGCTGCCCATGCCGCTGAAATTCTGATCCCTTATCGGATGACGATGTTCATTATGTCTTTATATGTCGCTTTTGGAATCGGTTATAATCTAGCAAACTCGTATAAAGTCGATCCGTTATCCGGTGGACAGATCGCGGTTGCCGCATTATTGTTAACGATTACACCATCAGTTGTCGAAGAACTCGGTTTTGTGATGCCGATGCAGTATTTAGGCGGACAGGGACTATTTGTCACGATTATTGTTTCCATTATATCAGTCGAGATATTCCGAATATGTAAGCAAAAAAATATCACGATTAAATTGCCGCCACAAGTACCGGCTTCTGTCGGCAGGTCATTTGAAGCTTTAATTCCGGTTGCGATCGTTATTCTTCTCATGACGCTTATAACTGTTGTGCTGAATATCAATTTGCATGAATTAGTAACGAAGATGACGGCACCTCTTGTAACGGCAGGGGATAGCCTCTTCGGAGTCCTGGTACCGGTATTCTTAATTACCTTTTTCTGGTCATTCGGTATCCACGGTGTTTCTGTTGTCGGTTCCGTGGCACGGCCATTGTGGGAAATGTACTTAACCGCTAACGCCGAGGCCGTTGCTTCAGGTGCGGAAACATTGCCACACGTTGCTCCGGAGCCTCTTTATCAATGGTTTATCTGGATCGGTGGTTCGGGTACAACCATCGGACTCGTGATTGCAATGTTGATTTTTGCGAGATCAAAATCGATGAAAAATTTAAGTAAGGCTGTCGTTGTTCCGGGTATTTTTAACATCAATGAACCGGTCATCTTCGGTTTGCCGATTGTTTTAAACCCGATTTTCATCATTCCGTTTGTTATTACTCCTTTAGTATTAGCGACTATTGCCTATACCGCGACTTCAATCGGGCTCGTTACACCAACTTATATCAAGGCGCCATGGACCTTGCCAGCCCCGATCGGTGCATATCTTGCAACTGGTGGCGATTGGCGGGCGGTTGTATTGGTCATCGTTAATGTAATCATATCAACGCTCATTTATACGCCGTTCTTTAGAATATACGATAAGAAAATGCTTGCCCTGGAGCAGCAAGAAGAAGAGTAACATCGATTCCTGGAGGGGGACGAAAAATAGAAATCCCCCCTCTTCTTTTCAGGGGGTAGGGGTACGATGAACGAAAGTAGACTGATACCGAAATTTAGTTTCAAAAGCGCTTTAATTTTTTGTGCGATTTTATTTTCCGGCATGCTATTACTCACGAAGCCTATTAGTCTATTAGGCTTTTCGAAGACGGTAAGTTATTTTTTATCCGCAGGAATTTCCGCCTCTACAGGATTGGCACTGATTTTGACAAAAATCGATGCGAAACCGGAAGATCGGCCTTATTTTAAAAAGCGGATTTTCATATCCATTATTGTTGGCTTTGCAGCAAGTGCTCTCATAACTTTCGTATTTGGAGGAGATGTGATTGGCTGAAAAAGGGATAAAAATTGTCACAATCGGGGGTGGGTCAAGCTACACGCCAGAGTTTGTGGAAGGGCTTATTAAACGGTACGATGAATTACCGGTTCGGGAACTCTGGCTCGTCGATATTGAAGCAGGAAAAGAGAAATTGGAAATTGTTGGTAATTTAGCGAAACGGATGGTTAAGAAAGCCAATATTTCGATGGATGTTCATGTCACCCTTGACCGCCGGGAAGCCTTGAAGGATGCGGATTTTGTTACAACCCAATTACGTGTCGGCTTGCTCGATGCGAGGATAAAAGATGAACGCATTCCCTTACAATATGAAATGATTGGCCAGGAAACAAACGGTGCGGGTGGATTATTTAAAGCGTTGCGCACGATTCCGGTCTTGATGGAGATTGCTGAGGAAATCCAGGAACTGTGCCCGAACGCCTGGTTAATTAATTTTACGAACCCGGCAGGGATTGTCACGGAAGCATTAATCAATTACAGCAAACATAAAAAAGTAATCGGTGTTTGCAATGTTCCGGTCCATATGAAGATGATTTTCGCCAGGCTTATGAACGTTCCGCCAGAGCAAGTCTTGATAAAATTTGCCGGTTTAAACCATATGTCTTATGGATTGGATATTGTTGTGAACGGGGAATCTCGTCTGGATGAAGCACTGGAACTGATCAGTGACCCGGAAGAGCAATTTTCGATGAAAAATATTGCCCCGATTCCGTGGGAACCGGCGTTTATTAAAGCTTTAGGGTTCATTCCGAGTCCATACCACCGGTACTTTTATAAAACGAAAGAAATTTTACAAAAGCAATTAGAAGAATTTAAACGAGGGACCATCCGTGCTGAAGTCGTTAAAGAACTGGAAAAGGGCTTATTTGACCTTTACCGGGATGAGAACCTCGCGATCAAACCTCCCCAGCTGGAAAAACGCGGCGGTGCCTATTACAGTGATGTCGCCTGTAATTTGATTTCATCAATTTATAACGACAAGGGAGATATCCAGACGTTAAATGTCCGTAATAATGGAGCAATTACCGATTTACCGGATGATGCGGTCGTTGAAGTGAACTGTGTCGTGACAAAACAGGGACCTATTCCTTTGACGGTTGGTAGCTTACCGGTGGCGATTAACGGTTTAATCCAGCAGATTTATTCGTTTACAAAACTCGCTATTGAAGCGGCGGTCGCCGGTTCTTATGAAAAAGCTTTACTCGCTTTATGTATCAATCCATTGATTACAAATGATGTCGATGCAAAGAAGATTCTCGATGAGATGCTAGAAGCGCACAAAGATTATTTACCCCAGTTTTTTAGACGTTAATGAATCGCCTCTAACCAGTGTTGGTTTTATCCGAATTCAGGATCGCGGCCATTCTTTTAGAGGTAAAAAACCACACTGATTAGGGGATTTCCCTTATATATGATGAACACCGCAAACTGGTACACATCCAGACTTCCACACAAGCAAGACTCCTCAAAAACTTCTATGTTTCAGCTGGAAGTATCCACTCAAATCTTTTCCACCTGGAGAATTTGACACGAGATTATTCCTTTTCATTTACCGAAAGGAGGTGTTTGGAATTCTCTTAATCGTGAGTATCGATTTCTAACATTACTATGAAACTATGAAATTTCCCTTATCTGAACATTTGCACGAGGAAATGTAATAGGATTTGTGGAAAAAAATGTAGTAATGGACAAGGAGGATGGAAATGAAATTTTGGAAGGGGTTAATCGTTGTAATTGCAGGGGTTCTTGTATTTGCAAGTGGTCTTTTCCAGCTACCACGAGTATTTGCGGCAGAAGGGGGAAGTGACTATATGAAACGCGAGCTAAGGGCGGTCTGGATCGCTACAGTCCAAAATATTGACTGGCCGTCACGCCCGGGACTCCCGGTAGAACAGCAGAAACAAGAGTTTATTAATCTATTAGATGATGTCGTCGAAATGGGGATGAACGCGGTCGTTGTACAAATTAAGCCGACAGCCGATGCCTTTTATCCATCGGAATACGGTCCCTGGTCAGAATATATTACGGGTGTACAGGGACAGGATCCGGGCTATGATCCGCTGGCATTCATGATTGAAGAGGCGCATAAACGAAACC
>CALKAK010000153.1 GCA_937983015.1 uncultured Bacillaceae bacterium | reverse complement strand
AAAATTTACTATAATAAAAGTGTTTATAATTGTTATATCGGTAAAATTTGGGGAGGGGTAGAAATGGAATATCGTATCGAAAGGGATACGATGGGAGAAGTCAAGGTTCCCGCTGATAAATACTGGGGAGCTCAGACACAAAGAAGCTACCAAAACTTTGCCATCGGTACGGAAAAAATGCCACAAGAAGTGATCCGGGCTTTCGCTATATTAAAAAGAAGTTGTGCGATTGTCAACAATAAATTGGGGAAACTCAGTGATGACCGGAAAGATGCGATCGTTACGGCTACCGATGAAATTTTAGCGGGAAAGTGGGACGATCATTTTCCATTGAAAGTGTGGCAAACTGGTAGCGGTACGCAGTCGAATATGAATATGAACGAAGTGATCGCCAATCGCGGTAATGAATGGTTGCAAGAAAAGGGATCGGAAGAAAAATTGCATCCGAATGATCATGTCAATATGGGACAGAGTTCAAATGATACATTCCCGACAGCGATGCATGTTGCTGCGGTTGAATATGTAGAGAAACACCTCATTCCGGAAATTAAAAAATTACGGGAGACCTTATCGGATAAGGCAAGTGCTTTTAAAGATATAGTAAAAATCGGGCGTACGCATCTGCAAGATGCGACACCTTTAACGCTGGGTCAGGAAATCAGCGGCTGGGTGCATATGCTCGACCGTTCTTTGGAATTCATCCAAGAAAGCACGAATCAAATGAAAGCCCTTGCTATCGGGGGTACCGCAGTAGGAACGGGCATCAATACCCATCCAGAATTTGGTGTCCTCGTCTCCGAGGAGATTGCCAAATATACCGGCATCGATTTTTACTCGTCACGGAATAAATTCCACGCTTTAACGAGCCATGATGAGATTACTTATGCCCATGGAGCTTTAAAAGCTTTAGCAGCGGATTTAATGAAGATTGCTAATGATGTACGCTGGTTGGCTTCCGGCCCACGCTGCGGGATCGGGGAAATCACGATTCCGGCCAATGAACCGGGGTCTTCGATCATGCCGGGTAAAGTCAATCCGACGCAAAGTGAAGCATTAACGATGGTGTGTGTACAGGTCATGGGAAATGACGCTGCTATCGGTTTTGCCGCAAGCCAGGGGAATTTTGAATTGAACGTCTTTAAACCCGTAATTATTTATAATTTCTTGCAAAGCGCTCGCCTACTGGCGGATGCGATCCGTTCGTTCAATGATCATTGCGCGGTCGGTATCGAGCCGAATAAAGAAGTTATTGAGAAATACCTCAATGAATCGTTAATGTTAGTCACCGCTTTAAACCCGTATATTGGTTATGAAAAGGCGGCCGATATCGCTAAACTGGCGCATAAAGAAGGAATAACATTAAAAGAAGCTGCGTTAAAACTCGGTTATTTAACGGAAGAAGAGTTCGACCGCTATATCAACCCGCGTGATATGGTTCATCCAAAGGCTTAAAGTTTTGCTTCAAATAAGGCAAGAGGGGGGATTCCTCTTGCCTTTTCAACAGATTAAAATTCAAGTAGACTTGCCAAAAATAAGAATGAACTTACGCGAAATTGGGTGAAACTTACACAAAAAAGGGAGAATGTTGCCAAAAATATTGATGAATTTACCCAAAAAATGAAGAAAAACGCCCGAAATATCGCGCAATTGACTCGAATTAACGACAGATTTACCCGAAATTACGGGCGATTTACTCGAATTATCGGCTGAATTTACCTGAAATTACGGCCAATTTACTCAAATTGGAAGCAGATTTAATCGAAATAATGGATAATTTGCGCATATACATAGCCAAAATTCCCCAAAACACCGCGCGATTTACTCTAATTAGTGACTGAAATTACCCAAAATTCCACGTGACCTAGGAAAATTTCCCTTCACAATTGCCCAAATTCACTTGGAAATCTATTCAAAACTAGTCCGAATTTCCTCAGATTCCCACGTCATTTACACTAAAAAAAGGAGCAACATCAGATCGCTCCCTCATTTATTATTTTAAATCGGTAATGATTCCTTTTGCGGTTTGCAATCCTGTAAACAAACACCCTCCTAAAAAGGTTCCTTCTAAAGATCGGTAACCGTGGAGGCCTCCACCGCCGAATCCAGCGACTTCTCCTGCTGCGTATAAACCGGCAAATGGCTTACCAGATTGGTCGAGCACCCGACCAGATAAATCCGTTTGCAACCCACCTAATGTTTTTCTGCTGATGATATTCAAGCGAATAGCAATGAGCGGACCGTTCCGTGGATCTAAAATTTTATGGGGCGGGGCAACGCGGATGATTTTATCGCCGAGATAGTTACGAGCTCCTCTTATGGCTGTAATTTGTAAATCTTTGGTGAACGCATTGTCTACTTCCCGATCCCGGGCGGCAATTTGTTCTTCAATTTCTTTTTCATTTAACAGGTTTGTTCCCGTTAAATGATTCATCTTGGCAACGAGATCTTGCAATTGATACGCGATGATAAAATCTTCACCATGATCCAAAAACTTCTGAACCGGCTCGGGTGGACCGGGTAAAATTCGTTTGAGTACTTGTTTAATGCTTTTCCCGGTTAGATCGGGATTTTGCTCGCAGCCGGATAGGGCAATTTCTTTTTCGATTATTTTTTGTGAGGCGATAAACCAGGAATAATCATAGCCCGTATTCATGATCGCCCGCAATGTACCTAACGTATCAAAGCCGGGAAAATAAGGGGCGGGAAGTCTCTTACCGGTAGCATCAAACCAGACTAGTGACGGCCCCGGCAAAATACGGATGCCGTGGTTCGGCCAGATCGGATCCCAGTTCTTTATCCCTTCTGTATAATGCCACATCCGATCCCGGTTGACGATTTTCGCTCCGGCCTTTTCTGCAATCGCAAGCATTCGTCCATCCACATGGGCGGGAACCCCTGATAGCATGCGTTTCGGCGGCTTTCCAAGTCGCTCCGGCCAATTTTTACGAATCAAATCTAAATTAGCACCGATTCCGCCACTGGCGACCACTACGGTTTCACCGAAAAATTCAAATTCATCAACGACATTTCGAGAGCTGGCAACCCCTCTCGGAACGTCTGTTTCTTCTAGTACGCTTCCTTTGATGCCGACAGCCTGTCCGTTTTCCACGATCAACTCATCGACCCGATGGCGTGGTCGATATTCCACCCATCCGTCTTTGACCGCCTCATGTAGTTTTCTAGCAAATGGTTCGACGAGCCCGGGTCCGGTTCCCCAGGTAATATGAAATCTCGGTACAGAGTTTCCGTGGCCATCCGCTAAATACCCGCCCCTTTCCGCCCACTGAACAACGGGAAAGAAGCGGATGCCCAAAGATTTTAGCCAGCTCCTTTTCTCTCCTGTGGCAAATTCTACATATTTTTCCGCCCACTTTTTTGCCCAATAATCTTCATCCTCCCGGTCGAAACCGGCCGACCCCAACCAGTCTTGCCACGCGAGGTCCAGGGAGTCCTTTATTCCCATCCTCCGTTGTTCTGGTGAATCGACGAGAAACAGTCCACCAAAGGACCACCAGGCCTGTCCGCCGATCGAATTTTCTGCTTCTTGATCAACGAGTAAGACCTTTTTCTTCGCCTCAGCCAGTTCCGTAGCAACGACTAATCCGGCAAGACCATGACCGATTACAATACAATCAAATTTCACAAGCAGCCCTCCCTGTTTTTTATAATTATAAAATAATTCATTATATAAAGAAAATAAAAACAACGAATTTTCCTATGAATATTGTAGGAACGCAGGTGATGTTGTAAAATAAGAGACAATATTTTAATTTAACCCGTATTCACGAAGGAAGGTGAGGCCTCGTGTAACCATTCACCAAAGAGGTCATTCGCATCATTCAAAATATACCATCTGGTAAGGTTATGACTTATGGACAAGTTGCCCGGCTGGCAGGAAATCCTCGGGGAGCGCGTCAAGTAGCTAGAATCTTGCATTCTCTGAGCAAAAAATACCAACTTCCCTGGCATCGGGTGATCAATGCGCGGGGAGAAATTGTGATCAGCGACCATGAGTTATTTACTGAACAAAAACGGAATTTGGAATTGGAAGGTGTCGAAGTGAGTCCAGAGGGGAAAGTAAATCTTCATATTTACCAGGTTCAAAATTGAAATCTCATTTTAAGACAGAATTCATATTTGTGTTATATTGTAATGATAAAATGGAAAGGACTCATGGGGTTCTTAGCGAATACTTAAGGTAATGAACGCGTCGTGATCATATGGGGAGGATATGAATGAGAACAGAGACCATGCACCCGAAAGTGGCGAAAATTGTAAATAATATCGAAAAAGTTGTTGTTGGCAAGCGGAATGAGGCAATTTTATCGATAACCGCATTATTGGCTGGTGGACATGTATTATTAGAGGATGTCCCGGGCGTCGGTAAGACGATGCTCGTTAAATCCATTGCTAAATCGGTCAGTTCAATGTTTAAACGGATTCAGTTTACCCCCGATTTATTACCCTCTGATGTCCTCGGTGTCTCTATTTATAATCCGAAAACGATGGAATTTGAGTTCCGGCCCGGTCCGATCATGGGGAATATTATTTTAGCGGATGAAATTAACCGGACATCACCGAAAACCCAATCTGCCTTATTGGAAGGGATGGATGAGGGGAAAATTACCGTTGATGGGATCACATATCATTTACCGAAACCTTTTTTTGTCATGGCAACACAAAATCCGATCGAATATGAAGGCACCTATCCGCTACCAGAAGCTCAATTGGATCGTTTTTTATTAAAAATGAAAATGGGCTATCCGTCTCATGATGAAGAAGTCGAAATTTTATCTCGGGTTGAAAAGCGTTTACCGATTGAGGAGATTGAACCGGTTATCACCGGAAAAGAATTGCAAGGGCTACAGGAAGAAGTGAAAAATGTTTATGTTGATGAGACGGTAAAAAGCTACATCGTCTTATTATCGGACCGGACGAGGAATCACAGTCAAGTTTATTTGGGGGCAAGCCCCCGCGCCTCGATTGCATTAATGAAAGCCGCACAGGCCTATGCTTTTATCAACGGGAGGGATTATGTGGTACCTGATGATATTCAATTTCTGGCTCCATATGTGTTTTCTCATCGGCTGATATTGCGTTCAGAGGCTAGGTATGATGGAGTGACGCCACAAGATGTGATTTACTCGATCTTGTCAACGACCCGGGTCCCCATAATTCGCAGGTGATCGCTATGAAATGGTTGAAAAAGTTTGAAAACGGACTCCGATACATAGGACTCCTTGTCCTAGCCGTGGCAAGCTTTAGTTTCGCCATGGTTCAGGGTGGCTTTGTGAGCTGGTTTTTGTTTGCCGCCTTTTTACCGGTCGTCTTGTATTCTAGTTTTCTATTTATTTATCCGATCAAAAAGATTCGGGTACAGCGCGAATTGGCGAATAAGGAATTTGTGGCTGGAGAGACGGTACCCGCTCGCTTACACATCACATTACCCTGGCGCATACCTATACCCTATTTGTTTATTCATGATCGGGTGATTCGAAAACGGAAAAACCATATGGAACGATCCTGGCATTCGTTACAAGTTCCTTTTTTTAAAAAAACGCTCGTTTGTGAATATGAAATCCCGCAGATCAGCCGGGGAGAATTTACCTTTACAGACATTGAGATGACAATTGCTGATTTATTTGGCTTTGTCAGAAAAACATTTCGGAAAGAGGTTCCCGATCAAATCATTGTTTATCCCGCCACTATCCCCCTGCACTATTACCCGGATAGTCATGAATTCGAATACGGGACAGCGAAAACAAAAGATCTTGTGCAACGGGATACGACAATTGCGGTAAGTGTCAGACAATACCAACAAGGTGATCGTTTCTCCTGGATCAATTGGAAAGCTAGTGCGCGACGAAATGAATTGATGACGAAGGAATTCGAGCAGCGAAAAAATCATGATGTATTGTTTGTTCTCGATCGTTCACCCTGTGAACAATTTGAATTACTCGTTACATTTTGCGCGAGTATGATCACCGCTGTGCAAATGGCCGGTGTCGACGCTGGATTGTACAGTATGGGTGAAGAACGGGAATATATCCCCCCACATCAAGGAGAGGCCCACAGGAAAAAAATATTCTTGACCCTGGCTCGCATTGAGGATGATGCCAGCCTAGAATTAGCGCGTGTGTTTCAGACAGATTTTTTGTTCCGTCAGCATATTCAACATATCGTAATTATCGTTCATACATTGAAAAATGACCTGACCACGGAACTCGTGGAACTGGCAAAACTAAGAAAACAAATTTCAGTTTTTGTAATCAAGGGGAAAAACGAACAGTTTCACCGAGAAGAATTCATTTTATCATCGACATTAAAACAAAGAGGGATTGCGGCTGAATTTGTCCGTGAAGGCGAATTTGCAGATGCCCTTTCAAGGGGTGAAGTCGGATGATCCTCCAAAAAAAATCATTTGAATCATTACTTGTTCATTTGTTTGTTTTCTTGCTAATTCTTGAATGGCTTTACCCGCTTGCAGATTTTGATATTATTTATAACTCGTTCATTTTTATTCTATTTCTCGTTCTATGTTTCTTGTTGAGTTTCCTTCGGTTCCGCACTAGCTATAACTTAATGGTCGTATTCCTTTATATTGTGGTCGCTCTCAATCTATATTTCTTTAATAAATCCGGTTTAGGATTGTTATGGCCCGATCAAATAGTTGGCGATATTGTTCAAAATCTTAATTTTACGAGGCAGGGTAACTGGGGTTTGCTAACGGACTCATTTCGAACATTTCTGATGTTCCTCTTGTTAGCTTTGCTCGTTTACGTGCTCCGCTACTGGATTATTGTTCGTAAGAAGCCATTCTTGTTTTTTCTGTTCACGATCATATACCTGGTGATTTTAGACGTTTTCTCAACTTATGATGCCAAATTTGCGATTATCCGTTCATTTGTTTTCGGATTAAGCGGGCTCGGTATTATTACTTTTTATCGTCTTACAAATCGCGAACAACTCTATCGCTCGCGCATTTTCAAAAGCAAGGTACTCATGTTTCTTATTTTTGTAGTTTTCGCGACAACATCTCTCGGAATGATCGTTCCGAAAGCAGATTCCCAATGGGCGAACCCGTTTTCTTTTCTGGACCGTTACGGTCAATCTACAGGGAAAGGTGAGGGGGGTACCGGGAATGTGAAAGTCATTGGTTATGATGAAGATGATCGTTTTCTCGGGGGACCGTTGTTGCTTGATGATAACGAGGTGTTTTCTGTCCTGTCCCCGCACAGTCAATATTGGCGGGTCGAAACTAAGGATGTTTATACTGGAAAGGGATGGGAAACATCGGCGGAAGAACATTTTTTACGATTTAATGGTGCGGATGATGGACTGCCCCTGTACCATGTGGAAGAGCAATACTTGGAACAAGATATGTATACCGTATTTGTGGAGACAAATGCTGATATCAATCACTTCATATATCCATACGGTACCGAGAAGGTCATTGTACATGCTTCCCCGATAGTTGAAGTAAACGATGAGGGAGGATCGGCAAAAATTACCGGGTTTTCCGCTGGTTCTACCCGTCCTTTATATGTGGATCCCGGCAGGGAAAAGATTGATTTAGGGAATGGCGTGGAACGTTATGCTATCATGTTTCGCCGACCATCTTACAATATTGATGTTTTGCGGTCCGTTACCGATGCATCGGGAATCGAGCAGGCGTTTTTAGAACGATACACACAATTACCGGAGCAGTTACCAGAACGCATCAAGAATCTGGCATCGGCAATCACTACAGGTCAAACAAACTGGTTTGATAAGGCACGGGCGATTGAAAATTATTTGCGAAGTTATGAATTTACGTACGATACAATCGATGTTGCAGTGCCGGGACCGGAAGATGATTATGTAGATCAGTTTTTGTTCGAAACGAAAAGAGGGTATTGCGATAATTTTTCCACAGCAATGGTCGTTTTATTGCGTTCGTTAGGGATTCCCGCCCGCTGGGTAAAAGGATATACGAACGGAGTAGCTATGAATAGCGATATCTCTGAATACCAGGTTATTACCATCACGAACAGTCATGCGCATTCCTGGGTTGAGGTATATTTCCCCGGTGTCGGTTGGGTACCTTTTGAGCCGACAAAAGGATTTCTGAACTTTGGCCGTTTCCACATGGATATCGGTCAGTCTGAAGCACAGGAAGAATTATCTGTGAATCAAGAATTTGAACTGGGAGAAAATGAGGTACGCGAACCATTGAATGAAATTGAGCTGGAAGAAGGTCCAGATGCAATTTCCAGTACAGAAAAATCAGGTAAAGAACTGCCGGGATGGTTCCTATTATTCATTTCGCTGCTATTTATGGTGGTATTACTCATCCTTTTTTTCAAACGAAAACGCTGGATTCCGTTATTGTTAATAGTAAAATATCGTAACAAAACGGACGGGAGTGCCTTTGAAAAGGCTTATCTTACCCTCATCAAACGTTTGGAAAAAGTTGGACTCTCGATGGATGCGGGCGATACATTACGCGATTATGCCAGAAGAATCGATGATTCCTTCCGGTCTAAACATATGTCAGAACTGACCCATCTCTATGAGCGCATGGTTTACGGCAATGGTCGTGTAAAACTCGAAAAAATCAATTGGCAAGAGCCATGGGAGCAATTGATGCGAAAAACGGCCCGGTTGTAAATACCGAACGTTTTAATGGTCTTTCAATGCAAAATTTTTTATTACTCTTTTGATCTGAAAAAATAATTGTTCCCTGAATCAGAACCTCTGCATGTGAGCGGAAGGTTCTTTTTTTGGCAAAGATTCTTGTTAAAATAGATAGTCATCGTTTATTCTATATAGAAGAGATTGCTTGTAATAGTGATTGCACTCTGGAATTTCTATTGGATGAGGTGACAAAATGACAGATCAACTGACCCCGCAAGACATGATTCTCGTGTTAGATTTTGGCAGTCCCTATAGTCAAATATTGACAAGGAAAATCCGTGAACTGGGCGTGTACAGTGAATTATGGCCAAATACAACGCCTATCGATGATTTGCAGAAATCACATATCAAAGGGATTATTTTATCTGGTGGTCTTGAACGATCGCCTTACTTAGATGAGCAGATCTTCCAATTAGGAAAGCCCGTGCTCGGGATTGCCTCCGCAATGAGCAGCATTGCGAAAGAATTCGGTGGGAAACTAGAACAAATTCCAGGACGGGGATATGAAGAGGAGAAAATTCGTGCTGTTCCTGAAAAGCGATTGTTCAAAAATCTTCCCGATGAGCAAACTGTTTGGCTCGGTTATGAAGAGGTAGTTGTTGAAGCCCCGGAAGGTTTTACGATTGATGCAGTGAGCGATCACTGTCCAGTGGTGGCATTCAGCAATGAAGAAAAAAATATTTATGCGGTACAGTTCCACCCCGAGATCGATGCCAGCGAATACGGTCGGGAAATCTTACGTAATTTCGTATTCGATGTCTGTCAAATAGAGGGGACCTGGTCCGTTGACACCTTTATTGAAAAACAAGTGGAATCTATCCGAAAGCGAGTTGGAAAAGAAAAGGTTTTATGCGCTCTTTCCGGTGGAGTTGATTCTTCTGTTGCCGCGACCTTAATCCATAAAGCGATCGGCGATCAGTTAATCTGCATTTTTGTTGACCATGGTCTCTTGCGCAAAGGCGAAGTAGAAAGTGTAATGGCGACGTTTAAAGACAAATTCCGGATGAACGTAATCAAGGTAGACGCTAAAAAACGATTTTTAAATCAATTAAAAGGGGTAACAAATCCTGAAAAGAAGCGGAAAATCATCGGCAATGAATTTATTCGTGTATTTGATGAAGAAGCGGTGAAACTGTCGGATATTCGATATTTAGCACAAGGAACCGTATACTCTGATGTGATTGAAAGTGGCGTGGGAACAAAGCAAACCGTCAAATCCCATCACAATGTCGGTGGTCTTCCTGAAGATATGGAATTTGAACTGATTGAGCCGTTAAAAACATTGTTTAAAGATGAAGTAAGAAAAGTTGGAACGGCATTGGGGATTCCCGATGAAATCGTTTGGCGCCAGCCTTTCCCCGGTCCGGGACTGGCGGTTCGGGTGCTCGGTGAAGTGACAGAGGAAAAACTGGCAATCGTCCGTGAGTCGGATTGGATTTTGCGTGATGAAATTAAAAAGGCCGGTCTAGAGCGGGAAATCTGGCAATACTTTACCGTTCTCCCTAATATTCGCAGCGTCGGTGTTAAGGATGAAAAACGTACATACGACTATACAGTTGCGATCCGTGCGGTAAATTCAATCGACGGGATGACGGCAGAGTGGGCAAAAATTCCCCTTCATGTCCTCGATAAAATTTCTCGCCGGATTGTCTCTGAAGTACCGCATGTGAATCGAGTCGTATATGATATTACGTCCAAACCACCGGCAACGATCGAGTGGGAATAAACCTTTGCGTAGTAGAGATTTATTCAGCTGAAGTGCCGGGTTAGCTGGCTACTTTTGGCCAGTTAACCCGGCTAATTTTTTACGAATCGCCTTCACAGTACATGAGAGAGTCATATTGTGCCAATAAACCACTTTTAGGAAGCATTGCTGGAATACTTTCTAGCGGATGCTCATTTTTGGAAAAAGAAGTATGTAAAAGTTCCGTTTTTCTAATTACGTTCCGAAATAAGATAAAACGTTTTCGATAATTATTAGCTTATAAACGAACATTTTAAAATTCTTTAAGAAAAACATTCGTTTTTTAGTTGACCTTTATTCGAAAACCTGCTAATATGAAACACGTAAACGACAATTACATAATTCGTCTTGTGTAATTTTGGGAATATGGCCCAAAAGTTTCTACCAAGCTACCGTAAATAGCTTGACCACGAGAGGTTGTACGGAAGAGGAAATTCCATGGGTTTCCTTTATTTTCCCGATCCTTTCGTCAAGCTCCGGCGGCCACTGGGGCTTTTTCTCGTTTTAGCATCTTTTTATGCTGCATGAAAAAATAACCGCGAAGGTTAAATTTTATTAAGAGAGGTAAGGGGAATGAAAAAATATTTCGAGTTTGAAAAATTAGGGACGGATTTCCGTACCGAAACGATTGCCGGTATTACAACGTTCCTGGCAATGGCCTACATTCTTTTTGTTAATCCGGATATTTTATCGCAAGCAGGAATGGATAAAGGTGCGGTCTTCACAGCTACAGCATTGGCTGCTGCTTTAGGTACTCTTGTCATGGGGATTGTTGCGAAATATCCGGTTGCGTTGGCACCCGGTATGGGATTGAATACGTTCTTTACTTTTGGCGTTGTAATCGGGATGGGGATCGAGTGGCAAGTTGCTCTCGCTGGCGTATTGATCTCCGGTGTTGTTCTAGTTTTATTAACGTTGACAAGAATTCGTGAAATAGTTATTAATGCGATTCCCGATGATTTGAAACTTGCGGTTAGTGCAGGAATCGGGATGTTTATCGCCTTTATCGGTTTAAAAAATGCAGGAATCGTGGTAGCAAATCCGGATACCGGGGTTACACTTGGTAACTTAATGGAACCGACTGTACTTCTAGCGATTTTCGGCTTGTTCGTATCCGTCATCTTGCTAACATTAGGCTTTAAAGCTGGCATTTTCTACGGAATGGTTATCACTGCAGTTGCCGGCATGCTTTTTGGCCTGATCGAATTACCAAAAAGCATTATCAGTTTCCCGCCCAGCATTGAATCTACGTTTGGCCAATCGATTTTACATTTAGATCAAATTTTTAAACCGGAATTATTGTTCGTAATTTTATCTTTAATGTTCGTTGACTTTTTCGATACTGCAGGTACACTGATGGCGGTTGCCAGTGAAGCAGGCATTATGGAAAACGGGAAACTCCCCCGGGCCGGTCGCGCTTTAGTATCCGATTCATCCGGTACAGTGATCGGTGCCATTCTCGGGACAACAAGCACAACATCGTATGTCGAATCAACTGCCGGTGTTGCCGCTGGCGGTAAATCTGGTTTCACTGCTGTTGTTACGGCAATTTGCTTCTTGTTTGCGTTATTCTTCTCACCGTTATTGACAATCGTTACTTCTGCCGTCACATCACCTGCTTTAATCCTCGTTGGTGTCATGATGGCGGTACAATTGAAAAATATTAATTGGGATCAATTTGAAATTGCGGTTCCCGCTTTCTTCACTGCGATCATGATGCCTTTTACAGGTAGTATTGCCAACGGTATGGCTGCCGGGTTTGTATTCTATCCGATTACCATGGTTTTAAAAGGAAAAGCAAAAGAAGTACATCCAATCATGTGGATACTGGCCGTCTGTTTCGCCCTGTACTTTATCTTCCTGTAAAAGCTTAAAATAAGATGGCGAGGTTTGGAGCATGTCGTTCCAGCCTCGCTTTTTTTGATTTTAACAAGCCTTCACGATACATAAAGGACGTGCTAATATACCATATTGAAAGGAAAGAACAATTGAGGTGAGCTTATGAGTAAAAAACCGCAAAAACGCCGTTTTGAAGTGGAAGAACATGAAACCGTTGCGGAATGTTTAGAACGGATGAAAAAAGAAGGTTATGAGCCTGTTCGGAGAATAGAAAAACCCATATTTCGCGAAGTGATCGGCGCTGATGGTGAAATTACATACGAACCGGTAAAAAAGCAAATCGTGTTTGATGGTCGCCTGCAAAAAAATAGTCCCTAATATCGGATTGTTTGATCATGTTTTCTGATCGAATCCCGGGGTCCATTCTTCCGTATGATCTTCGGGAATGACGATATCGATAATTTTCTTAAGTTTTGGCTTATCATGCAGATTATTTAACCCGTGATCTAACTCGTTAAAAAGTAAGTAATGAAAAAAACTTTCGCCAATGTTCATTGCACCAAGGACGGTTAACAATACATATGATTTTTTATAAAGACTCCGAGTGAAGCGTTTCGTTCCCCAGAGCATGAGAACGATACCGATGATCATTCGTAAAAATAGCGGTACTCCTCTAGATAAACGAATATTAAACATCGAATCCCTCTCTTTTCTACGGAAAAAAGTTAATTCTTTAATGCTTTAAAATGTAATATGTGTTACAATATTGGTAATCGTGAAAATGGGAGAATAAAGGATGATTGCACGTGTTATACGGTCAATATCGATGGCGCAACAGGGAAATTCGTCACCAGGTGGAAGTCCTGGATGGAAAACGTTCACCAACCTTGTTATTAAAAAATGCTACCTATTTAAACGGCATCCTGAAAACGTGGATGCAGGGGAACATCTGGATCTACCATGACCGGATTGTCTATGTTGGCGATCGCCTGCCGGGGTATATGGATGAGTCTTGTGAAATTATCGACTGCAGTGAATATTTTTTAGTTCCGGGATATATCGAGCCACATGCCCATCCGGCTCAAGTTTATAATCCCCTTTCTTTTGCACAATATGCAGTCCAATCAGGGACAACAACTTTAATCAACGATAATCTACAACTTGCTTTTTTTATGGAAAAACGGGAAGCGTTTACATTTATCAGCGATCTTCACCAAATTCCCGTCAACATGTACTGGTGGTGCCGTCTGGACAGCCAGACTTTTCTGCCATGGGAAGAAAGAAAATTCACGAATCAAACATTTAAAGAATGGATTGATCAGGAGACGGTCGTGCAAGCCGGCGAGCTCACATCTTGGCCCCGTTTGCTCGACGGTGATGGTTTGCTGTTACACTGGCTTCGGGAAACGAAGCGGAAAAATAAAAAGGTAGAAGGCCATTTTCCCGGAGCAAGTGAAAAAACTTTGGCCAAATTAAAGTTGTTCGGTGCTGACGGGGATCATGAAGCGATCAACGGAGAAGAAGTCATGCGCCGCCTGTTGCAAGGATATATGGTAAGTCTGAGACATTCTTCGATTCGTCCGGATTTACCGGATATCTTGCAAGATTTAAACGAGCGGGGGTTAAATTCCTATGATTATTTAATGTTCACCACAGATGGATCGACTCCGTCTTTTTATGAACAAGGCGTTATTGCCCCATTGATTAAAATCGCCATGGATCATGGGGTTCCGGAAATTGATGCCTATTTGATGGCCACTCTAAATCCAGTAAAATACTTTCAACTCGACCACATTCATGGTTTAATAGGGACCGGGCGAGTTGCCGATATTAACTTTTTAACGGATGTGAAAAATCCTGAACCTTTTTCGGTACTAGCAAAAGGACGCTGGGTGAAGAAGAATGATCAACCGTTCGATTTTTACGATGCACAAACCATTCCGTGGGAACGCTACGGATTCCACCCTTTAATCATCGACTGGGAATTGACTGCGGATGATTTATCCGTCTCAATCCCTTTTGGTATAGAACTGGAAAATACCGTGATTACAAAACCGTATTCTCCGGTCCTGGATATGTCTCTCGAAACGATTCCAGAGGAATATGCGGAATGCTTTTTTATCTTGATCGACCGCCGAGGCAAATGGCGGGTAAGTAGTATTATAAAAGGGTTTGCCAAAGATTTAGGAGGAATGGCAACGAGCTTTACGGCAAGCGGCGATCTTTTACTGATCGGTAAAAATAAAGAGGATATTATAATCGCTTTTCATCGCCTGAAAGAGCTACATGGTGGGATCGTTATCGTCGAAGGAGGGAAGATTTTGTTCGAGCTGGCTCTTCCATTGCTTGGACAAATGAGTACACTTCCACTACAACAACTCATTCCTTTCGAAAAACGGTTTGTTCAATTGATGAAAAAGAAAGGCTATCCATTCCGTGATCCGCTGTACACATTAATGTTTTTTACATCGATCCATTTGCCCTATGTACGGGTAACACCCGCCGGGGTTTATGAAGTAAAGAAAAAAAGGGTTTTATTTCCTTCTGTGATGCGTTAAAATATTGAAGAGATGCTTTATTAAATCTCAGGCGGTAATCGGCAGGATCCACGGTCGAAGAACTCGAACATTCATATCTTTTTTAAATCTGCAATGTTTGGGGTGTTTTTGTGAACGATAAGAGCAAATTAGCCATCCCGCTTTTATTCACCATACTGTTGCTTTTTGGTGGTTGTACCAAAAAAGAGACCATAACTGAAGAAGCTCCACCAGACAAAGAAGAAACTGAACCGATCATTGTTGAAGAAGAACCGCAATACTTCTTCCCATTAACCGGTGTGACAACCGATGAAGAACCGGACCACCGTGCACTGGCTGTGATGGTCAATAATCATCCCCAGGCCAGACCGCAATCGGGGTTGGTCAAAGCGGACCTCGTCTATGAGGTTTTGGCAGAAGGTGGTGTAACCCGTTTTTTAGCGGTTTATCAAAGCGAGATGCCGGAAACATTCGGCCCAGTAAGGAGTGCCCGTGATTATTATGTCCGGCTCGCTGCGGGGCTGAATGCCATTTATATCCATCATGGTTGGAGTCCAGGGGCTCAAGATTTAATTCTCAACCACGGTCTCGTTGACTCCTTAAACGGTCTATACTATGACGGAACGTTATTTAAACGAGCGGATTTTCGCAGGGCACCGCATAATTCGTACATCTCTTATGAAAATGTAGTGAAAGGTGCCGAACAAAATGACTATTCTCTCTCCGGACCACCGGCAAGCTACCGATTTCTATCTGAAGGCGAAGAGATCACCGGTCAATTTGTCTCCGGTGTTTCCATTGATTATTCAACAGACCAATTCCACGTGCGTTATGAATACGATGAGGCAACCGGCAAGTATTCCCGGTATTCGGGCGGTGTCAAAGTAACCGATTTTGACACCGAAGAAACGGTCACGATCGACAATATCTTCATCGTCGAAACGAGTCATCGGACGATTGACGATGCTGGTCGACTGGAAGTGGATATCACTTCCGGTGGGATAGCTTATCTGTTACAAAAAGGCCGGATGCAAGAAGTGGAATGGAAAAATATCGATGGTCGTATAACCCCGTTTGCCAATGGTGGTGAATTACCGCTTGTTCCCGGAAAAACCTGGATCAATTTTGTGCCTGATTTGAATCAGGTTTCCTTAGATAGAAACACAGGGTCATGACGGGGATTATGTCAAGGAGGGATAAACATGCAAATTGAAAAATTACGTGGACCGGAACTCGATCAATTATTTGAAGCGATCTTAACATTAGAAACTTTGGAAGAATGCTATAAATTCTTTGATGATTTATGTACGGTCAATGAAATACAAGCCCTGTCACAGAGGCTGGAAGTGGCCCGTTTATTACGAGCGGGCAAGAAATACCATGAGATCGAGGAAAAAACAGGCGCTAGCACGGCGACGATTTCCCGGGTGAAACGAAGCCTGAATTACGGAAATGATGCATATGAAATGGTGCTAGAACGCCTTGAAAATAAAAGAGCACAACAGGCAAAATGATTGAAAACAGGATCATTCTTTGACGACCTGGAGTCCGGTACAGTACCGGGCTCTTTTTCCGTTAATAAATATTTCGATCTAAGTTTTCCCGCGGATTTACTTGTAAACATTTGATATGGTCTTATATCCAATCTCCGTTATAATAAATACAGGTTGTTTTATCCCTCATTTATGAGTGCTATAATGAGGAGATGGTAGAATTATTGGAGGAAAAAACATGTACGATTACCGTAAATGGCAACATGTCTTTAAACTCGATCCGAATAAAGAGATTTCAGATGATCATTTAGATAAAATCTGCACATCGGGTACTGATGCGGTGATTGTCGGTGGAACTGATGGTATCACAATGGAGAAAGTTGTTG
The DNA here is from genome assembly GCA_937983015.1 of uncultured Bacillaceae bacterium. Lineage (GTDB taxonomy): Bacteria > Bacillota > Bacilli > Bacillales > Caldibacillaceae > CALGAD01. The sequence continues at coordinate 28,518 of CALKAK010000153.1, read as the reverse complement.
AACTATTATCACGCGTCCGACGTCACGAGGTGCCCTGTGCACTGGAGATATCCACGATTGATGCCATCACACCGGGATTTGACCTGTATTTAATCCCGACAGTATTAAACAGTACCACTCCTAAATGGATTTTGGGGGAGCACAAACGGGCGATTAAAATGTTCGCTGATTGGATCGATTGGCGGGAAATTGTTATTGAAGGGTACTGTGTATTAAACGCAGAGAGTAAAGTCGCCCGTTTAACGAGCGCTCAAACGGATTTAGATCAAGAAGATGTGGCCGCTTTTGCGACGATCGCTGAAAAGATGTTTCGCTTACCAATTTTTTATATCGAATACAGCGGCACATATGGCGATCCCGAAATTGTCAGACGGGCGAAAGAACGGTTACAGGATACCGCCTTGTTTTATGGTGGCGGTATAAACAGTGTCGCTCGCGCGAAGGAAATGAAACGATACGCTGATTGTATTGTAGTCGGGAATTTAATTTATGAAAATATCGGAGCAGCCCTCCGTACAGTACAGGCGATAAAAAAGATCGATTCTGATGACGCAAACTGATATTTTTCATAGCGATCAGAAACCAGGTTGTATAGGAGGTAAACCATTGAATTTTTTGACGGAACGATTGTTACGGGGATTGAATCCACAACAACAAGAAGCGGTCAAACATACGGAAGGACCGGTTTTAATCATGGCCGGTGCCGGTAGTGGCAAAACAAGAGTCCTGACCCATCGGATCGCTTATCTACTTGCGGAAAAGGGTGTCCATCCACGCAATATTCTCGCCATCACGTTCACGAATAAGGCGGCGCGAGAGATGAAAGAGCGTGTCGCTGCTATTTTAGGAGGAGCCGCCGAAGAAATGTGGATCTCCACCTTTCACTCCATGTGTGTGAGAATTTTACGGCGGGAGATTGACCAGATCGGGATCAACCGGAACTTTACGATCCTCGATACGACCGATCAACTTTCTGTGATTAAAGGAATCTTAAAAGATTTGAATATCGATTCGAAGCGGTATGATCAGCACGGGATTTTACAGACGATCCGCAGCGCGAAAAATGAGTTGAAAGATGCTGAACAATACGCGAAAAAGGCTGCCGATTTTTACGAGAAAATTGTCGCCCAGGTCTATGAAGAATATGAAAAACGGCTCGTGAAAAATCACTCTCTCGATTTTGACGACCTGATCATGAAAACCGTCCAGCTCTTTAAACGGCTTCCGGAAGTATTACAATTTTATCAAAATAAATTCCAGTATATTCATGTGGATGAGTACCAGGATACGAATAAAGCACAGTATGTTCTGGTGAATATGCTCGCTTCACGTTTTAAAAATCTTTGTGTCGTCGGCGATTCCGACCAGTCGATATATGCCTGGCGCGGTGCTGATATCACCAATATTTTGTCATTTGAGAACGATTATCCGGATGCAAAAGTCATCCTGCTCGAACAAAATTACCGCTCGACGAAACGAATTTTAAAAGCGGCAAACAGCGTGATCGAGAATAATATCAACCGAAAACCGAAAAAATTGTGGACCGATAATGAAGAAGGAAAAAAGATCGGTTACTATCGCGCGGATTCTGAACAGGAAGAGGCCATGTTCGTGGCAGGAAAAATAAAAGATCTGGTCCAAAAGGAAAAACGCAAATACGGGGATTTTGCGATTTTATACCGGACGAACGCCCAGTCCCGGGTAATGGAAGAGGTCCTTATCAAGGCCAATATCCCCTATACCATAGTAGGCGGTATCAAGTTCTACGAACGGAAAGAAATTAAAGATTTACTCGCCTATTTACGTCTGATCGCAAACCCCAATGATGATCTCAGTCTCGAGCGGGTGATCAATGTCCCGAAACGGGGGATCGGTGCGACTTCCCTGGAGAAAATCACGCAGTTTGCGGTGGAACACGGGATCTCACTATACGATGCCCTTGATCAAGTGGAATTGATCGGACTTTCGGCACGAGCGACGAAAGCGGCGCGGGAATTTCACGAGCTGATAGAAAACTTCATTAAAATGAGTGAGTATTTGACACTGACAGAATTGGCGGAACAAGTGATGGAAAAAACCGGTTATAAACGAATGCTACAAGCGGAAAATACCTTAGAAGCACAGAGTCGACTGGAAAACCTCGAAGAATTCCTCTCCGTCACCCAAAACTTTGAAAATACGAGTGATGATCGATCTCTTGTCGCCTTCTTAACCGATCTGGCCTTAATCACCGATATTGATAACCTCGATGAAGAGGAAGAAAGTCGCGATCAAGTCATCTTGATGACCCTGCATTCGGCAAAAGGATTGGAGTTCCCTGTTGTATTCATCATTGGCATGGAAGAAGGAATTTTCCCGCACAACAGGAGTTTAACGGAAACGAATGAAATGGAGGAAGAACGGCGTTTAGCATACGTGGGGATTACGCGGGCGGAAGAAGAGTTATACTTGACAAATGCCCGCATCCGCACGCTTTACGGAAGAATGAATGTGAATCCGCCGTCCCGGTTCATCAATGAAATCCCCGAAGATGTCCTTGACTATTTGCATGAAGCTGAAAATGCGCCAACTCCTCGAGGAGGAACTGTCCGCCGCGGCCCTGTTATGCGCCCGCAATTAAACGAGGGCGTAAATTGGCGACCCGGAGATAAAGCGAATCATAAAAAATGGGGAACCGGTACCGTCGTCAGTGTTCGTGGCGAAGGAGAAGATGTCGAATTGGATATCGCATTCCCGAAACCGGTCGGCATCAAACGACTGTTGGCCAAATTTGCACCGATCGAAAAGGTGTAATCATCGAGTATCCCTTCATAATTTTCAACGGGGCAGAGTGGTAACTTGCCCCTTTCCTTAAAAAGAGCGGCTGTCAGAGCCACTGTTCATTCTTGATGAAATAGCGTGAGGAGGATGTCCCCGTGGATCTTCAAGAGGCAAAAAAGCGCGCACAAGAATTGCATGAAAAATTAAACCGTTATGCTTACGAATATTATGTACTGGATCGACCGACGGTACCGGATGCGGAATATGATCGGTTGATGCAGGAGTTAATTCATTTGGAAGAACGTTTCCCGGAATTACGTACACCGACATCTCCGACCCAACGAGTTGGTGGCGAGATTCTGGAAGGTTTTAAAAAGGTCGAACATCGCACGCCGATGTTAAGTTTACAAGATGCCTTTAGTGAAGCGGACCTTCGTGATTTTGATCGCAAAATTCGTCAGGCGATCGGGGATGATTTCGAATATGTTTGTGAATTAAAAATCGATGGCCTTGCGGTATCGTTGCGTTATGAAAATGGGGTTTTCGTCCAGGGAGCGACAAGAGGAAACGGGGTGATCGGTGAGGATATCACGATCAACTTACGTACGATCAAAACCCTTCCCTTACAATTGAAAGAGCCGGTCACAATCGAAGTCCGTGGCGAAGTCTATATGCCGAAAAGCTCCTTTGAACAGTTAAATAAAGAAAAATTAGCCCGGGGAGAAGAACCGTTTGCCAACCCGCGCAATGCCGCAGCCGGTTCGGTCAGACAGCTCGATTCGAAGATCACCGCCCAGAGAAAACTGGATATCTTCCTGTATTCTTTGAACGAATTTTCTAATACGGAAATTGTTAAACATAGCCAGGCGCTTGACTATCTTGATCGTCTCGGTTTTAAAACGAACAAGGAGCGACGAGTCTGTCCAACCATCGATGATGTACTCAGGTATATAGAAGAATGGTCGGAGAAACGCACGGATCTGCCCTATGAAATCGATGGGATCGTCGTTAAAGTGGATCGTTTTGACCAGCAAGAAAAGCTAGGATTCACGGCGACGAGTCCGCGCTGGGCAATCGCCTATAAATTCCCGGCGGAGGAAGTCGTAACGACATTGACCGGGATCGAATTGAATGTCGGTCGCACCGGCGTTGTGACACCGACCGCCATCTTAGAACCGGTTCGGGTTGCCGGTACTACCGTGCAACGAGCAACCTTACACAATGAGGATATCATTAAAGAAAAAGATATTCGCATCGGCGACCGGGTGGTTATTCGCAAAGCTGGCGATATCATTCCGGAAGTAGTACGCCCTCTTCCAACTGAACGGACTGGTAAAGAGAAACCATTTACCATGCCGGAACATTGCCCAGAATGCGGAAGCCAACTCGTTCGGCTCGAAGGCGAAGTGGCCATTCGCTGTATGAATCCAAAATGCCCCGCACAAATCCGTGAGGGCCTGATTCACTTCGCTTCCCGGAATGCGATGAATATCGAAGGTCTCGGTGAGAAGGTCATCACCCAATTATTCGAGGCCAATCTCGTAAATAATATAGCCGACCTCTATAAATTAGAGAGAGAGGAACTTTTGAAACTGGAGCGGATGGGAGAAAAATCCGTCAGCAACTTGCTCAATGCAATTGAAGCATCGAAGGAGAACTCGCTTGAGCGTCTCTTATTCGGTTTGGGGATTCGTTATATTGGGGCGAAAGCAGCCCGGACGTTGGCCATGCATTTTGGCCATATCGACAAATTATTTCAGGCAACTCGAGAGGATTTACTGGCCATCGATGAAATCGGCGAAAAAATGGCCGATTCCATCGTTACCTATTTCAGCTTACCGGAAGTAAAGGAACTGATCGATGAGCTGAAGGAACTAGGTGTCAATATGGCTTATAAGGGACCGCGGCAGGAAGAAGTTACGGAAAGTACATCCGTTTTTGCGGGTAAAACCGTTGTCTTAACCGGAAAATTAGAACAAATGACCCGGAACGAGGCAAAAGAGTACCTGGAACGTCTCGGGGCAAAAGTTACCGGTAGTGTCAGTCGCAAGACCGACCTTGTTATTGCCGGTACAGATGCCGGATCGAAGTTGACAAAGGCTCAGGAGCTTGGTATTGAAGTATGGGATGAAGAACAATTCCTTCAACATTTGAACGGATAAAGAGGTGTAAAATTTGCGCAGGCTTTTAATCTTATTCCTCAGCATGTTACTCCTAACAGGTTGTGTTCCGAGGTTTGATCCGGAAGATGAAGTCATCCAAGAGAAAAACAATCAAACGGAAGAAAAGGCGATCATCCCGCGTTTCCAAATATCCGAATCCTATTATCGGACCATATCTCCTTATAAGCCTTCCGAGGCAAGGGGACTGATTATTAGAGAGATGAATACGCGGCTGGATAGCGATGAGATGGAAGAAGGTTTGCTGCGCATCGCCCAACAAACCTTTCCTACAGATCGCTTCTTTTACCAGGATGGACAATATCTCGATAAAAGTACGATAGAGAAGTGGCTGAAAAGATACGATGAAACGAATAATCCGGAAGGACTTAATCCTCCTGCTTCTCCCTCGAGTGATGAGGGAGAAGAGAAGGAACCCCCGTACTATCTGGGGCATATTCTGGAACAAAATTACCTTGTAAAGACCGATGATGATAAAGTCCGCCTTGGTGGAGTGGCTATCGGATTGGCGATGAATTCCGTCTACTACCCTGATTCAGGTAATGAGCAAGAAGTAAAAATTCCCGACAGTGAAATCGAGCAGCAAGGCAAACAAATGGCACAAGAGATTGTTTCCCGAATGCGGTTAATGCAAGGTTTAGAGACCGTACCGATCACTATCGGGCTGTTTAAACAGCAATCGCGTACATCGGTAATTCCCGGGAATTACTTTGCGTGGGGTGCGGTTGAAGAAGGAAAGAGTCAAATCGAATGGGAAGAGATGAATGAACGATACGTCCTGTTCCCCTCATCGGGTGCTCAAAAATACAACCGGGAAGACTACGATCGATTCGTGAATTTCCAGGAAAACGTCCAGTCCTATTTTCCGAACTATAACGGAATCGTAGGGACCGGTTTTTACATGAATGATGAATTGCGAGAACTGAAAATCGATGTGAACATGGAGTTTTACGGAAAGTCTGAGGTTATCGGTTTGGCCCAGTATATCGGCGGACTGTTGATGGAGACATTTTCCCCGGAAATCATTGTTGAAGTACGGATCCAGTCCATCTCCGGTCCGGAAGCCCTTATTTTAAAGAAACCAAATATGGAAGAACCTTTCGTGCATATTTATTGATGGATTCCCAGCATAGATTTCTGCCGGTAGAAGATTACCGGCGAATTTTTTTTACAAGAAAAGTTCTGATCATACACGCCGGGAATGACCCTATAGGGAACTATTGAAGTAAATTTTTTGTATTGATAGAATAATAAGAGAAATGAAAGCGATTAATCTAGGAGGGGTGACAATGGTTGTTCCTTATCAACATGAACCGTTAACGGACTTTTCTTTACCTGAAAATCAGCAGGCTTTCCTGGAAGGATTGAAAAAAGTAGAAAGTTACCTGGGACAAGATTATGATTTGGTTGTCGGAGGAAAGCGGATTAAAACAGAAGATAAAATCATCTCGATCAACCCGGCCAATAAAGAAGAGGTAATCGGGCGCGTGAGCAAGGCCGATAAAAAAATCGTCGATGAAGCGATGAATGTGGCGCTAGAAGCATTTGAAAAATGGCGCAAATTTAAACCGGAAATGCGTGCGGAGATCCTGTTTAAAGCCGCTGCAATCGTTCGGCGCCGGAAACATGAATTTAGCGCCTTACTCGTAAAAGAAGTCGGGAAATCGTGGCGGGAAGCGGATGCCGATATCGCCGAAGGAATTGATTTTTTGGAATACTATGGTCGGCAAATGCTGGATTTGGCAAAAGGTGGTAAGGTACTCAGCCGGCCCAATGAAATCAACCAGTATGTCTATATTCCCTTAGGTGTCGGTGTCGTCATTTCCCCGTGGAATTTCGCCTTCGCCATCATGTGCGGGACGACGGTGGCGTCTCTTGTCACAGGCAATACGGTTCTCTTAAAACCGGCCTCGGCCTCACCGGTCATCGCTTATAAATTCGTTGAGGTCATGGAAGAAGCGGGATTGCCACCGGGTGTGTTGAATTACATACCGGGTAGCGGAACGGAAATCGGCGATTATCTAGTGGATCACCCAAAGACACGTTTCATCAGCTTCACCGGTTCGAAAGAAGTCGGAGTTCGTATTTACGAACGGGCTGCCAAAGTACATCCCGGTCAAATCTGGCTCAAACGGGTCATCGCCGAGATGGGCGGAAAGGATACGATCGTTGTCGATGAAGAAGCGGATCTAGAAATCGCCGCACATTCGATCGTTACGTCTGCCTTTGGCTTTTCCGGCCAAAAATGTTCGGCCTGCTCCCGGGTCGTGTGCGTCGGCGATATGTATGAAAAAGTATTGCAGCGCGTCGTAGAATTAACGAAAGAACTCGTCGTCGGTGATCCGGCCGAACGGGAGACCTTCATGGGACCGGTTATCGACCAGGCCGCATTTGATAAGATTACAAGATATATAGAAATCGGCAAGAAAGAAGGTAGACTCGTTCACGGCGGCACGGGCGATAATAGTAAAGGATTCTATATTCAACCGACGATCTTTGCCGATGTTGACCCGAAGGCGGTCATCATGCAAGAAGAAATCTTTGGTCCGGTCGTCGCCTTTACAAAAGCGAAGGATTTTGACGAAGCGATTGAAATCGCCAACAATACGGAATACGGCTTAACAGGATCGGTAATCTCTAATAATCGGGAACATATTGAAAAAGCACGTCAGGATTTTCATGTCGGTAACCTTTACATTAACCGCGGCTGCACCGGTGCGGTCGTCGGCTATCAACCTTTCGGTGGATTCAACATGTCGGGAACGGATTCCAAAGCCGGTGGACCCGATTACCTCTTATTACACATGCAAGGAAAAGCAATTGCGGAACAGCTTTAATAGAAATACTCACAAACATAAACATACCAAAAGAGGGGCTCCTCATTACGGAGCTCTTTTTTGTGCTTTCATACATATAGGAGAGGAAAATTTGTGAATCGTTCTTCATAACTCTAGCTTTAAATGATCGGTGGAGTCATCATCAAAAGAATTTATTCTTCTGTACTTGGGCAAAGGGAAAGGGGAATGAAATCCTTTAGAGGGCAACAATCCCGAAATTACGGAAAGATAACTATTAAAATATAACGTTTTTGAAAGTGCGGAAGGTTTTGGTAGAGATTCACCAGAATAAAAGAAAAAATCTATAATTATTTTTCTCTTGGTATGGTAATTTAAAGGTTTTTCAAAGATTGAAAATATTTGCAGTGAGATTATTAAAGCTTCGTTTAAACAAATTATAGGTGAGAAACGCCGGCATATATTTTATATTATAAAAATTGACAAAAGGAAGAATATTTAATATAATCTGTTTCAAACTGTTGGAAAATTTATAATAAAATATTAATTCTTTATATTATTAACAACAAGCGGTAGTTAATATTAAAGGAGGTTTCAAAATGCCCAGCTTACAAGAATTGATTGAATTGGACAAAAAGCATTTTATCCATCCTACCTCATCCATTCAACAACAACAGCAGTTTGGACCGAAGGTCATTATCGAAAAGGGGGAAGGCATTTATTTAACAGACAAAAACGGAAACGTTTACATTGATGCCATGTCTTCTTTATGGAATGTAAATGTCGGACACGGTAGGGAGGAGCTAGCTCAAGTAGCTGCTGATCAGATGAAAAAATTAGCTTTCAGTTCAACATTTTCGACGTTCAGTCACGAACCGGCTATTTTACTTGCAGAAAAATTAGCATCTATCGCACCGAAAGGATTGAATGCAGTTTTCTTTACATCCGGAGGATCAGAATCTAATGATACGGCGATTAAATTAGTCCGACACTACTGGCGTATCCAGGGGAAACCTGAAAGGAAAAAAATCATTGCGCTTAGACGAGGTTATCACGGTGTTGCGGCGGGCTCAACAAGTGCAACAGGTATACCTGAGTTTTGGAACATGGCTGGTCGACTAATGACAGATGTATATCATGCTGAACCACCTTATCTAGTAGACACGAAAGAAGCGATCGCATCGTTACGTCAGGTGATTGAAGAGCAAGGACCGGAAACAATTGCCGCTTTTATTGCAGAACCGGTACAGGGAGCGGGAGGAGTCCTCGTACCACCAGCCGATTATTTCCAGGAAGTACGCAAAGTCTGTGATGAGTATGGAATTTTAATGATTACAGATGAAGTCATAACTGGTTTTGGTAGAACAGGGAAAATGTTCGGGATCGAGAACTTCCATGTTATACCTGATGTCATGACTTTCGCAAAAGGGATCACGAGTGGCTATATCCAACTTGGTGGCGTGTTGGTTTCCGATCATATTCATGATGTACTGAAGGAAAAATCAGAGGGAATCTTGTTCCATGGTTATACATACAGTGGCCATCCCGTGGCTACGGCAGTAGGGTTAAAGAATCTTGAAATTATCGAAAAAGAAGGTTTGGTAGAGAATGCCCGCAAAATGGGTGCCATGTTATTGAAAGGTTTTCAGAAGATTCAACAGGAAATCGATATCGTCGGCAAAGTTCGCGGTTTAGGACTTCTCGGGGCGATAGAGTTCGTTCAAGATAAGGAGACAAATCAACGTTTTGATCCCCAACATCAAGTTGCATTGAAAGTGGTCGAAGCACTTCATCAACGCGGTGTCATCTGCCGTCCTGTTACTTATGAGGGGATCGATATCGTCTGTTTTGCACCGCCACTCATCATAAACGAAAAACAAGTTCAAGAACTTTTGGATCGGCTACATGATGCCATCATAGATGTGCAACGTAGCTTATCTATTCCGGCTAAAAACTAGTTTATGAGAATTGGGGGAGCGAGCATGAATGAGGAGCAGCGTTTTATAAAAGTTTTAGGGAATAAAGATGTACTGGCCCTGGCCTTCGGTGCGATGATCGGCTGGGGTTGGGTTGTTTCTACTGGACATTGGATCGCGGAGGCTGGTTCATTAGGAGCAATACTCGCCTTCATCATAGGGGGAATACTCGTATTATTAATCGGTCTCACGTATGCAGAGTTAAGTTCGGCCCTCCCTCTTTCCGGTGGGGAACTAGTATTTTCCTACAAAGCTTTGGGAAGGCTCCCTTCTTTCATCACCACTTGGGCTGTTGTTTTTGGTTATGTTTCGGTAGTTGCGTTCGAAGCGGTTGCATTACCTACAGTATTCGAGTATTTAGTCCCGAATTTTAGTCAAGGGTATTTGTATACGATCGGAGGATGGGACGTAACGATTACCTGGGCGGGGGTGGGAATTATCGGTTCCATTCTTGTCGCCTGGGTCAATTATCGCGGAATTAAACTCACTTCTTTTGTGATGATTACTTTCATTTTAATTTTACTGGCATCCGGTGTCCTTCTTCTTACAGGTAGTACGATATCTGGTAATTTTAAGAATATGGAGCCTTTATTTGGCAAAGGAATTGGTGGTTTATTATCCATCATTATTATGACACCGTTCTTTTTTGTCGGCTTTGATGTGATTCCCCAAGCATCCGAAGAAATAAATTTACCGAAAAAAAGAATTGGACAATTGTTGGTCGTTTCTGTAATTATGGCGGTAATTTGGTATATCGCAATTATCTTCGGTGTCTCAATAGTTCTGAACCAAGGGGAGATTGCAGCCTCTAATCTTGTCACAGCAGATGCAATGGGGGAAGCCTTCGGGGGTAGTCAATTGATGGCGAATATTCTCGTACTTGGGGGAATTGGAGGCATTGTAACGAGCTGGCTCGGTTTTTATGTAGGTGGCAGCCGGGCAATTTATGCGCTAGCTCGTGCGGGTATGCTGCCAAGATCGTTGGGAGAACTGCATCCCAAATACAAAACTCCCCACCGGGCGATTATGTTGATCGCCGTTTTATCAACTTTAGCTCCATTGCTGGGAAGACCGGCACTTGTTTGGTTTGTAAATGCAGGTGGGCTGGGACTTGTGATCGCCTGGCTGATGGTCGCTGTTTCATTTATTATCTTGAGGAAAAAGGAGCCGGATATGCCGAGACCTTATAAATTACCAGGAGGAACGACAATTGGATGGTTTGCGGTTGTAATGGCCTTTGGTGTGACCATCTTATATATGCCCGGAATGCCTTCAGCACTCACTGGTATTGAATGGATTCTTACGGGGTTTTGGTTCCTTTTTGGTTTTGTTCTTTATAATTATTCCATGGTCAAGTACGGAAAAATTCAGGCGGATCAACAGATGCAACAAGAAATTCAAAGAGTGCTATGAATGGATTTACATTCGAATATATAACACATCTTAAAAGTGTTGCAAGTGGTCATCATGACCACTTTTTTGATGTAAAAAGTGAAAGCGAGTGCCAGCTGAAAGCGATCTGCACGATAACATGACCAGTTATAAAATGAGATGTTTTTTTAAAAAAGTTAACCGCAGTCGATAAGGATTTATTAATATCGAATATGAACCCTTTTGCCCGTTTTCCATACATTAATAGATGAATATTTAGAGAGGGCAGGGGAGCATAATGCATACCGGTCCAGGTTTGGAAGATTATTTAAAAAAGGGGCTATACGGTACACCGGAGACCAAACCGGCAGAAAGGCGTCGTTTTCTCGGTACATTACGGGAGCGGATCATCATCGCGCTTACTAGCGAACAGCTTTATGAGGGGAAAATTTATCCGGAAATCGAAGCGAAAATGAAAGCTTTCCCGCAGGCACGGCTGTTATTAAACGGTTCAATCCGCTATTCCTACTTAAGTCCTTACATCCAGTTGGCAAAAAAATATCGTATTCCGTTTACAATTGTGAAAGATGAAGTTCAGGATACCGATATCGGCCTCGTTTTAACGATGAACCATGCGATCAATAAACAGGAAATTTTTATCACAAATTCAGGCGCGCAGAAGAAAACAGCTGGAGAGATGACAAAGAGCGTCTTCCAAAAATGGAAAAGAAAAGCCATTCGCTTAGCGAAAGAGCTTCGGAAAAGGAAAGGTGCTGGTTAATTCCAGCACTTTTTCAAGCAAACAATTTTACAAAAATTTACAGTTTCCTCGGAAATGAAAGACTGTTTTTGTAAAAATAGGTGACAATAATATTTTGTGTCCCTTACTGTCAATATTTGTAGAAGTTTATTTCGGAAAATGAGTAAAACATGGTAAAATAGGAAATAGTTTGTAGCACAGCAAACTGTTTTATTTCATACGGAGGTGACAGTTTTGGCGCGAATCACACGCGAAGATGTTGAACGTTTAGCCGATACAGCGAGACTTTACATTTTGGAAGATGAAATCGAGCAAATGACAGAAGAGCTTAATAAAATTACCGAATATGCCCAGACCTTGCAGAAAGTGGATACCACTGGTGTTGAGCCAACGACCCACGTCATCGAATTGACCAATATCATGAGAGATGATATACCGGAGGAAGGCATGGACCGGGATTTATTGTTTAAAAACGCACCGGATCATGAAGATGGCCAATTTAAAGTACCATCTGTGCTCGATTAAGGAGGGTAATTGATGTCATTATTCGAACATACACTTGCGGAAATTCAAGAACTGTTGCGTAAGAAAGAGGTTACGGTTTCCGATTTAGTGGAAGAAAGCTTCAAGCGGATCCAAGAGGTTGATGATAAAGTACAAGCCTTTATATCTCTTGATGAAGAACGGGCCTGGCAAAAAGCGAAAGAGTTGGACGATCAATTAGCAAACGGAGAAGTCGATCGTCCGTTATTCGGTATGCCTATTGCCATTAAGGATAATATCGTTACGCAAGACTTACGGACAACTTGTGCCAGCAAAATGCTGGAAAATTTCTTGCCGATTTATAATGCCACAGTTATGGATAAGCTTGAAAAGGCCGGAGCGATTACCGTCGGTAAAACGAACATGGATGAATTTGCCATGGGTGGTACGACAGAAACTTCCTATTTCCAAAAAACCCGTAATCCCTGGAATCTAGACCATGTTCCAGGTGGATCATCGGGGGGTTCTGCCGCAGCTGTAGCGGCAGGAGAAGTACCTTTCGCTCTCGGTTCAGATACCGGCGGATCGGTCAGACAGCCCGCGGCTTACTGTGGGGTTGTTGGTATGAAGCCAACCTACGGTCGAGTATCTCGCTATGGGCTAGTCGCATTCGCATCATCCCTTGATCAAATCGGTACGATCACACGAAATGTAGCGGATAGTGCGCAATTACTTCAGGTGATTGCTGGTTTGGACGAGAAAGACTCCACGTCGGCGAATGTTCCGGTGCCGGATTATATGAAAGAATTAAATGGCGATATTAAAGGTATGAAAATCGCCGTCCCGAAAGAATTCTTATCCGAAGGCATCAGCGAAGAAGTCCGTCGTTCCGTCGAAGCTGCGCTGGCTAAATTTACTGAACTCGGCGCTACCTGGGAAGAAGTATCCTTGCCCCATGTGAAATACAGTGTTCCGGTATATTACATAGTTTCTTCTGCCGAAGCTTTTTCCAACCTGGCGCGTTTTGACGGTATCCGCTACGGCTATCGGCCAGAAGATGTCAAAGGGCTGGAAGATCTCTACAAGAAGAGCCGTTCGGAAGGATTCGGTACGGAAGTTAAACGCCGGATCTTGCTCGGAGCCTTTGTCTTAAGTTCGGAAAACTATGATACGTACTTTAAAAAAGCTCAACAAGTACGCACACTGATCAGACAAGACTTTGATAAGATTTTTGCCGATTATGATGTCATCGTTGGGCCGACAACACCAACAGCCGCCCCTGAACTAGGGAAATTGGTGGATGATCCGTTAACGATGTACATGAGAGATATTTTGACGATTCCGGTGAACCTGGCAGGATTACCGGCGATTTCCATCCCGTGCGGTTTTGCAAATGGTCTACCGCTCGGATTACAGATTATCGGTAAACAATTCGCTGAAAGCACGGTATTTAGAACAGCCCATGCCTTTGAACAGGTAACTGATTTCCACAAGCAAAGACCACAATTGTAAGGGGTGAAACGGAATGAATTTTGAAACAGTGATCGGTCTGGAAGTGCACGTGGAGCTGAAAACTAAATCAAAGGTTTTTTCACCTGCCCCGAACAGATACGGTGATGAACCGAATACGAACACGAATGTCATCGACCTCGCCTATCCCGGTACACTTCCAGTTCTAAATAAAGAAGCAGTAGAATTTGCCATGAAAGCGGCGATGGCTTTAAACTGCGAAATCGCTACAGTAACAAGATTTGACCGAAAAAACTATTTCTATCCAGATAACCCGAAAGCATATCAAATCACCCAGGACGATTATCCGATCGGTCGTAACGGCTGGATTGAAATTGAATTGGATGGAAAGAAAAAGAAAATCCGCATCAACCGCGTCCATCTGGAGGAAGATGCGGGAAAATCAATCCACACAGATGATGGCTATTCCCTCGTCGATTTTAACCGGCAAGGGACACCGCTGATCGAAATCGTTTCGGAAGCCGACATGCGGTCACCGGAAGAAGCATATCTCTACCTGGAAAAACTACGTTCCATCATTCAATTTACCGGCGTTTCCGATGTAAAAATGCAAGAAGGCTCCCTTCGCTGTGATGCCAATATTTCCTTGCGCCCCATCGGACAAGAAACCTTCGGGACAAAAGTGGAATTGAAAAACTTGAACTCCTTTAATTTTGTCCGGAAAGGCCTGGAATATGAACAAAAACGACAAGAAAAAATTTTGCTATCGGGCGGGGTGATTCGCCAGGAAACACGCCGTTATGATGAAGCAACCGGTGAAACCATCTTAATGAGGGTTAAAGAAGAAGCCGACGATTATCGCTACTTCCCGGAACCCGATTTGGGTTATCTTTACATTGATGAAGAATGGAAAGAGAGGGTTCGTGCCTCGATTCCGGAATTACCGGATGCCCGCAGGAAACGTTATGTGGAAGAATTAGGACTTCCGGAATACGACGCGAAAATCTTAACGATGACGAAAGAAATGTCTGATTTCTTTGAAGAAACCATTACCCACGGTGCCGATCCGAAACAAGCGGCTAACTGGTTAATGGGTGATATTTCCGCATATATGAATAAGTATCAAAAAGAATTACGCGAACTTCCGCTTACTCCGGAAAGCCTTGCTTCCATGATCAAGTTAATCGATAATGGTACCCTTTCTTCCAAAATGGCGAAAAAAGTAATTAATGAACTACTGGAAAAAGGTGGCGATCCGGAACGAATCGTCAAAGAACGGGGCTGGGCGCAAATTTCTGATGAGGCCACCCTGTTGCCGATCGTCATTGAAGTGCTCGATGAAAACGAACAATCGGTCATCGACTATAAAAACGGGAAAAGTCGTGCCCTTGGCCACTTAGTCGGTCAAGTCATGAAGAAAACCCGCGGCATGGCCAACCCGCCGCTTGTCAATAAATTGATCATCCAGGAAATTGAAAAACGATAACATAAAAAATCAGGTGCTCTAAATGGCACCTGATTTTTTACTTTCCTTATGAAAATTTTCACGGGTCCCGAAAAATTCCATAAATATGAATGGATAAGTTGCAAAAAATATCCTCTAGATGACGATTGATAATGAGGCGGTCCGTATGAGTTTTAAGAAATTATTACTCGATTTATGGAGTATCCTCGACCCGATCTATCATGCTTGTACTCGCTTACGCTATGTAAAAAAAGAAGACGGGGAACCATGTATTTTCCGGGTGCGCTTGATGAATTATTCAGGTCATCCTGTAATTCTCGCCGACGGAACCACGATCAAGAGAAACGACTTATTATTGAAAATTCACCTCCATAACGTCCGTCTTTTAAAAGAAATGCAAACGTTAGCGAATGATTATCGGCGTGGCTATTTTTTATATAAACAAGTACAAGAATCCTTACCCTATCTGGCAAATTACGTGAAACACCATTTTCACTCTCAGCAGATTAAAGGGATCATTGGCATCACGATGCTCCAAGCAGAAGGGTTAATCGAACGATTAGGCTTTGAACAGCATGCGATCAAAAATAAAGTCTACAAAATCACCAAGCAAATCATCCAATATCCGATTTATTTGCTCTCCCATTCTCATAAATATCGGTTACGCCAGTCCAGGGCTGAATTGCACTATTTAATCATGTCACGAAAAACATTATTGGAAAAATATGATCGGACGGAAGAAGATTCCTGAATTGTTTCATGGCTCGGAACGGAAAGCCCGGAGCATTTTCAAAGTTTATTTAAGATGTGAGGGAGCTAATTTCCTTTTCAAATCAGAACATTTTGCTACTGGTAACAAATAATTTGTACATTCACCAAAAGAAAAAAGACGACCACATGAGTCGTCTTTTAGAGGGTGGATTATTGTTGCAGGGCAGCCATGATGCCTTCCGGGTCAAAACCGATGACCCATTTGCCATTAATTTCTGTTTGCGGCACACCGAGCTGTCCAGTTGTGTTAATTAACTTTTGCATTGCGATCGGATCATTTTCGATATTGACTTCTTTAAAGGGGATATTGTTTTGTTTCAAGAAAAGTTTCACCATCGTGCAAAACGGACATGTCGATGTTACATATACAGTTACATCAGGATTCATGATAACCCTCCTCGTTTAAAAATTTTCTCGACTGTTAACGTGTCGTTCAATCATTACATAGTTTAAAAATTGGCCTTATTAACGCCACGCGTTCATACCACCGCGGACGTTGTAAATTTTTTCAAAACCATATTTTCTTAACAAATTACAGGCTCGTTTACTTCTCATGCCACTTTGGCAAATGACGACAACTTCTTTGTTTTTATCCAACTTATTGATTTTGTTAGGCAAGTCGAAAAGCGGGATATTCTGAAACCCGGGCACATGGTTCTGACGGTATTCCCCAGGTGTACGAACGTCGATGAACTGGACATTCTTATCCCGCAATTTTTCTCTTGCCTCCTGGGGTGAAATATTGGTAACTCCCTTGGCAGGAAGGAAGGGGGAGAGAATCACCGCGATTAAAACGATCAGGATGACCCATTGCAAAAAACCCATCGTCCAAACTTTTCTCCTTTCATGAATGACTAGCGGCTTTTCACGATTAAATCGATCGCTTCTTTAACTAGCTCATCGGTGTCTTTACCTTCATCGATGCTTTTCCGGATACACAGTTCTAAATTTTTACTGACGATCAGGCCAATGGCCCGATCGATCCCATTGCGGGAAGCCAAAAGCTGTGTGATAACCGATTTACAATCTTCATTTTCCTCCATCATCCTGATAACGCCGCGTAATTGTCCCTCAATACGTTTCAGCCGGTTGATGACGTTTTTATCATATTCCAATGGGTTACCTCCTCTATGCGAGTAACGGGATCATTTAAAGTTGTACTCGGTAACTATTTTTTCCCGCCCCGTTGTCACATCATTAAAGTATTCATATAAACAGATGCCCAGGAAAGAGCCACTGATGTTATACACATTTTCATAGCCCATATTTCTTAAAGCCATGACCATATTGTAACTGCGCTGTCCCGACCGGCAATGGATGTAGACCGGTCGATCTTTCGGGATTTCATCAAGTCGTTCGCGGAATTCGCTTAAAGGAATATTGACGGCATTTTTCAAATGGCCGCGCTGGAACTCACCCTTTTCCCTGGCGTCGATGATAAAGGCATTTTCTTCAACGAGCTTACGAACTTCCGATACTTTGACTTCCTTGTAACGGCCATAAAGCTGGTTTAAAGCGACCATCGCAGCCTGGTTAACCACATCTCTTGCCGTGCTAAGAAGCGGTGAATAACTTAATTCAAGATCTTTTAAATCTTCTAGATCGGCATTCATGTGGATCATTGCGGCGATTACATCAATTCGTTTATCCACATTTCCTTTTCCGATCGCCTGGGCGCCTAAAATTTTTCCAGTTGGCACTTCGTAAATGAGTTTGAAGTGGAGAGGGTGGCTCTCAGGCATGATGCTGACTTTATCCGTCGGGAAGACGTAGACGGAATCATAGGAAATACCGGCTTTTTGGGCGGTCTTTTCATTGATTCCCGTCGCCGCCACAGTGAGATCGAAAAGACGCAGCGATAACGAGCCGATTACACCGGGGTTGCGATTCGGTATGCCGTAAATGTGATCGGCGGCCGCCCGGGCTTGTTTTTGTGCTGGACCGGCAAGTGCTAGACGTGTCGGGGTATGGGTTAATTTGTGATACACTTCAATCGCATCGCCAACGGCATAAATATCCGGGTCGCTCGTCTGATAATTCGCATTAACTTTAATACCACCGAGTTCACCGAGCTCTAGCCCGGCATCTTCCGCAAGCGTTGTTTCTGGATGTACACCAATCGCCAGTACAACTGCTTCAGCCGGAATCTTTTTACCCGATTGGGTTTCCACAAAACCATCGCCGACTTTGGCAAGGCCGTCATTTAAGATAAGCTTGATGCCGTGATCGTGCATTTCCTTATGCAAAATTTGTGCCATGTCATAATCGATGGGTGCAAGAACCTGGTTAGCAAACTCGATTAAAGAAACGTTGTAATCAGCAAGTCGCAAGTTTTCTGCGACTTCAACACCGATGAAACCGCCGCCGATTACGGCAACATCTTTGACATGATTCGTTTGTAAGTATTGATGCAAATGATCGATATCGACAACATTACGAATGGTAAATACATTCGGATTGGTAATGCCTTCCAAATTAGGTACGATCGGTTTAGCTCCCGGTGCTAGGATCAACTTGTCATAACTTTCATCATATGTTTCGCCGGTTAGTAAATTGTGCACCGTAACTGTTTTTTCCGCGCGATTGATGCGGATCACTTCCTGGTTTACCCGGGCATCGATCTTGTATCTTTTTTTAAATGTTTCCGGTGAAGTTAAAACTAGTTTTTCTTTACGATCGACCGTTCCGCTCAAATAATAGGGAAGGGAACAGTTGGAAAAGGAAACATGTGGTCCTTTTTCAAACATGATGATTTCGGCAAATTCATCTAGCCTGCGCAATCGTGCGGCAGCGGTGGCACCACCGGCCACACCTCCAACGATGACGATTTTCTTACCCATAGTTCTGCCTCCTAAGATTAAAATTCTATAGCGCCGTTCCAGGCATTCATACCGCCGGTAACGTTCGTTGCTTTAAAACCCGCTTGTTCTAAATATTCACAAGCCCGGGCACTTCTTCCCCCGGATTGACAGACGATAAAATATTCTTTGTTTTTATCTAAACGATTTTTATGAAAAGGCAATTCTTGTAATGGAATATGAATCGCACCAGGAATTTTCCCACTTGCAACCTCAAAGTCTTCGCGAACATCGATAATGTTTAATTTTTCACCGTTTTGTAGTCTTCTTGCCAATTCTTCTGTTGAGATCGTGTTCATGAAAACCCCCACTCCTATTTTTTTCTTTATGCCCCCGGGGGTATATCTTTTTAAAAAAATAAAAGGAATACTGCGCAGTATTTTTCTAATAAAAATATACCCCAAGGGGTATATGGTGTCAACATTTTCGATTTGATTTTTTTTAAAAATGATTCGGTTTTTTTCTTTTTCATTTAGAACATGGCATGAACGATTTTTAATCATTTTCAGCGAGTAATGCCTCTTTTTTTGTTCGATGAATCGTGCCGTGTGGATGGTTGGGCGGGGCGTAAATCGAGTAAAGTTTTAACGGGAGTGGCCCGGTATTCGTCAAATTATGCCATTTACCGGCAGGAATGACGATGATATAGCCGGGAAATACGGTGCGGACAAAATTCAAACGGTTTTTGTCATCACCCATTTGCACGATTCCCATACCTTGTTCGATACGGATGAATTGATCGACATCGGGATGTATTTCTAAGCCAATATCTTCCCCTGGTTGCAAGCTCATCAATGTGATTTGTAAGTGATTCCCAGTCCATAATGCGGTACGGAAATTTTGATTGCTGTTTGCGGCACTTGTAATGTTTAATACCAGGGGCTGCTTACCGTAATCTTTAATGTTTGGCCCGGATCCGTTCATCGCCAAATGATCCCATGAAGGCCATTGGTAAAAATGACCGAAGGAATGGGGAGAAGAAAACTGTCCGGTAGATGACGGTTGTAATGGATGGTAAAACATGCTGAATCCCTCCAAATTTTTGATAATGTATTCTATGCAAAAAGCCCTGTAAACTCTAATTTGTGAAAGAAAATGCAAGGATGGTAAAAATTTGCGCTTAAAATGATGTACAATGTAGGTGACTGAATGTAAATAGAGGGAGCATTCATGTGAAGACAGAAAAAGAAAAAATGGTCGCCGGTGAAATGTACCGGCCCGATGATCCGGAGTTAGTACGTGCCCGAACACATGCACGGAAACTCGTCAAAATGTTTAATGAAACCGCAGAGGAAGAAATCGAAAAACGGGAAAAAATTTTAAAAGAATTGCTCGGTGCCACCGGGGAAAAATTCACATGGAACCGAATATCCGTTTTGAACATGGATTTAATACATGTGTAGGGGAAAACTTTTACGCGAATTTTGATTGTACGATTTTAGATGTTTGTGAAGTGCGCATCGGAGATAATTGTATGTTAGGACCGCGAGTACATATATACACGGCTGCCCATCCGCTTGATCCGGTGGAAAGAAACTCAGGGCAGGAATTTGGTAATCCGGTTACGATCGGTAATAATGTTTGGGTCGGTGGCGGAGCGATTATCAATTCAGGTGTGACCAACGGGGATGATGTGGTCATCGCTTCCGGTGCAATAGTAACCAGAGATGTTCCCGATCGCGTGGTAGTTGGTGGCAATCCAGCAAGAATCATTAAAAGACTGGATGGTTAATTTTTGTTCATCACTTAATATGGCAAAAATACAGAAACACCATTTAGCCAATTCATTTTAGAA
Organism: uncultured Bacillaceae bacterium; assembly: GCA_937983015.1. Lineage (GTDB taxonomy): Bacteria > Bacillota > Bacilli > Bacillales > Caldibacillaceae > CALGAD01. Next base: position 7,834 of record CALKAK010000153.1, on the reverse strand, counting down.
AAAAGACCCGACGGGTATGTTTGATACCCATCGGGGAATATTTGAATTACTTAAATTTTAATGGAGACAAATTTAGTTTCTAAAAATTCTTTGATACCGTGGTGACCGCCTTCACGGCCGATACCGCTTTCTTTAAAACCGCCAAAAGGAGCCTGGGCTGTAGAAGGCAAACCATCATTGACACCGACGATTCCGTATTCAAGTCGTTCCATGACCGTAACCGCTGTTGAAAGATTTTTCGTGAATACGTAGGCGGCAAGACCGTAGCGACTGTTATTCGCTCGTTCGATCACCTCATCAATCGTTTTAAAAGATACGACCGGAGCAACGGGACCAAACGTTTCTTCCTGCATGATGCGCATTTCATCCGTGACATGGGAGATTACCGTTGGTTCGATGAAGTAACCGCCTTCAGATTCATACAAACGTCTTCCACCACATTCGATGACACCACCTTTTTCGACCGCATCATCGATATGTTCACGAACCTTCTTATACGCTTCTTCATTAATTAGTGGCCCTACTTGTACATCGGGTTCGAGACCGTTACCAACCTTTAATTTTTGCACTTCAGCTGTAAACTTTTCTGTGAATTCCTCAATAATCGATTCCTCGACGTATACTCTATTAGCGCAGACACAAGTTTGCCCGGTATTCCGGAATTTGGACTGGATAACACCGGCAACGGCTTCATCAAGGTCAGCATCGGCAAAAACGATGAATGGTGCATGTCCGCCGAGCTCGAGCGATACTTTTTTTACCGTATCTGCCGCACCGCGCATCAAAAGTTTACCGACTTCCGTGGAACCGGTGAAGGTGATTTTGCGGACACGGGAGTCTTCCAGCCAGGCAGCACCGATTTCTTCAGGATCCCCTGTTACGACATTGATTACCCCTTTAGGTATTCCCGCCCGTTCAGCTGCTTCGGCGAGTTTCAAGGCAGTCAGCGGCGTCTGTTCAGCGGGCTTGATCACAACGGTACATCCAGCAGCGAGGGCTGGTGCCACCTTTCGCGTGATCATGGCCGCCGGGAAATTCCACGGGGTGATAGCCGCCACAACACCGATGGGTTGTTTGAGGACGAGAATTCGTTTATCCGGAGCGCTAGCCGGAATGGTCTCGCCATAAATACGTTTCGCTTCTTCGGCATACCAGGTGATAAAACTGGCCGCATAGGTGACTTCACCCAGAGCCTCTTTCATCGGCTTACCTTGTTCGAGAACCATCGTTTCAGCGATTTCATTTTTGTTGTCAAGAACGTGCTCGCACCAGCGTTTTAATAAATGGCTCCGTTCATCAGCTGTTTTCCTGGACCAGCCAGGAAAAGCTTTATAGGCGGCATCGACGGCCATAATAGCATCTTTTCTACCACCTAGAGGAACAGTAGCAATTTCCTGACCATTAGCCGGATTGGTCACAGAAAACTCTTCATTGGAAGCTGCTTTAACCCATTCGCCATTAATATACATCCGGTTTAATAGTAAAGTTTGCAAAACACGGTCACCTCTTCCTCTTTTTATAACTATTATACAAAATTTTCCGAAAAATAGGTATACATGTAACCTGGTGAATATCTTCAGAAATACTGGTATATACAGCGATATTCCGGAAAATCTAGTATAATATGAAATAATGCATTTTTATATTAAGGGGGACCTTCTTTGATTTGTTCATCATGCGGACAACCCTTGGCAAAAGGAACCGATTACTGCGACCATTGCGGAGCGCAATTACAAAATCATAATGATCTGAGCTCTGAGGTTAATGTTTCTGGAGAAGAAGATTTTTGGATAGAAAACGTGGCTACCTGGAGAAACTTTATCGGTAAAAATAGCGACTATTATTTGCAAAAATGGGGATTTACTAATGGTGTTGTAACTAAGGAAACGAGCTGGAATTGGGCGGCATTTTTCTTTGGAATTTTTTGGCTTGGTTATCGCAAAATGTATCGGTATATTATTATTTTCCTGGCTAGCTTTTTAGCATTAGATCTTTTATTGCTTTTGTTAAATGTAAATGTAGCTTTTCTTTGTGCCATGGATCAGGCGATCGGAATCGGTATTTCGATTACCTTAGGCTTATTCGGAAATTATTTTTACTATTTGCACGGGCGCCGGAAAATCCGCGAATTAAAAACAGCGAAACTGACCAATAAACGCGATTTAGCAAGGATTGGGGGTACAAGTGGATTAGGTGTGTTACTGGTTGCCGGGCTATTTATCGGTTATGTAATTAGTTATATGTTCATCCATTCAACGATCAGTAGTTTGCACACAGAGACGATTCAGTTCGGTCATGTTCAGGTAAATAATAAGCTCCTCGAATTGTCCGATGAGTTCAGTCCCAATGATCTGATTTACTATTCATTTAATTTAAGAGATGTGACGGGTCCGCAATTTTCTGTTGTTATTGAAAAATTAGAAGACGGTACTTCTTTTGTTTATGACAGCTGGAATGAGCATGTTCCACCAGAACAGAGAGTGTTGATCGGTAGTATATTAGCCCCAGGAGAAGAAGGGCAGTATATTATGAAAATCGTTCAAGATGAAAGAGTTTTGGCTAGGGGATCATTTTTCATTAAATATTCTGATCGTTAATGCGGCTGACCGGGAGGGATTTTGATCGGAAAGGCAAAACGTGATGGGGATTATATTGCAAATCCAGGATAATCTAGATACACTTGTTAATGAAAATTTTACAAATATTAGGTACTATATGATTAATGGATTGTAGACAATCCAAATATTGTGAAGATGGATGATGGCCATGAAAAAAGCACGTGTCATTTACAATCCTACTTCTGGACGGGAAACATTTAAACGGTATTTGCCGGAAGTATTGGCAAAATTAGAAGATGCCGGTTATGAGACCTCAACCCACGCAACAACCGGTAAAGGTGATGCAACGGTTGCAGCTCGATATGCCGTCGAGAATGATTTCGATCTCGTAGTGGCGGCCGGCGGTGATGGCACATTAAATGAAGTGATTAATGGTCTTGCCAAAGCGGAAAGACGCCCCAGACTGGGAATCATTCCGGCGGGAACGACCAATGATTTTGCCCGTTCATTACGGATTCCGCGGGATATTTCAAAAGCTATAGATGTCATTGTTTCGGGTCAAACGGTTCCAATTGATATTGGTCAAATGAACGATAGATATTTTATCAATATTGCCGGTGGCGGACAGCTGACTGAATTAACCTACGAAGTCCCGATTAAATTGAAAACCGTTTTAGGACAACTCGCCTATTATTTAAAAGGCATAGAAATGCTTCCTTCTTTGCGTCCGTATGAAGTACGCATTGAGTATGATGGCAAGGAATTTTCCGGGGAAGCGATGATCTTTTTAATCTGCCAGACGAATTCTGTAGGGGGCTTTGAACATTTAGCTCCGGATGCTTCGATTAATGACGGGTATTTTGATTTGATCATATTGGAAAAAACGAACCTGGCAGATTTTGTTCGACTTGCAACGCTCGCTTTACGGGGCGAACATCTGCATGATCCAAAGGTAATTTATGATAAAGCGAGTTACATAAAAGTTACCGCGCCGGAAGAAGTATTAATTAATTTAGATGGCGAACTGGGCGGAAAGACACCGGTAGAATTTAGAAATTTGTATCGCCATCTGGAAGTTTTCGCACCCGTTGATCAGTTACGGAAAGAAGATCGAATCGATCATGACTCGCTTCAGTAGTTGTGGAAAGGCCAGAAATCACTCATGATTTCCGGCTTTTCTTTTTCGTAATTTGCGATCGGATTCATGACGATGGCGATTCTTGGCAATGCTAGAAAAAGGGTGAACATCATGACGGAAAAGAAGAAATTTAAGAAAAACGATTATTTAGATGTAGAATTTATCGATTTGACTTCGGAGGGCATGGGGGTAGCTAAGGTCGATGACGGCTACACCATTTTTGTGGAAAAAGCCCTGCCTGGTGAAAAGGCGAAAATTAGGCTCGAAAAAGTGAAAAAAAGATATGCTTATGGACGGCTTGTCGAACTCTATACGAAAAGCCCGGACCGGATCGACATTCCCGCGCATGAACTGCCGAAGTACGGCGGCTGTCAGCTGCAGCATATGACATATGAACGGCAACTTGCGTTTAAACAAAATGTAGTGGAGCAGACGTTAAAACGAATCGGTGGTCTGGAAGATGTTTTTGTCCATCCGATCATCGGGATGGACAATCCGTGGTACTATCGAAATAAAACGATGGTGCCGGTGGGAGAGAAAAATGGGAAACTAATCGCCGGTTTCTATCGCCCGCGCAGTCATAAAATTGTCGATGCCGATGATAATGTAATCCATTTCAAAGAAATCAACGAAGCGGTACGGGTGGTGAAGGAAACTGCCAGTCGCCTTGGGATCGAGCCTTATAATGAAACGGATCATAGTGGTGTGTTGCGCCATATCATGGCCCGGTACGGTCGGGAGACAGGCGAGCTCATGGTCGGTGTGATTACAAGAACGGAAGACTTGCCGCATGAAAAGGAACTCGTTGATGCCATCGTCAGCGCCTTGCCGAAAGTAAAATCGGTCGTACACAATATTAATCCGAAGCGAACGAATGTGATTTTAGGTGAGAAGACAAGGGTCCTTTGGGGGAGAGATGTGATTTATGATTATATTGGCGGTATTCGTTTTGCCATCTCCGCCCATTCCTTTTATCAGGTAAACCCGGTGCAGACAAAAGTGCTTTATGAAAAAGCTCTGGAATATGCGGAGTTAACAGGCGAAGAAACGGTCATAGATGCCTACTGCGGGATTGGAACGATTTCTCTATTTTTAGCGCAAAAGGCGAAAAAGGTATACGGCATCGAAGTCGTTCCGGAAGCGATCGACGATGCGAAAAGGAATGCAAAAGAAAATGGGATCACGAATGCGGAATTTCTGGTAGGCAAGGCAGAAGAAGTGATCGTGGATCTGGCAGAACAGGGCATTCGCGCGGATGTCGTTGTTGTCGACCCGCCCCGCAAAGGCTGTGATGAAACGCTTTTGCAGACCGTGATCGAAATGAGGCCGAAAAAATTTGTTTATGTGAGCTGTAACCCCGCAACTTTGGCCAGGGATTTGCGGATTCTGGAAGACGGCGGCTACCGGACGATTGAAGTTCAACCAGTCGACATGTTCCCGCAGACGACGCACGTGGAGTGCTGTGTGAAGTTAGAATTGTAGTTATGATCTTAAAAAACAAATTTTTCTTTTGCCCGGATTTGATTAAAAAATAAATTGGTCAATTCCGGGTCTTTTCATGTTCAAACCCTTGATAAATCAACATTTTTATTTTATTGCCCTTCACCAACTCTGATAAATTTCTATTTTAAATCGAAAAAAACGGTGAAAAAAAGCGGGAAAAAGAGGTGAAAAAGGCCGTTTTTGACTCGAAAATCATTAGAATTTAGGGATCAATACTTTTTCAAACCGTCTTTTTCTAAGGCTTCCTTTAAGCAAAGTCTTCCTAACCTATTTTTCCCCGGAGATAAAAACTGTCCCTCCAATCATGTTCACAGAAATATTTCTTGTTAAATCGGTCGCCTTTTCCTTTACCGCAAGCATACAAATAGCATACAAAGGATTTTTTGCAGCCGTTCATTATGCGAAATGATAGAACCATCTCCCTAATTATCTCCCCAGTAATGTCGACCGTCCGTCTCCATCGCTGCGGGCGGCGAGTTTCCCGCACAGACCCATACACCGGTTGGGATGTTTGAAATTATTTTACTATTAAGATGGGCTCTTCCTGTAATAGTTTCTTCATTTAGTTGGAGAATACTCGAGCCTTTCTCAAAATTTTCATCTAATAATTTCGTTTACCACAAAAATGATGCATTGCAGGCTGTCATGAAGGCAGTCAAATTTGTCTAATTTTATTTCCTAAAAATTTTTTTGCCCAAGCCTCCATTCTAACCTGGTTTTTTCCATTTTCCGTTTTGCCATGAACGACATTTTTCTATTCATTTTTTCTCGCTTTAACGATAAGAAAAGAAGGTCTCCTCCATTCGTTCGCCATTTTCGGCAGTTTTTGTAAGCCTTCTTCTGTCGGAAGCGGTTCAAGCACCCGTTCAATGGTCAGTCCGTGGGCAATCATTGTATTAATTATCGTGGAAAATGTGCGGTGGTAAACGATGACGTTTTCCACGTACCAATCAATCCTACGTTCCCCTTCCTCCTGGTAATGGTCCACCGCAAAATGAATTCGCCTTCCCTTTTCATCGGTAATCCAATTATTTTTTGCCTTGCGCGCGGTCGTAATCGGATGTTCGAGCGAAATAATACATTCGCCGTTCTTTTTCAATAACTTGCTTATTTTCGCGCAGATTCCGTCATAATCCTTGATGTACCCAATGGCCAGGGAACTCGTGACGAGATCAAAATAGGATCCGGTATATTCAAATTCCTCCATAGCTGTACAAATATAGGTAATTTTTTCATGATGATTGAAATTTTTTGCCCTTTCAATCATCTTTTCTGAAATATCCACACCGACGACCTTTGCCGCGCCTTTCTTCACACAGTACATGGCAAAATTTCCGGTTCCGCAGCCTAAATCCAGCACCCGCTTCCCATCCAGATTCGAAATTAAGGAACGAACCGCCGGCTGTTCGATGAATTCATTATAATTAATTCCGCTTTCCCGCAAAGCCATATACTGGGTAAAAAATTCGGGGTTGTCGTAAATATTTTGTTTCATTTTTTACCTCCAGTGATCAGATCGTAATTTTAGCAAACATATACAGGTCACTGCTCTTAGAAATCTCGGGATTACCTCAGCATGGTGCTGAGAGTTTGAAATTTTTGTATATTGTATTTCGCTATTCGTTCTTTCTTTCCTCTATAATATCGAGGATCAATTCATTAAGAAGCGAAGAAACATGCCAGTACACACGGTCGATAAATTCGATCTGCTTTTTTTCCCGGTGCATGATAAATTTTCCGAACAGGCGGCTGAAAGTAAATAATTTAAACTGGAGCTTCTCTTTTATAAAGCCGCGATTATGTAAAAATTTGGCCAGTTCCATATCCTGTATCGAACGGTGTAAAAACCCCTGCATGATTTCTTCATAATTTATTGGCAGCACTAAACTTCCATTTTTTGGTCGAAAAGTTAAGCGGATACGCATAAATTCCTCCATTTTAATTGTTATTAAAATATTCCAAACAGGAAACTCCCGGATTTTTCTCCGATCATTTGTCCAACACCCTCGTGCTAGGTGGGACTCAAACAGAGCGTCCGCGAAATCATACTAGTATCAAAAGCTTTAACATCATTTAATGGTCAACAACTTTTATTGGAGCTAAACAGTGCCCTTGGCATGTTAGGAGATCGAAAAAAGGAACAAGTTTTAGAACATCTAATCCTTCAACTCGAGAAATATCCGGAAGCCCTTGGAGATTATCGAGAATGGTTGAAGGAGCAGGGGATTGACACGACAGGAATGCGTCCGATGGCAGTGTAGAAGCAACCACAAAGATTGAAAAATGAACGGAGTTGGGCGGATGAAGGACTTGATGCGATGATGTCAGGACTTGTGGCAAGTTTGGTTCGTGTGGAATTAAAGACGGTATTCGGCCGTGTCATACGATGGATTAATGAGACGGATGAAGAGAATCCCCCCAGGTTTTATCTTGGGCGAATGTCAAAGACAGTGGGAAGAGTTACGAGGGATAATATCGCTTATTTAAAAGGCAAAGCCAACAATCCGATTTACAGAGCGCTAAAAGCTCTCGCCGGCTTTTAAAAACAAAAATTTAAGTACCAAGGGTGTCCTCAGAAGTATTGAATTCGCTTTCAAAAAAGTGACAAAAAAATATGCCTACAATTACTTGACTC
>CALKAK010000152.1 GCA_937983015.1 uncultured Bacillaceae bacterium | reverse complement strand
TTTTAGAGGATGTATATAAAATTCCCATAATCATGACGTTTAAAGGTAAATACGGTGATTTCGCTATCCATCAGGACGTCTTCTGTCATAAAGTCGATGGTGAATGGACGATTCTGTGGTCCTATGACTGGTAAGGATTCGGTTAGTCATGATAGAACGCGCCGATCGCTCCTGCAAAGGCCCCCTTCTCAAGGAAAATCGGTTCATAATCCAACATAGTTTTGAATTGTACGAAAACTTGCTTGAGAGGATCATTTGCCATCAAGGTGCTCCCGACAAAGACGATATGTTTCGTTCCTTTTACTTGCGCTACACTCCTCGCAAGTAAGATGATCGTCTCACCGATCAGCTGGATTAATGCGGCCAGATGGTCGTTAACGGTAGCTTCCTTACTCCTGTGCGCTTTACCGAAATTTGCCGCCGTTAAGTCGCCGAGTAAAGGGCTGTCCATGTTTTCATAGATATCTCTAACCAATAAGTCGCTTCTTGTTCGATCTCCTATTTTCGCCCTCTCTACGACCTCATGAAAAGATAAATTTCCTCCAATCAAGGTGCCCAGTCCCATTAAGGTTCCACCGCCAATTCCAGTTCCCGTTACCCGTTCAAACGATCGCTCGGTTACGTGAAAAATCGATGTACCGGTACCGAGACTGACAAGTACAAAATCGTTCACTGGAACATTTTCTTCACTTAATAAGATTCTGACACCATTTGTCATCGCCGTAAATTCATCGACAAAAGTCGTATCTTGTCCCAGAGCGAATTGCAAGTTGGCACTTTTCCCACCAGTGAGACGAATCGTTGAATCAGGTGCGGTCAGGTTAAGCCATTGAATCAGTTGTTTAGCCTCATCAACAGGATACATTTTATAATGTATTTTCCGATCTTCTTGATAGACGATTTTGATCAGCGAACCACCTGCATCAATGCCAATTTTTTTCATAAATAAATTCTCCTAATTCATAAATTTTCATTTAATATCATTCTTTCAAGGCCTACGAGCGGCTGTCAAGTTGAATGATTAGGATTTTTACCTTTATAAAGATCGATCTTTCCGTGTGAATGAGATTTCATCTACATCTTTATGGTCGTGAAATCAGTAATATAACGGTTGCCTGGAATGAACCGGTAATATTTCATCGGTCAAAATCGAGTTTCGCGTCGCTCAATGGCCCTTCTGTTCTACCACCAAAGATTAATTGAAAATGTATATTCACGGAAAAAATTATCTCTTGTTTCTCCTCTATTGAAACCGTGACCTTCACAAAAGTCGAACGAAATTTTCCAGTCCAGTATATTAATTGTTTTCGTTATGTTGAATGGTTATAATATATTTAAATTATTTTGTTTTCAGAACAATTCGCGCTAACAGGGATGGGGAGTGCATATGGGACAATGGTTCACTTGGTTACTCGTCGCCTGGGCCATCATCTTACCAACACTTTTTGGCATCGGTGGATTCTTCATGTTTCGCAAGTTTTTAAAAACGATGCCAAAAAGAGATGGAAAATCGGATCTGGATTGGGAAATTTATTACATCGAAAAAACGAAACATTTATGGAATGAAGAACAGCTCGAACTATTAGAAGAACTGGTCAAGCCGGTACCCGAATTGTTTCGGGATACCGCTAGAAATAAAATCGCCGGAAAAATTGGCGAAATCGCTTTAAAAGAAAAAGCAGGGAAAATTACCATGGACCTCATCATCCGTGGCTATATTATCGCCACACCAAAAAGGGATCATAAGTTTCTACGAAAAAAATTAGCCCAGATGAATATCGATACAACACCTTACGAACATTTATTTCACGTATAAAAGCCCTGACCGGAAACATCAGGGCTTTTGTCTAACCATTTAATATTTTTTCAATTGTATCGACGATTTGTGAAGAATCAAACGGTTTTTTGATAAAATCTTTTGCGCCTGCCTCGATCGCCTCGACGATCATCCTCTGCTGGCCAAGGGCCGAACACATAACGATTTTTGCATCCGGAAATTCATTCATTATGGTCCGAACCGCCTGAATGCCATCCATATCAGGCATCGTGATGTCCATAAAGACAAGATCGGGTTTTAATCTACGAAATTGTTCGATGGCTTCCGTTCCGGTCATCGCTTCACCAACCACTTCATGGCCAGCCTGTTCGATGATTTTTGTAAGTGTCATCCGCATGAATTTAGCATCATCAACGATTAATATTTTCCCCAAGTTGCCCGTTCCTCCTTATGCATCACGCTTTAAAAACCGCTAAATCCGTCAAATACAGGAAGTAACCAGCGAATCAAATAGTTCATGTGATCGAAAAAGAGCATGAATCCGATTATAATCATGAACCCGCCACCAATTCTCATGAAAAGCTCGCTGTGTCTGTGAATCCAGCCGATATGACCGATAAAAAAAGATAATAGGAAAAATGGAAGTGCGAAACCGAGAATATAGGCACTCATATAAAGGAGCCCTGTTCCCGGGTTCGTGGCCGCCAGGATTAAAACGGCGGCCAGAATCGGTCCCATACACGGAGTCCAGCCCGCAGCAAAGGCGAGACCGATTAAACCAGATCCAAGATAACCGGAAGGACGGTTACGAAATTGGAACCTTCGATCTTTCATAAAAAATTCCGGTTTCAATATGCCGGCGATCATCAGTCCGAAAAAGATCACCAGAATAGCGCCGAGCTGGCGAATCATCTCCATATGTTGAAAGAAAAATTTACTGAAAAAATTCGTACTAAAACCGAGCACGAGAAATACAAGAGAAAAGCCGATTAAAAAGAATAATGAATGCAAGAAGCTCTGTTTTTGGATCAACCCTTTATCCTTTACTTCATCCAAACTCATACCGGTAATATAGCTTAAGAAGGCGGGGTAGATCGGCAAAACGCAAGGAGAAACAAAGCTTAATAAACCCGCTCCAAAGGCGAGCCAGATCGTCACTTCTTTCACCGGTATCCCCCTCTGACCGTGATACTTCCCCTATCGCGAACGTCTCTTATCTAATCTTAATTTTATTATACTACAAATTCTCACAATTCGAATATATCTTCCTCTTAATTTAACGGAATTGCTTCTTCAATTTCATGATGTAAACCGTTTTGTAAGAGATACATCTTATAATAGAGGCCTTTTTGCGCCAGTAATTCTTGATGATTCCCTCTTTCGACAATCCGGCCCTGATGCATGACAAGAATCATGTCCGCATCTTGAATCGTGGAAAGGCGATGAGCGATCGCAATCGTTGTACGGCCCTCGCGCATTTTTTTCAACGAATTTTGAATTAACTCTTCAGTCTCAGTATCAATATTGGCTGTAGCTTCATCCAGGACGAGTATGAGCGGGTCGTTAACAATTGTGCGGGCAAAAGCGATTAGCTGTCTCTGACCACTAGAAAGCGTAGTGCCCCGCTCGGTTACTTGTTGATCGTAGCCATCGGGGAGTTTTTCGATAAACGAATGAGCCTGAACGAATCGGGCCGCTTCTTCAATTTGTTCATCCGTAATCTTCTGATTGTACAGCCGGATATTATCTTTGATCGTTCCGTAGAACATGAAAGAATCTTGCAAAACGAGACCGATCTTTTTTCGTAACTCCGCCATCGGGTAATCTCTAATGGAGCGACCATCGATCAAGATCTCGCCTTCCTTAAATTCATAGAAACGCATTAATAAATTGATAATAGAACTTTTCCCGCTCCCCGTCTGACCGACGATCGCCACCGTTTCACCCGGATTAACCGTAAAAGAAACATCTTTCAATACATCTTGTTTGCCATCATATGAAAATGTAACATGCTTAAATTCCACTTTCCCGGTTTTGATCTCCGCTTTAGTTTCTTTATTTTGTTGTGGTGCGATGCGGTCATCATCAAGAACCTTGAAGACCCGGTGGGCGGATACGACAGCTTGTTGTAAAAATGTCAATTGTTGCATCACCGAGTTAATCGGTTCGAAAAGACGGTTCAAATACGTGATGAAAGCAAAGAGAACACCGATTTCGATAGAAAAGTAGAATGAAGAAATACCGAAATAGCTAAGTAAAATCATTGTTGCAAAAATTTGCACGAGATCGACAGCCGGTCGCAAAAGCCGGCCATCCAATTTAATATTTTTCAAACCGGCTTGGTAATGGCGTTCATTGATTTCAGCAAACTCTTTTTGCATCCGTTCTTCTTGTTGGAATACCTGAATGACGCTCATCCCTTGTAAAGATTCATTTAACTTGGCGTTTAATTGGCTCAAGGCTTCCCGCAGTTCTTGATAAAACTTCGAACTGAGCCGGCGATAAGTTTTAATAATGTAATAGATAATCGGTAGCAATAATAAACAGACGAAAGCAAAGGTAGGATGAAGCACGAACATCGCGATATACGTACCGATTAATAAAAAGCCGCTCTGGAGGAAAATTGCCAAAACACTTACAAACATATCTTTAATAGCTTCCGTGTCATTTGTAACCCGGGAAACAATTGAACCCGCAGGTATTTTATCGAAGAAAACCATTCCGAGCTTTTGTACTTTGGAAAAAACGTCGATCCGTAATTGTTGGATGATCTTCAAAGCAATCGTCTGGAACTTGACATCCTGGATATAGCGTAAAACGGCATTAGAAATCTGGATGATTAAATAGGTGACCCCCAGCACGGTAATCATCTTCATATCAATATTCCGGGGGACAATGTAATCGTCGATAAAGATTTTGATTAAATAAGGACCGGCAACCTCCCCCATCGTCAATAGTCCCAGTAAGAATAACGCGATAATGAATTCTTTTCGGTGTGGCTTCATATAAGATATCAGCCGTTTTAAAACTTGCCGCTGTTCTTTACTCGATAACGTGTACTTATTCTCTTGCACATTATCCGCCCCTTTCAACGAGGGATTCCAGTTGTTGTTGATAATACATTTTCCGGTACCAGCCATCTCGGGCCATGAGTTCTTCATGATTGCCACTTTCTGCGATCTTACCGTCTTCAACGACGAGAATGAGATCAGCATGTTGTACAGCACTTAACCGGTGAGCGGAAATAATCGTCGTTTTTCCAGCCCGTGTTTTTTTCAATGCCTGTAAAATCTGTTCTTCTGTGTTCGCATCAACTGCAGAAAGCGAATCATCGAGAATCAGGATTTCCGGATTCAACACTAATGCACGGGCAATGGCGATACGTTGTTTTTGCCCCCCGGATAAACTTACACCTCGTTCTCCGACAACGGTATCATAACCTTCCGGAAAATGTATGATATCTTTATGAACATCAGCGATTACCGCAGCTTTTATAATTTCCTCATCCGTCGCCTCCGGTTTTGCGAAGGCGATGTTTTCCCGAATGGTTGTGGAGAATAAAAATTGATCTTGGGGAACGTATCCGAAAGCCTTCCGGTACATCTTTAACTGATAATGGTCGATCGGTATGCCACCGATGGAAATCGTTCCCTGATA
>CALKAK010000151.1 GCA_937983015.1 uncultured Bacillaceae bacterium | reverse complement strand
TCTCCATGATGGGCGTCTGTATCGATATAAAGCACTTTCGCATCGTAGCGATCGACGATCCAGCGGATTGCCACAGCACAATCATTGTATATACAAAAACCGGATGCTCTTCCTTGTAGACTATGATGGAGTCCACCGCCGAGATGAAGGGCGTGATTTGCTTTTCCTTCCATCACATATTCTGCCGCGACCAATGTACCACCGACAACACGAGCACTTGCCTCGTGAATTTTGGGAAAAACCGGTGTATCCTCAGTTCCTAACCCATAGCTAAATAATTGATCAACGTTTATTTGTCCATTCTCGGCCTTTTTCACAGTATTGATGAAACGTTCATCATGAACGAGCGATAATTCTTCATCACTGGCTATACGTGGGGGGATGATCTGTTCATCTTTGATAGCGTTGAGCGTTTTCAATAAATCCAGTGTTAGTTGAATGCGTTTTTGATTAAAAGGATGCCGGCCAGGAAAACGATAGTTTAGCAGTTCATCGGAGTAAATGAAAACCGCTTTATTGGCCATTGGCATCTCCTGATGAAAGGGGAATTTTCACTAGATAACCATGTCTTTGTAGTGTCGAAATGGCCGGTAATGGATTAATAGTATTTAAGCGAATGGCGAGAATGGTTGTATCGGGATTTTGACGATCCTGGTAGATGAGCAAATTGTGAATATGTACATTTAAATCTGTGAGAATTTTGATAATATCCGTGATCGTCTTGCTTTTACCGTCAAAGATGATTTCGATTTTGCTCCCGGGCTTATTCGCTGCGGTCAATTCGATAAATGTTTGTAATACGTCTGTCTGTGTCAAAATTCCCACAAGACGTTCATTTTTTTCCACAGGCAGACAGCCGATATTATGCTGGTAAAACAAACGGGCAATATCCTCGACATAATCCAGTGGATGGCAGGTGATGACTTCTTTTGTCATTATTTCTTTTACGTATTTGTAAAATATTTCCTGATGCTCATCGGTAGAAAAAATAGACGGGACCGCGGAACGTATATCGCGATCGGTGACGATACCGATACATTTCTTTTCTTTATTCACAACAGGAAGATGGCGAATATTGTATTTTTGCATGATTTGTATTGCTTTTTCAATCGTATCATCTTCGGAAAGTACGTGTACATCCGTGACCATCCTGTCTTCAACGAGCATTATGATCCCCCTTGTCGTGATACTCCTGCTGGTTCAATACATATAACGACGACGAAAACGAAGTCGATCAAATTGTTCGATCGATTCTTGATCGACACGTTTACCGATTCGCACCATTAAACAGTTGGCAGGGTGTGAACAAATCTCCGGATCATCAGTGGCAGCAGGTTCAAGCCCGCCTGCAGCCATCATTTTTTCCATAACTTTTCGATATTGCCAAACATCTAATCCGGTTCCTTTCAAATCCCAGTGCCAGTAATATTCTGTAGATATAATGATGTAATCTTCCATATGATCATCCATCATCGAGACAATAAGCAGCTCTTTGCCGATTGAAAGCCCTCGATACGGAGCAGCGACTTCAATAGCCCCTAATTCTAGCAAATTTTCTATGTTCCCTTCGGACCAACTCTCTAAAGGGTCGGGGTATAAATATGTGACATATCCGACTACTGTTTGACCATCTCTTGCGACGATGACTCTTCCTTCCGGGAAGCCAGCGATTTCTACTAATGCCTTTTTTTGTTCTACAGGCGGTCGGAAAGCGACAAGGCCCTCATGAAATGAGAATTTTTGCAATGAATCTGGAGTGATCGGGCCTTCGATGATAATCGTCCCTTTTTTCGTCTCCAAAACTTTTTTATGGTAAGTTTTTTTGTGTTCCAATCCCTCACCACCAAAACCATGTGATTTGCATAATTTAATTATAACAAATTTGTTCATGATTATTTAGAGTTTTGGCAATATTAGAGCGGATTTATTGCTTAATTTTTAGAAACTGGGATAATATTAATAGAATTTCATTTCAATTACCCCGGGAGGATGGGAGATCGAATTGAAAACGTTACCAGTTAAATCCGGTCATTACAATTTAAGCGATTATGATGAGCAGTATCAAAATTTTTCATGGCAAGATGCGGAAAAATATTTTTCATGGTCAGAAACCGGAAAGGTGAATATCGCATATGAAGCGATAGACAGGCATGCAAAGGGTACGAAAAAGCATAAGGTTGCATTATTTTACCGTGATGAACAACGCGTTGAGAAATATACGTTTAAGGAAATTATGGAATGGAGTAATCGTGCGGGAAATGTTTTTAAAGAACATGGTGTTGGTAAGGGGGACTTGATTTTCATGTTCCTCCCCCGGATTCCGGAGTTGTATATGGCGGTCCTGGGTGCGGTGAAAATTGGGGCGATCGTTGGTACATTATTTGATTCGTTTATGAAAGATGCGCTAGGCTTTCGTTTACAAGATAGTGGCACTCGCTATCTTGTTACAACCCCGGAGTTGTTAGAACGAATTCCTGAAAAAGACCTGGAAAAATTACAGACAGTTTTTCTTGTTGGAAAGAATATCGCTGAAACTGGAAAATTTATTGATTTTAATAAACGATTAAACGAGGCGGAAAAATACTTACCAATTACCTGGGTTAGCCGTGAGGATGGATTTCTCTTGCAATATACGTCCGGGTCGACAGGCTTGCCGAAAGGGATTTTGCATGTCCACGATGCCATGCTGCATTACTATGTCACCGCACGATGGGTACTCGACCTGAAGGAAAGTGATGTCTACTGGTGTACGGCAGATCCTGGATGGATCACCGGAACCGTATATGGCATGTTTGCACCATGGTTGACGGGCACATCTATTTGTATTTATGGTGGCCGCTTCAGTCCGGAAGAATGGTATCGTACGATTGAAATGTTCAGTGTGAATGTTTTATATACTGCTCCGACGGCAATAAGAATGTTGATGGGGGCAGGAGATGAAATTCTTAATGAATACGATCTGTCATCGTTACGGCATATTCTGACCGTCGGTGAAAAATTATCACCTGATATCATTGACTGGGGGATGGATGCGCTCGGACTAAGGATTCATGATACGTGGTGGATGACGGAAACTGGCGGAATCATGATCGCTAATTTTCCCACACTCGAAATCCGTCCCGGCTCCTTGGGAAAACCTATACCGGGGGTTAAAATCGCAATTTTAGATCATGAAGGAAATAAACTTCCACCGAATCAAGTTGGCAATTTGGCGATTAAACCTTCTTGGCCAGCGATGATGCGCCAGATCTGGCAGAAACCGGAGATATATTCCTCCTATTTTCATCCGAATGGATACTTTTTGACCGGTGATGCGGCGTATATGGATGAAGATGGATACATTTGGTATCAAGGAAGATTGAGTGATGAAATCATAACAAGAGGTGTACGGCTAGGCCCATTTGAAATCGAACGGAAGTTGATGCAACATCCGGCGGTAAAGGAAGCTGGAGTGATCGGAAAACCCGATCCAATTACGGGAGAAAGTTTAAAAGCTTATCTCGTTTTAAATGAGAATTGTAAAGATACTTCATCAATCAAAGAAGATTTAAATCGTTTTGTGAAAGAGGGGTTGTCAAGCAATATTCATTTTGCAGAAATCGCAATTGTAAAAGAATTACCGAAAACCCGGAGTGGTAAACTGATCAGGCGGGCACTTAAAAATCTTTAAAAGTGGTAGCTATTAGGGAGAATACGATAAACGAAAAGATGAACCGTAAAGAAAAATGATTGTCCAATAGTTAAAGGACCAGAGATGGGTTAAACGCGAATGTAGATAAATTATGGTTTTAGAATATGAAAAGGGGCATCCAAAAGTCAAACACAAGACTTTCTGGATGCCCCTTTCTTGCGAGCAAATGCTTAGTTTTCTACCTCATCTTCTTCTTCAACGGGATCGGGTTCAACTGGAGTTGTTGTATCTTCTTCTTCATCAGGTACATCCGGTTCCTCAGGTGGGAGCGGGATGTCAATGATACCGTAGGTGACAACATTTGATAAGGGTGACTCATTGCCGGCAATATCAACGGCGGTGAGAGCATACTGACCAGGGCCGGGTAATGTAAAGGATAATGAACCACTTGCCGGTATGCTGCCAACTTTTTGTCCCCTTTCACCGTTCATTAATCGGTAAATTCGGTAACCTATGACATCATTTTCACCATGCTTGTTCCAGCTGATGACATTACCGGACAGCTTGATCGGAATCCCGCTCGGGATTTTACCATTTTCTTCAATTTTATCGGTCGGGATGAGAACATTGGCCCATTTTTCTGTGTCAGGGATCAACTGTTTATAATCCGTTAGATTTGGAGCGATTTCTTTGATGAAATCTGGATTGAGTATGACACCGGTATGTGCGAATTCATCAGGCGTCGACTCTAATGCTAAATATTTTTTGTCACCGATCGTCACGTATTTTCCTATAATTAAACTATCATCTGTCTTCTTTGGTACGTAATCAGCAATAAAGAGGTCAGAAACAACTAGACCTGCAGATGAACAGGCTTCAGATGGTAGAAGTCCAGATACACCACAAAAACTCCTCTTTACAACTCCTCCAGGCATTTTAAATGTTTCACCAGGATTGATCAGGTCAGGATTGATTTCATAAGTGGCGTTCATCAGTTGTGCCCATAAACTTAAATGTCTGGAAGTATAGCCCCGTTGAATTGTTTTCGGCGTGTCATATCCCATCCAAATACCCATGGTAACGTTAGGATTGAGACCGACAAACCAAATATCATGGGTCCACTGGCTAGTCCCGGTTTTACCGGCCCAATCTGCCCGGAATTTCATCTGTCCAGGTAAACCTCTCGCCGTTCCGTATTTGATTACATCACGCATCATATCAATGGTTAAATAAGCGGCTTGCGGCGAAAAGACCTCGACCGGTTCGGGCTGATGTTCATAGATCACATTTCCATCTTTATCGATAATTTTTTCGATCATATAGGCATCTACAAATTGACCGCCGTTAGCAAAGGTTGCAAAGGCGTTGGTAGTTTCCTCTACGGTCACGCTTGGAGAACCAAGCGGTAAAGAGCGCACACGATATTCCTGGCTTTTCAGGCTTTCCATTCCCATTTTTTCAAGATAGGAATAGGGTTCGTAACCAGCTGCGATTATCCGATCATAAACATTTACCGCCGATACGTTATACGAATGAGCCAACGCAACGCGAGCTGATGTTAGTCCATAGTACCGGCGATTAAAGTTTTGCGGCCATGGTCTTCCATTGATTCTTGTACCGTGGTCCACATCGGCAATAGGTGAGCCCGGTGCGATCACTCCAAGGTCAATGGCAGGACCGTAAGCGGCTAAAGGTTTCATTGTTGATCCGTTCGAGCGTTTCGCACTGGTAGCATGGTTTGTTTCTTCGCGTTCAAAATCACGTCCACCGACAAAGCTGATTATTTTCCCAGTGTGATTTTCGATCAGCATCATACCGACTTCCATCGGTTCATTGACAATTTTAGTCTCTCCCGTTTCCTCATCTACTTTTTCTTCCGGTAGATCGGGACCGTAGCCGTTAAAGTTCTTGACGATCTCTTGGTGGCGATCGTAAATTTCTTTATCGATTGTAATATGGATTTGATAACCGTTTCGACGTAAGGCGCGTTCTGCTTCTGTATAATAACGCTCCAGGAGAACATCACTATTTTTTACATCTTCTTCTGTATAACCATCTTCTTCATACATTAATTTAGCGAGAATCTCTTTTGTTCTTTTTTCCACTTCCATACTTAAAAATGGATACTCTTGGATAAGCGTTTTTTGTGGCGGGATGAAGTCAGCAACGATATCGTAATTGAGCGCTTCATCGTATTCCTTCTCCGTGATGAAACCCATTTCGTGCATGCGGGATAAAACGGTTCTCATCCGCTCCAGTCCGGGTTTTAATCCCTCGGGATTTTTCAATTCCCCATCTCTTGTAAATGGAGTATATCCATTCGGGCTTTGTGGAAGTCCGGCGATAAAGGCAGCCTGTGGTAAATTCAAGTCTTTTGCATCCACGCCAAAGATTCCTTGAGCCGCTGCCTGAACACCGGCAATATTTTGTCCTGATGAGTTCCTTCCGAACGAGGAAACATTTAAATATGCTTCCAATATTTCTTCCTTTGAGAAAAATCTTTCCAGTCTTAATGCCAAGAGAATCTCCTTTGCTTTTCGTTCAAAAGAGACTTCGCTCGATAAAATCTGGTTTTTAACAAGCTGTTGTGTCAAAGTACTGCCACCGGTTTGTGTCGATGCATTAGTAAATGCTTGAAGCAGGGCCCGTAATGTGGATTTAGGTACGATTCCTTTATGTTCATAAAAGTTTTGGTCTTCAGTGGCAATTACAGCTTGAATGACGTATGGAGATACTTCTTCTAGTTTCACTTCTTCGCGAATAATGTCGGATCGAAGTTTCCCCATCGGTACATTTCCAGCGAAAAACACTTCTGAAGGTTCTTCGTAGTTATAGATGTCTTGCCGCATGCTTTCATAGGAACGTGGAATTTCGTCCTTTACGAGTGAGGCGAAATAACCAGCACCAGCTCCAAAAGCAAAGGTTACGAGCAATAAAATAGAGATCAGGGAAATTAATATCAGATTCCATATAACGCCATAGGAGATCCGCAAGATTTTCAATAATCGTGGATGGAAAATCTTTTGTTTCAACGATCGTAACTTATTGATGAAATTTTGTAGTTGTTCATTCATCTTTTATCCTCCCATTTTATCAAGGGAAACGCTTTTCTAAAAATCTTAATCAATTATAGCACAGAAATCATTATTTAGTGACCTTTTTCCGCGGAGAAGCGACTATCTTCAATTCATTTGCTTAAAAAGGGATCTAAAATCTTTTGGCCTTGTTGATCCTTAATTCGTGATCGAGCGTTCATAATCTGTTTTTCACCTTTATTGACAACTGAATTTAATTATGGTAATTATAGGATTACAATTAAAAAGTTAGCAATGACGGGATTCAGTAGCCGTTTCTATCCCTGTTCTAGAGAGCTGGTGGGTGGTGCAAACCAGCACAAATAGAAGGGCGAATTACGTCCCCGAGCTTTCACTGTGAACATTTCAAGTAGCAGTGAACGGGAAAAACCGTTATCAAAACGAGTGGAGGGCAGAAACTCTTTTAATATCTGTCCTCAAGTAGGGTGGTACCGCGATCGTTCGTCCCTTCGACATTGTCGGAGGGTTTTATTTTTGAATAAAAGAAAAAGGAGTAATAGCGATGCATTTATTAGATGATTTACAATACAGGGGATTAATTCAACAAATAACCGATGAAGAAGGACTGCGGAAATTATTATCGGAAGAAAAGATTACCTTATACGTTGGTTTCGATCCTACAGCGGATAGTTTGCATATCGGACATTTACTTCCTATTTTGATGTTACGTCGCTTCCAGCTCGCCGGACATCGCCCGATCGCACTTGTCGGTGGAGCAACAGGATTGATCGGTGATCCGAGTGGGAAAAAGACGGAACGAACTTTAAATCCGGTGGAAACGGTAATGGAATGGGTAGAAAAAATTAAAGAACAGCTTTCTCGCTTTTTGGATTTTGATCGTAAGGATAATCCCGCCATGGTAACCAATAATTACCAATGGACAGGAGATATGGACGTTATTACATTCCTGCGTGACATCGGAAAAAACTTCAGTTTGAATTACATGTTGGCCAAGGAATCCGTTCAGTCGCGACTGGAGTCGGGAATATCTTTTACAGAATTTAGCTACCAAATCTTACAGGCGCTGGATTTCTTGAAATTGTACGAAACGGAAAACTGTCGTTTACAAGTGGGTGGGAGCGATCAATGGGGTAATATCACCGCCGGTTTAGAACTGATCCGTAAAGTGAAAGGTGATGAGGCGAAAGCATATGGACTTACCGTTCCCCTTGTCACCAAAGCTGACGGTACGAAATTCGGAAAAACGGAAGGTAATGCTGTATGGCTTGACGCGGAGAAAACAACCCCTTATGAATTTTATCAGTTCTGGATCAATACCGATGATCGGGACGTCGTCAAATACTTGAAATATTTCACGTTCCTCTCCCATGAGGAAATCGATGAGCTCGCGCGCTTAACCGAGGAACAACCGGAAAAGCGTTTTGCTCAGAAAGCACTGGCAGAAGAAATGACGAGACTTGTTCATGGGGAAAAGGCACTCGAGCAAGCCGTCCGGATTTCCGAGGCATTATTTAGCGGAAATATCAAAGAGTTAACAGCCCAGGAGATTGAACAAGGTTTTAAAGATGTACCTTCTTTTGAAAATCGAGAAAACATCACCAATCTTGTTGAATTACTCGTCCAGGCGAATATTACCCCTTCCAAACGCCAAGCGCGAGAAGATATCAAAAACGGTGCGATCTATATCAATGGCGAACGGATCACCGATCTTCAATACGAGTTGAGTGATGCTGATAAAATCGAAGGAAAATATACGATTATACGTAGGGGGAAAAAGAAGTACTTCTTAATTCGCTAACTTTTATATTTCTAGACGAAAAAGCCGCAGCGATCGTGCTGCGGCTTTTTGAACGGTGAGAATTATGAGGAAAATTGCTGGACGATGATCTGGACGATCAAGGCGATCGTCACGATTTGCAGTAAGATTTTTACAAATTTGGGCTGTAATTTTTCTGCAACACGCACACCAATTTGGGCTCCGGTTACCGAACCAAGGATCAAACAAATCGCTGTCAACCAGATTACATGACCATTTAAAATGTATATAACCGCAGCACCAAAACTACTAGAAAAGGACGCCAGCCTTACAAAACCGATGGTCTTAATATAGGAAACTTTTAAAAAGCCGAAAAAATACATCATCAACGTTGCCTGTCCTGGACCGAATAGTCCATTATATATTCCAATCGCATAAATTCCTAGCATGGATAAAATTTTTGGAATCGGTCTTGGTTCCCCGGAGAACCAATCTTTTCGGATCACGGAAAAAATAAATGATGCGATTAACAATACGATCGCTATGATATACATATAGTCAGCATTAAGCATAGATGCAATAAAGCTACCGCTTATTCCTCCTGCAAGACTGACAGGGATGATCCAAAATGATTCTTTTAATTTTATCTTCTTGTTCCGAAAGAGATAGAAAAAACTGCTAAATGAACTGATCGTATTCGAAACTTTATTCACACCGATGGCGGAATGAATGGGTGTACCTAAAAGAAGCAACATCGGTAAAGTAATAAATCCGCCACCGCCTGCCAAAGTACCAATGGAGGTACCGATCACTCCAACCAAAAATATAAGCAGATATTCCACCGTCAGTTACCTCCTCCATAGCCATTATAAATGGCACCAACCGATAAGTGAATTATATAATATTTAAGTTTTATCATAAATAAAACTTATCAATGGGACGATGAGGAGTAGGTTCATGGCGATTTTTATGAATATATATAACCGTCTGTACAAAGCATACGGTCCCCAGAACTGGTGGCCGGCAGACAGTCCTTTTGAAATGATGATCGGTGCGATATTAGTGCAGGGGACGAACTGGAATAATGTTGAAAAGGCGATTCAACAATTAAAACCCTGGCTTGTACCGGAGAAATTGGAAACATTATCAGTTGAAGAATTGGCACGATTGATTCGCCCCGCAGGCTTTTACAATGTGAAAGCGCGACGAATTTTTTCTTTTTTACATTGGTTTAAAGCTTATGAGTTCGATTTAGAGAAAGTAAAAGCACATGAAGGAACGTGCTTACGGAATGAGCTTTTAAGGATTTATGGAATCGGTAAGGAAACCGCTGATTGTATTCTCCTATATGCTTTGGATAAACCCTTTTTCGTCGTCGATGCATACACGCGGCGGATTTTTTATAGAGTTGGCTTGGATATGCCACAAGCTTATGATGAATTTCAGCAAAAAGTTGAAGGGAATATCCCCAGAAGTTTACAAGTATATAACGAATATCACGCGCTATTAGTTGAACATGCCAAAAGGCACTGCCGGAAGAAGCCGATCTGTGACGGCTGTCCTTTAGCTGGAATCTGTCAAAGGAGGATAGAAGTGATCGAATGATTCGTAGCAAATACAAGGAATTCGCGTTAAAAGAATCTTTTACAAGGTTTAGAGCCGATAGGAAAATTTTCTTGTTTTTATGATTTTTTCTGATAATTTATGGTATTGTATAAGTAAAAAAGGACCGGCAGGAATTTCCTCCAATATGCAGGGTTATTTGTAAATGAAATCATAGAGAAATGAAACATCACCGGGCTCCGGTTCGATTGCCTACCGAATACTTGGTTGTTATTAAGAATGGGGGAAGCTTTGATGCGGTTTTTAAAAAGAATGAGAAACATACGGTTTTCGCACTTGACCATTGAACAAAAAATATCGCTATTAAGTATATTCCTCGTATTGTTGACAGGAGGTGCTGCTGTAGTCCATTCAGTAACTACGAGTGAAACAGAACGTACAAATATTACAGAACAAGAGAAAGCAAATACTGCTGAACAAATAACGGAAAAAGAGTCAAAAGGGGAAGATTTCCCTGTCATTGAATTAGAGCAAGCAGAGAAAGATTCCATGATTAAAGAATCCGGACAAAACGAGAATATGAAA
Source organism: uncultured Bacillaceae bacterium (assembly GCA_937983015.1). Classification (GTDB taxonomy): domain Bacteria; phylum Bacillota; class Bacilli; order Bacillales; family Caldibacillaceae; genus CALGAD01. Next base: position 9,421 of record CALKAK010000151.1, on the reverse strand, counting down.
ACATCGAGTGATGAAACCGCCGAAACTGGAGAAAACGATGGGCAAAAAGAGAGTTTAATAGAATCCCAAAAAACGAACGAAAAATCATCTTTATCACACCATGGAAAAAAGGGTGAGCAGGAAAATAAAGGATTCCTACCATCGTATAAAAACGAACAAGAGGGGGCTCGCTCTAGTAAAAACGATCGATCCACAGGAAATGAAGAAGGACAAAATAATGATGTGAACAACACGAACAAGCTTGATCAAGATGACCAACCGGCTAATGATGAAGAACACATTAGCGATAAGGTACCCGGGACTCGTGATGAACCTATTGATAAGGAACAACCTGATAAAGGTGAAGAACCTATAGATGGTGAAAAGCCTGAAGATGGCGAAGAACCGGGAAATGAACCTATAGACAATCAAGAACCAGGAGAAGATTCCCCAGGTAATGAAAATCAGGAAAATCATGATACACTAGATGAGCAAAATGAGACAATCGATCATAAAGTTGACTGATTGCTAAAACGCTGAAACAAAATAAATCATAAAAAAATCAGACAACCATGCACATCAGGCAGGATGTCTGATTTTCTTTTTTTATATGAGGTCATAAAGTTCTTTTATCGTAAACTATTAATTTTCCAACAGATGACTCCTCGATTGCCAATTGCCTGAGAAGAAATATATTCCCCCGATGATCACTGGCATAAATCTAGTTAGAGGATTCCCGTACCTGAACCCCTGATATTCTAAACCGAAAACTAATCCGAGTAATATACCGAGACCGATTCGGGCAAGATAGGCATCAAACAGAGGAACGGTAACATTCAAGCGGGAATTTCCTGTTCTCCGGATCAAGGCGCTCATCGGTGAACGGAAAACTGCGGAAGAATAGATTAAAACAAGAATTAGGGACGTATTCCATGGCAATCGCGAGGATTTCCGGATTATTAGTGAAAACACTAAAAATTTGTTCCGGAAATATTAGGATGCTGAATATTAAAATAGTACATACATTAATGAAAATAGAATCGCGAATAATCCGTGGTACTCGCGAATATTTTCTCGCTCCGATATTCTGGTCGATCAGCGAACTCGATGACATGGTGATTGCGTTCGCAAATAAGTTCCTAACCATACCGATCTTGTTCCCGATCGCTGAAATGGCTGAGATGAGGACCTGTAGGAATTGATCCAGGAATTAACAAAAAGCATGGAAAATTGGACGGATACTGATTCAAACGCCATTGGGGTACCTAGAAAAATCGAGGGTTTTAAATACGCCCATTTCATGCGGAATTTTTTTAATTTAATTTCAAGACCAATTTCATCTTTCATTTTATACAAACAAATGAAACCTAATAAAAAACTGAATCCTTGACTGATGACTGTAGCAAGTGCGGCACCAAAAGTGTTCATTTTTAAACCGACAACGAAAATGAAGCCAAAGAAAATATTGAGCACGGCTGCCAGTGCGACAAAAACGAAGGGGCTTTCGCATCGCCAAATCCACGAAATATCGCACTGACGATATTGTAACCAAAAATAAAAACCTGTCCTTGTTATTATGTTTGTAAGACATATCCTGGCAAAGGGGCTCGTTTAAGTGGTGTACTCATCCAGTTTAAAATCGGTTCCCGGATTAAAATCCAATACAACTTAAAACTATTGACAATGACAAGGTGAATGAAAAAATAGTTTCTATTAAATTACCGATCTCATCACGCTTTTTTGCGCCTATAGACTGGGCGATTAACACCTGGGAAGCCGTAACAAAACCCACTGCTAAAAAAGTTAGGAAGTTAAAAATATCTCCGCCAATCGCAACGCCCGAAAGACCGGCACTACCAACATATTTACCGATGATGATCGTATCGACCATGCTATAAACCGCTTGCAAAAAATCGTATAAAAATATAGGGGTTGAAAAACTGCTTAATTACGCGTAACATTACCAGTTGTAAAATTAGTAATCGCATTGCTGCTTGACAAATATATGACCTTCTTTCTATTTTCACTTACTATAGAGAACTAACACACTTGCATACAACAGATATTAAAAAATAAAATGTCGTGATTAAAGACATATCCCTATTATATGAAAATGGTTACATTTAGGCAAAGTAGTTTAGAAGTTTTTCCCAAAAATTGCTATGTTTAAAGTAAAAAGTTTATTAAATTTCGTAAAAAATTTCGGAAGTGAACAGAGGGAATAAAAAAATCTCCTTTGTTTAAAGGAGATCATTTAATTTCTATTGCCACGGGTGTTCGATTTACCTTTTGCGCGTCTTTGTTCATCAGGCAATTTATACGGAGCATTTGCTTTGTTTTTAGGTGCGTGTGAATCTTTAACCATTATTACCTCCATAATTTTATTGTAGTTGATAGTAATAAATTCTCCTAATCCTGAAAAATTATTCATAAACCGTCATCGTTTTTTTGAAAGGTGTATTTATCTATTCTATAAGGATTCAATATCATATAAAAAATACACTCCAGGATTATGGAACCTAAATTTCTAACGAAAGATGACCGGGTGTATCTCTTTAAATTTATTCGAAAAAGCTTATTCTATATGACCCCTTCTCTGATAGCCTTTGCCACTGCTTCGGTTCGATTTTTTACATTCATTTTTTGCATGATGGACGATATATAATCACGTACAGTATATTCACTTAAATTCATTTCGATCGCGGCCTCAAAAGTTGACGCACCCTCAGAAAGTAACTGTAAAACTTCCCGTTCCCGTGGTGAAAGATTCCACTTTTTTTCATTATGTTTATTTTTATTATATTTCGCAAGAATTTCTCCGGCGCTTTGTCCAAATTTGATCAATGCAAAGTAGGTTTCCTTATCGATTTTAAAAAATCGGCCGGGACCTTGATCAAGGATTGCAGCTCCTAATATCTTAAGATTGGACGATAAATATATCGGAGCAATAACGACCGAGTTTAGTTGGAATTGTTCCACATATTGTTTTGGAAAAATACCTTTCACATCGGCTATATATAGGGGTTGGATGTATTTTAATTTTTTTCCATAGTATTGAATTAGTTTCAATTGTTTATGGACAAGAGGCAGGTTTTGTATATTTTCTGAAATCTTTTGAATCTCGTTTTGATCGAGTTGATGTCCATATATACCGAACCCTTCCTGATTGCTTTTATTATATGAGAAAAGGGCGCTCCGCTCAAAAGGGAGAAATTCGACGAAACCGCTTGCGATGTTTTGAAGGGCTTCTTTGTATGATTGCGAACACAGGACTTTTTCATTGAACAAAATTACGGAATCCTTCCATGTTTGTAAGTGCCGTATGGCGTCGATATGTTTTTGATGGTCCTGGTGGAGTTTTAACATGAGGTGGATAAAGGATGTGATCGTTGTTACATCTTTTTTTGGTAAACAGATGATGAGTACAATCTCATGATGCGGGATAGGGACGAGTGTAAAGTCCGGATGAGAAGCAATATGTATTTTTTCATAAAGAAGTTCAAGTAATTCATAAATTGTATCCGCTTCCAATCTTATGTTTTCTGCAAGAAAATGATTCTCCTTTTTAGTGTATACATTAGTGATAGTATAATCATCGTTTCTTGATTTTTGAACGATGGCGATTGTTTCAATAGGTAATTGAAAAGAACGGACTAAATATTGGAGGAAATCCGATAACTGCTGGAAATTTTCTTGTTCAAGTATATATATTTCTTCATATAATTTTGTGAAAAAGTAATGCACGGCGAACAGTTCGTTAGAATTCTTTCTTACTTTTTCTTGTATAACTTTATAAACTATATTTTCGAGGAAAGTAATGATGAAGGGATTAATTTTAATTGCTTGATTTCGGCAATATTCTGTCATGGTATCTTCATTGAAGAGCAAATCGGAGATTACGTACATGGTTTTTTCCATCGATGTACCGATTTTTATATGGTTTCTTTTATATTGCTGCACGATGTTGTGCCATTCTCCCTTGATAGCTTCCTGGTTTTCTTTAATAATCTCTAAACCATTTTTATAGAGTAAATCCATTTTCCCGGAAAAGGTCAGTGCCATAATGATTTTCCCCTCCCAAAAAGCTATCCTTATTAAGATCTATGGCTTCTGGCAGCATGATCCCATATTTTTTACGGTCTTTGATTCTAATTATAAAGATGGAAGGTAAAAATTGCAATAAAAAAATAGAAAATTAAGAAAATAAAGAACATATTTTTGTCGGGGTCCCCTTCCTGTAATTGCTAGCATCCTAAAAATATCGGAATTGGGCGCAAGCAAAGAATTATTTAGAATATGAGACGAACATGTCCGGTTACAACAGGATAAAAGCGTTTTCAGGAGAGGCTTTTTTTAATAACTGAAGGGGAGGTGAGAATACGAAAAACAAGCTCGTTCGCTGGCTATTATTTTTCAATAAATTGAAAACAAAGGGGGAGGAGAGGTTGCACGGAATGAAGAACAAGTTTTTATCGCTTTCGATTATCTTTGCGTTCATCTTTTCATTTTGGTACGCACCTGTTATGACAAAGGCGGAAGTAAGTTCATCGACGGTAGTTTATGAATGTATCGCTGATGTTAGTGGTCAATTAGAATTACCGGTGAGTATGAGTGTAACAATTACTGCAGATGTACCTACTACGGTCAAATCAGGTGAACAATTTAAAATTGCCGATTCCTATTCACAAGTAACCTTTCCTGGTGAAATGGTTCCGGTACTAAATTTGGCAGCCAATCCAATTAAGGGTACCGTCAATACGTTTGAACTGGAATTGGAAAATGCCCGTACTCTTGATGGGAAAACTGTGGCGAATGTGGCAGAGGGAGGCTTGACGATTCCGGAAACTCCTTTCAATGAAGATGATCCGGAAGTATCATTCCAGGTTCCTGCAGAAGGTGGAATTGATGTTGATCTTATAGCAGGGGAAACAGGTAAGGTTTTAATAAAGGCGGGATTAATCGAAACAACCCTTGATGGGAACTTATTCGGTATGCCCGTAACGATCATTGCAACCTGCCATCCAGCTGATGGAGAAGATATTGTTTTATCGGAAATTCCCATTGAGGAAGAACAGGAGCCTGTAGATTTGGAAGCTCCTGTGATCACCCTTAACGGCGATAATCCGATGTTCTTATACGTTGGTGAAGAATATATTGAGCCGGGAGCAACCGCTTATGATGATGTGGATGGTGATTTGACCGATCGAATTGTCATCGATGGCGATGTGGACACTTCAAAACCGGGAGTATACTATATCACCTACACCGTCAGCGATGCCGCAGGGAATGAGGCTTCCGTTGACAGGATGGTCGTGGTCTTAGAAAAACCGTCTGGTGGAACCTGGCACTATGGTGAAGGAGCACCGGATGATGATCTTGGTGAAGTAGGCGACCTTTATCTCGATGTTTTAACGGGTGATGTATATGGAAAAGAAGAGAGTGGCTGGAAGTTCCTCTTTAATATGAAGGGTGAGGATGGCAAAGACGGTAAAGATGGTAAAGACGGAAAAGATGGTAAAGACGGAAAAGATGGTAAAGATGGAAACCAAATTTTAGTTGGAGAAGGAGCTCCGGCCGATGAGTTAGGTCAGCCTGGTGATCTGTATTTAAATACATTGAATTTCGATCTTTATCTAAAAACGGATTCCGGTTGGGTTTTAATCGGTAATTTAAAAGGTCTTGACGGAAAAGACGGTACTGACGGAAAAGACGGTCTTGATGGAACGGTATGGCATGTCGGTGAAGGGAAACCAGATGAATCAATCGGGAAAACCGGTGACTATTACCTTGATAAAATCACGGGCGATGTGTATGTAAAAGAAGATGAAAAAGGCTGGGTCCTGGTGACAAACATTAAAGGACCAAAAGGGGATAAAGGCGACAAAGGTGATAAAGGAGATCCAGGAGACTGTGAATGTGCTCAAGACATCGATGACAAACAGGGCCAAAACAAAGATCAAGGTCAAAAGGATGCTGGAGACAAAAATTCAGGAAATAATGATGCGAAAACCGATACAAAAACAACAGTCTCTGGCAAGAAATTGCCGAATACAGCCACCAATTATCCTACCATCATGTTGATTGGTATGATTTTAATGACCCTCAGCGCCATTATATATATAGCATATCGAAAGGTCAGATTGAATTCATAAATCACTTATTCAAGCAGGAGGTTGCAATGAACAAAACCTCCTGTTTTTTCATGAATTTTATCATGTACAAAAGACGATTTACGAAAAAACCGAAAAAATTCGGGTATTATTTATGACAAAAATCCCTTAAAATAATGTAAAAAGTACGAATATTAAGAAATCGACAAAGGGGATTTTAAGGGAAGGAAGGGAAACGATGGATGAACATGTTGCCACCATTAGCCGGTTAAATCGGAGGAAATTTTGGTCAGCACTAATTTTAGGGTTTTTTGTGTTCCTTTGTCTCGTTGCATTTTTCGGCTTTTCCGGTACGTTTTATGCTGTTGGACTTGGAGGAATGGGTGATTTTTACGTTTCTTTTAAAAAACTGGAGGGTGAAGGTTTCCGGCTCCATCCACATATCGGTGAAAGCGGAACCCATGATCAAGTGCCGGTGGTGCGCAATCATATTCAATCTGCTACGATCGAAAACTTACATATTTACAAAGATTTGCAATTACCAACGGGTCATTGGGTCCGTATTCATATCCGGGCAAACGAACCGACGTTCATCAACGGCTTGATTCAAGATGCCCGTTTTATCGATGCCGATATTGTGTTCGATGATTTGACGGTAAAAGAAACAAACACGAAAAACATAGCGCCGGAACAGATTTTCTTCGAAAATTGGACACAAAATGCACAGAATGTAACCATTTACAACGCCAAAATTGTAACCGATTACTTATTTCAAAATGCTGTTTCATTAAATGATGCGGAAATCTACATCGAAAGTATTGAACAGCCAAATTTATTAGAACCAGGGGTTGCGGATAAAGAAGGTTTAGCGGGTAAAGAAAAAACAACCCGACAAGATGGGAGGGAAGATCATTTAGGGGAAGACGGGAAAATTTTACCGAAGACGGCAGCTGGTATCGGAAATATACTTGTTGCGGGAATGGTTTTAACATTTTCTGGTCTCGGTACAGTTTTGTTTCTAAGGAAAAGAAAATTAAGAAAAGAATAGGGGGAGTTTTACGATGGAAAAAGGAAAAGTTGCAATCGGTTATATCGTAAAGGAAAAGTTTTACTTAGCCTTATTTAGTGGATTATTCGCCTTTCTCTTGTTGATCGGTACTTTTGGATTTACCGGAACGGCGTTTGCTCTTCCCCTTGGTGGTATTGGAGATTTCTTTGTCGAGTTTGAAGAACTGGAAGGTGCTAATTTCCAATTATTGCCTCATGTCGGGGAAACAGGAGAGACAGATGCCGCTCCGATGGTGCGCAATAAAATGGATAGAGCGACGATCAAAGGTCTCCATATTTATAAAGATTTACAAATGCCCGGCACCAATCAATGGGTCCGCTTTCATGTGTGGGTGGAAGGTACAGCTACTATCAACGGGTTGATTCAGGATGCCCGTTTTATCTCCGCGAATTTAAGTTTTGAAGAATTACATGTGAGGGAAAAGAATACTCCAAATTATTCAGAAAACTGGACTCAAGATGCGAAAACAATAAAGATCACCGATGCGAAAATTATTACTGATTATTTATTTCAGTCTGCTGTATCTCTGGAAGGTGCGAAAATTTCCGTTGAATATATTGATGAACCGGAAATAATTGGTGATTAAATGACCGCTGATCTGGAAGGAGTAATTTCCATGAATTTTCGAGAAAAAAGAAGGCGGAAACAGCTGGAAAAACTGAAACGTAAATACGAACGATTGCAAAATGCCGGGAAATTTCAAAAGTGGAAAAACGAGCGCCCTTTTTGGGGTGGTCTTCTTGCCATACTAGCAGCGATTCTAATTCTCTATATTCCAATCCACTTATATGCCATTGCTTTCATTCCCGGCTCTCTTGTATTTGTCGGTTTCCTTTTCGGTGGATTAATTTTCATCGTGGGGTTTTTGGCCTGGTTTTATCCACAGTTTTCTACAATTATCGGGATCGTGATTATTTTTCTATCCGTTCTATCAATTATGGGAGCACTTGGTGGTTTTCTAATCGGATCAATCCTTGGAATTATCGCCGGTGCCATTTGTGTAGGCTGGGAGAAAACAGAAATTCATGATCTGGACCTTTTAGATGACAATTTTAAAGATAAAAAAGTTATTGTTCATGATTCATCTTCCAATACGTTCCAAGCATGATGGAAGAAAAATGAAAAAAAGGTGAAAACAATGAACAGACTTCGTTCAAAAAAATATCTTCAAGTTTTAACCCTCTTATTTCTTTTCGCTTTTGTTTTTCATCTCTTTTCGAAAAATCGAATCGAAGCGGCTGTTTACCAGGAGGAAATGGATCATAGTGGAGGTTTTATCATAAACGCTGAAAAAGTGGAAGGTTCTATGGATCTTCTCGGGGCATTACTCGGCAAAATTGAAATAGGGACGGGACAAATTGTAGGATTGGAAATATTCAAATCATTACCTTATGAACATGGTGTAAATATCGATATCACCATTCGTTCTCCCGGACCGGTTCTTGTAGAAAATCTTGAATCGGAAACACTTGGGGGAAGTTTACCCGAGTTCACCGGGTTATGTCTCCCCAGTCGTACAGACTGGCTCTGCCTTGAAAATGTTACGATGGTTGTCCCCTGGCAAATGGTTGAGAAAATTAATCTGCCACAGGCGTCGATCACAACCTGTTTTGCCAATCAATGTCCCCAGGAACGAACTTTTTCAATTCAAAATACAGATATTGAAGCGCGTAAGCGACTAATTGATGAGCTCGTTCGATTAATAGAGAACGAACCGGAGAAGAAACAACTCATTCAGTTCTTTATTATCGAGGAACGGGAGCATGTGACAAGTATTGATGATTTATTAATGCGACTCATACAATATTTAAACGAAGATGAAGAAAATTCCTCCGAACCGGAAGAGGTACAAAATATTGAGGAATCCTCAGAATCCATGAAAAATGTAGAAGATCTTACACATGCGGGAGATGATGGAGAGCCAGTAGATGATCATGCCGATATCTCGAATGGTAATGAAAATCGTGAAGAAGAAGATAGCGGTGAAAATGAAGAAGTAGAAGAGGAATTTAAGGATGCAAATGATGTGCTATTGCCGATTCACCGTACCTTAAGTTAATTACAGTAAGGAATGACACAAGCTATATTTTAAAATCTGTTTAATGTTGGAAAAAAATTTTTTCTGTATGAGAAATGCGAATGAGAACAGTTTGATATCGAAAATTCCCCTAATATTAGGGGGTTTTTTCATAAAAACAGTCCTGTATACTGACTGGCTTTGATAAAATCCCCGTTGTTCAAGTGATTGTAAAATTGCCTTGTT
>CALKAK010000150.1 GCA_937983015.1 uncultured Bacillaceae bacterium | reverse complement strand
TAGGTTAATTGCATAATAGCAAACCCAGCTATTTTTTTAAAGAAAATTCGAAAAGCTAAGAGGGATCCGTTCGTTTTTGTCGAATTTTGAAGATAGTACCAATATTTGGTAACTGCGTTTTTTCTTCGTACAAGTAATGGAGGATGACAAAAATTGAAATTCAAACGGATCTTAACGTTTATTTTACTCGCGAGTTTATTAACCAATGTGTTGCTTATTGCTTATATCGATTATCAAAATGAAAAAGAAGAAGAATTGGAATTGGAAATTTATAATATGTTTCATCGTAAATATTTACTGTTCGCTGAACATTTCTTAAGAGCGGCTTTTGAAATTAATGATGAAATAGAGTTTATTCGAGCGCGTGATCATATGAATGATTTAATCGAGAATATGCCCCTTTACCCTGATCAAAATCGCCATATGGAAGTGGAGGAAAGCCTCCGAACCCTCGTTCAGCAGATTGAAAAAGTGAGGAACCGGTTCATGTCCGGTTATTTTAACCAGCTCGACGAACGGGAATTAAGTGTTTTACAAGGAATTGCCTGGAATTATCACATGTTAATCGATTTATTATACATTGATTCATTTATCTACCATAAAAAAGAGGGGAATAAAGAAGAACTTGCGAAAACTGAAAATGAAATCGTGGATTTGATCTCGCACTATGTTAAGTTAAATGATGAGCTTATTGACGAATTAGAAAAAAATCATTGAAATTGATAAGTTTTCTTCACTTGATTAAAGGTAAATTTTCCTGAAGTCTTAGATAAAATCATATTTTATTAGCTTCAATGAAGTGTAACAGGGCTGGTCCGTTTTCGAATCCAGCCTTTTTTATTAGTAATAGAAACAGATAGTTTCAAATGGTTCTTGCTCAATGAGAAGGATAAGGACAGATTCGTTATCGAAGCCAAAAGAAAGTATAATAAAAATAAGTGATTCGCCAACATAGGTAACTCGTTGGGTAAAATATGATGCAAGTATGGAAAAACAAATTGAGGAAGAGGGATTGACATGGAGATGCCAAAACGTGTTATGACCATTGCCGGTTCCAACCCTCGCGGGGCAGCCGGCATTCAGGCGGATCTCAAAACATTTCAAGAACACGATGTGTACGGGATGGCGGTCATTACCGCGATCGTTGCCCGTCACCTGCAAACAAATAAAAATGTACATTTGTTAGACTTAGATGCGATTGAAGCCCAGTTTCATCTTGCACGGACTCAAATTGGAATCGATGCCCTGAAAACAGGAATGTTGTTTTCGAAAGAAATCATCGAGACGGTAGCGGAATTGATTTGGGAGGCAAATATTGAGCATGTCGTTGTCGATCCGGTGATGGTCGGGAAAATGAAATCGAAATTGTTAAAAGATGATGCGATCGCAGCGCTGAAGGAAAAACTCATTCCGCTGGCAACCATCATCACGCCGAATATTCATGAAGCATCGGTGTTACTGGATAACCGGTCGATTGATTCCGTCGAAGCGATGAAACAGGCGGCTGTTGATTTATACAATCTCGGGGCGAAAAATGTGCTGGTTAAAGGCGGAAGACTTTCCGGACCGGCGATGGATGTCCTCTATGATGGCGAGATGCTGACCGTTTTTGAAGCCCCGCGAATTGACACTGAGAATACAAGTGGTGCCGGATGTTCGTATTCGGCGGCAATCGCGGCCAATTTAGCGAAGGGACTCCCATTAAAAGAAGCGGTCCGCCGGGCAAAAAGCTTCGTCACCACCGCGATCGAGTATGGCTTTTCTTATGATGGAAATGTCGGTCCGACCTATCATGCGGCAAAGCGATTATTTGGTGAAACGTATGAAGTTAAAGTGGAAGAGGAAATGGTAAATTAAAATAATTTTAATTGAATGCGGTATTTGTATCGCTAACGACAAATAATTGTACGGTGAACCCGGGAGTTAAGATGTTTCCCGGGATTTTTAATAATGTAGGTAAATGAAATAAAATCATTTCGCTTCCAAAAATTACTTAAAAATAAAAAGCTTCGTTGACATCATGTTCA